>JAYVVW010000140.1:0-44291 GCA_043786595.1 Sphingomonadales bacterium | reverse complement strand
AGGGCAAAGCGTCAGCGATTGGCGGATCGATGTCGATTGTGATGCGCGGCTTCGTGAAGGACGCGACGGCTACGGAAATATCACGACAATGCTTTATGTCGACGGCCCGATTACGGCGATCGAACTGATGGTGCGCGGCGAGGTTTTAACCGATGACAGCGGCGGTATAGTCAGTGGCTGTGTCGAAACGCTGCCTCCGCTATTCTTTGAACGCACCACGCCACTCACACAGCCCGATGACGCAATCGTCGCGCTCGGGTGTGATGCCGGGCTGACGACCAATCACTCGCTCGACGCCGCGTTTGCGCTCACCCAAGCGGTTCATCATGCGATCAAACCACAGCCTGGTCGTACAGCCAAAACGCATACCGCAGCCGATGCACTCGCAATCGGGCGGGGCAGCGTGCGCGACTGCGCGCATGTGCTGATTTCTGCGGCGCGGTCGCTGGGTTATCCGGCGCGTTTGGTGTCGGGGCATTGTCTTGACGGTCCAAATGCCACGACGCACCGTTCGGCACATTGCTGGGCCGAACTGTTTATCGATGGTCTGGGGTGGATGGCGTTTGACCCATCAATGAACCGCATACCGCAGGAAACCTATGTGCGCGTCGCCATTGGCCTTGATGCACGCGATTCGACGCCGCTGTCAGGTACACGGCGCGGAGGCGGCGTCGAAGTGCTCGACGTCGAAGTACGCGTTGCTATGTCACAGAAACAGGGCTAATTTTTCGCAGGAGTGGCCAGACGATGACTTATTGCGTGGGTATGCGCCCCAAGGCGGGCCTCGTGATCATTGCCGATACGCGGACGAACGCGGGGATCGACAATATCTCGACGTATAACAAGCTTCACACCTTGCTTGAAGACGATCAAGGTATCGTCATCTGCGCGTCTGCGGGTAGCCTGTCTGTCACACAGTCAATGCTTTCGATGCTCAATGAGGGGCTTGAACCGCTGCACGCCGATGAGGGGCGGAGGCGCGTCGAGGATATGCCGTCGATGTTTCGCGTTGCACAGCTCGTCGGTGAGGCGCTGTCGATCGCGCGCAAACACATCGGAAAATCGCTCGAAGGATCACGGATCTACGCCGATGTTTCGCTGTTGCTCGGCGGGCGCATCGGTGATGAGCCATTGATGCTCTATCTCGTTTATAGCGAAGGCAATTTTATCGAGTGTCAGAAAGACAGCCCCTACGGCCAGATTGGCGAGTTCAAATACGGCAAGCCCATCCTAGATCGCGCGCTGCAATGGGAATCGCCGCTTGATGAAGCGGTTAAAGTCGGGCTGATCTCGTTTGATTCAACGATGCGATCGAACTTGTCGGTCGGTCGCCCGCTTGATCTGATTGTCATCCCCGAAGGCCGCGACCGGCCTGTCATCCGCCGCCGGATTCAGGACGATGACGCTTATTTCAATGAACTGTCGGCGAATTGGGGCCGGCTGATGAACGAAGCGCGGCAACAGATTGCCGACCCGCCATTCATGCAGTGAGATCGTTCTGACACAAAGCCGATTGCGCGTGCGGGGCTCATACAAACGTTTAATGATATGTACCTATTTCCGTTTGTCCTGAGCCTATCGAAGGGCTGTCCTTGGTACGTGATGGCTATGAAAAGCAAGGGCAACCCTTCGACAACCTCAGGAAACGGGAGATTGCCCTGAGTAACCCTCAATGAGCCTAGGTATCAGGCGAACATCGCCTCTACGCGCGAGCGGCGGCAGGCGAGCGCGTCTGCCTTGACCAAACCTGGGCACATCGATTCACCGTCATTGCGACGGAGCGAAGCGATTGCGGCAATCCAGAAAGTAACGGAAACACCAGACCACTGGACTGCCGCGCTTCGCTCGCGGGTGACGACGGGGCGGTTGATCGACCTATCCGCCATCAATCATCATCACCCCGTTACGCAAAAAAGCGGACAGAGATTGCTCTCCACCCGCCCTTTTTTAGCCTGAGTAACGCGTCGATTACGCGATCGCGAATTTCACGATGGTCTTGCGACGGCGCATTGCACCACCGACAAGTCCGAAGCCTGCGATCATCATTGCCCAATTTGCAGGCTCTGGAATGGCGCTGACGCCAATGATGCCGACGAAAGTGCCGAAGCGGGCAAAGCCCGAACCGGCTGGGTTTCCACCCGCTGCGTTGTTGAAGAAATCAGCGAATTCGTTGATCACATAGAAACGCTGATCATTGGTAGGATCAAGTGTCACTGAACTGTAATCACCAAAGCGCTGACGGCCCGCCGCTGGCGATCCAAATGCCGAACCCAGATGATAGCTATCAACCGGGCTTTGCTTGATCAGGATTTCGCCGCTGGTTGCGGTCAGCGTACCATTGGCGTTTGTATTGAACGACTTGGCAAGAATGCTGATCCGGCCATCAACGGGGTGCGTGCTATCGCCCGAACGGACGAAACCAACTACGAGCTGGTTATGATTGTTCACGGCAAGCGAACCTTCATAATAATCGAAGCTATTATCTGGGCCGGTGATGTCGGTTTCTGACAGCAATGTCTTGGTTGCTGCATCGATCACCGAAATGCGAACCACGGTATGATCCTGGCCAAGCGGCGTCACCGTGTGGACAGCGTAGATTTTGCCATTGACCTGATAGACTGACGAGGACACGCGGTCATCGAGTGTATCAACAACGCGCGCATTGCCCGTATTGCCAAGATCAGGCTGACGACCCGGCCGATTGGCCTGATAGTCAGTCGCACCAAGGAATCTGGTTGTCGTCTTGGTGCCATTGGCAAGAATGTCGAACGTCACGAGGTCGTTTGCATTGAGTGCAACCGCCACAACTGACGTCACGCCATTGCCATTAGGTGCTCGAAACACGCCCTGTTGCGCAAAGCCATCGTCGATGATGGTTGTGCCATTAAACGGCGTGTTGAACTGACGAAGGCTGGCAACCGATGGTGCGCCCGCACCGAACAGATCCGAGCGCGAGATCGTGTTGAGGGTCGTGCCGCGGAACGGACGCGACGCGCCACCTGGTGTGGCGGGAATGAAGTTATTCGTTCCGATCGTGACCGTATCACCCGAAAGTGCAAGCGTTGGGTAATCGGCAGCACCACCAGCGACAGCGCCCGGAAGGCCATTGAAGCTGACCGTGCGGAACGCGCCAAGCGCATTGTCAGTCACTGAAACTGCAATCTGGATGACGTTTTGCGTGGAGCCAAATCCGGTTGCAATCCACCGACTCGAAGTCTTGTCAAACAGGATGCGCACATCGCCGCCCGTTGCTGTGCCGCCTGCACGCAGGAAGAAAGCACTGTCGGTAACGCGTGGCCCAAGCAGCGCGCCGGTAAACTTGTCATAAACCGCAAAGCTGCCGTTCTGAAGCTGGGCGAACTGCGTCGTTCCAACGGCACCGTTCACGTCTGGTGGCTGGAGGCCGATGCCGAGCGCGCGCGTGTTGCGATCAGATGTGCCAACAAAGCTGTTGACCAAAACGGTTGCGGCCCATGCGCTGACGGGCGTTACTGCCATCATCGTTGTTCCGGCCAGTACCGCAAGCTTGCGCAAAAGCGGCTTTCTCACATCCCTGTTCATCATTTTCTCCCTTAACTCATTCCGAAATCATATCCGTGTTAGCCCGAATCGATTTGAGAAAAACGAAATCGGGTTAACGAATGATTAAGGTTTTGCGGGACTCTGGCTATGAGTCAAGCGCTGCCGAGCACTGATTGTGGACTGTCTCAAAATGGGATGAAATGAACATGGTTAACAGCGTCAACATGACTCTACGAAACAGCGCACTGCGGGACTCGCGCTGACGTTCTGCCGCTGCTAGGGGCTGCACCGTCTCCAGATAATTAAAAGGAAAATTGCATGATCGCGCGTTATTCCCGCTCCGAAATGGTCAAAATATGGGAGCCGGAGAATAAGTTTCGCATCTGGTTCGAAATTGAGGCGCATGCGACCGACAAATTGGCTGAACTTGGTGTCGTGCCGCAATCGGCTGCCAAGGCGTTGTGGGATTGGTGGGCGACACATCCCAAAATAGACGTCGCTGCAATCGACGCGATCGAAGCCGTCACCAAACATGATGTCATTGCGTTTCTGACTTGGGTTGCAGAGCAGGTAGGGGATGAAGCGCGTTTCATGCACCAAGGAATGACGAGTTCGGACGTACTCGATACCTGTCTTGCGGTGCAACTCACTCAGGCCACTGACCTGCTGCTCGCTGACATTGATGCGCTGCTCGTTGCAATCAAGCGCCGTGCGCTCGAACATAAGATGACGCCAACAATCGGCCGCAGCCACGGCATCCACGGTGAACCGGTCACATTTGGTCTCAAACTCGCGCAGGCCTATGCTGAATTCGAACGCAATCGCGCACGATTGGTCGCGGCGCGCGCCGACATTGCAACCTGCGCAATCTCGGGCGCGGTTGGCACCTTTGCCAATATCGAACCTGCGGTCGAAGCGCATGTTGCGGCCAAGCTCAACCTTGCGGTTGAACCTGTATCCACACAGGTGATTCCGCGTGATCGCCATGCGATGTATTTCGCAACGCTCGGCGTCATCGCATCGTCAATCGAGCGCTTGGCGACTGAAATTCGCCATCTCCAACGCACCGAAGTGCTTGAAGCTGAGGAGTATTTTTCGCCCGGCCAAAAGGGTTCGAGCGCGATGCCGCACAAGCGCAACCCAATCCTCACTGAAAATCTGACGGGTCTTGCGCGGATGGTGCGCGGCTATGTTACGCCTGCGCTCGAAAATGTGGCGCTGTGGCATGAGCGCGATATCAGCCATTCGTCGGTTGAACGTTACATCGGCCCTGATGCGACGATCACGCTCGATTTCGCCTTGGCGCGGCTGACTGGCGTTATCGACAAGCTGCTGATCTATCCCGAACGGATGGATAAGAACCTCAATAAAATGGGCGGGCTTGTCCATTCGCAGCGCGTGCTGCTGGCACTGACGCAGGCAGGCGTCAGCCGTGAGGACGCTTACCGCCTTGTCCAGCGTAACGCGATGAAGGTTTGGGAGTCTGACGGCGCGCTCTCGCTGCTCGAACTGCTCAAAGGCGATAGCGAAGTGACCGCTGCGCTATCGCATGCCGAGATTGAAGACAAGTTTGACCTTGGCTATCATTTCAAACATGTTGATACGATATTCGGCAGGGTATTCGGGGAAGGATAGGTATGAAACGGCTCGCCAAATGGATCGCGGCAATCGTCGCTTTACTCATCATTGGCGGGCTCGCGATCGGCTATACGCCCGATACCGACCCCGCCAAAATGCGCGCAAAATACGCCAGTGCCGCGTCGCAATTCGTCGACATCGGCGGCGGGATCACGGTGCATGTCCGCGACGAAGGCAATCGTACGGGCCGCGCGATCGTATTGATCCACGGATCGAATGCGTCGCTGCAAACGTGGGAGCCGTGGGTCAAGCGGCTCGGGCCAACCTACCGCATCATCAGCCTCGACCTCCCCGGCCACGGCATGACAGGCCGCAATCCGGCGGGCATTTATGACTATCCGGTGTTCGTTGACGTTGTTGACAAGGTGATGGGCAGGCTTGGCATTGCGCATGCCGTCATCGGCGGCAATTCGATGGGTGGCGGCGTCAGCTGGATGTTTGCACTGGCGCATCCCGACAAAACCGACGCGCTGATCCTAGTCGACGCTGCGGGCGCACCGCAGTGGCAGGCGCGCAAAGTGCCGATCGGTTTCAAGATCGCACGGATGCCCGTGCTGCGAAATCTGGCCCAGATTATCACGCCGCGATCGATGCTTGAATCGAGTTTGCGAACGTCGGTCAGCAAATCCGAAATCATCAATGACGCGATGATTGATCGTTATTGGGAGTTGCTGCGCTATCCGGGAAACCGTGAAGCCACGCTCAAACGGTTTGCGCGGGTGCACAATAACCATCCCGCAACGCCTGCCGAGCTTGCGAAAATCAAGGTGCCGGTTCTGATCCTGTGGGGGGAGGAGGATAATCTCATCCCCGTCGCGTCGGCCAGATGGTTTGCGAATGCGCTGCCAGGTTCACAATTGATTGTTTACCCCGGCGTTGGGCATATTCCGATGGAGGAGGTGCCCGAATCGAGCGCGATTGCGGTAACGGAATTTCTGAAAGTCGCACTTAAGCCATAGAAAGTGATATGTTGTTGCAGAGCAATATGTCGCTAAGGTGATGAAAATACAGATAATAAATTTTTGATCCAAATTTTCTATCGTTACCAGATAGTTAATGATTGCATTTGTTTCCTTAATGTGGCTCGTTATGCGAATTCGCTGCGTAACAACGATTATCCGCCTCATTTAGAAAAGGAACATCGCATGCAAATTTATCCAAAAGCTTTTGTAATTCTAATGGCATCTGCCACGATAATTGATCCAATGGCTGTATCTGCGCAGACCGTCAATGATCGCCAAAATTTGACGCCCGTCGGAAAAATGATCGAGACCCGAGAAGTTCATCACGATTACCTCAAAAGCCTAAAGGATGTCGCGACTCCTGCCTCACCTGAACTGCGCATTCGAGAGAAAGCATTGCTGCGTCCTCGACCCTATACTGGCGTACCGGACAATTTCGTGCTCGACACAGTCACTCAGATCACGGCAAATGCGCCCAAGCCGGGGCCGCTGGCACCCGTTGCAACGATTGGCCTGAACTTTGACGGCGTCGGCCAAGGGTTTCCGGGCTTTACGGTGGCATCCGCGCCGCCAGACACGCAAGGCGCAGTGGGTTCGACCCAATATTTCAGCATTGTAAACAGTGCTTTTGCGATCTTTAACAAGACGACTGGCGCACGGATCGTCGGGGCTTCGGCGACGAAATCACTCTGGGCAGGTTTTGGTGGCAAATGCGAAACCGCCAATGATGGTGACGCTTTTGTCAAGTGGGACAACGCGGCGCAACGTTGGATTGTCATGCAGTTTGCTGTAACGCCCAGCACAGCACCCTTTTTCCAATGCGTTGCCGTGTCGCAAACCGCCGACGCAACCGGCGCTTATTTTCGCTATGCGTTCAGCTACCAGAATTTCCCGGATTACCCCAAGTTCGCCGTGTGGCCTGACGGTTACTACATTACGTTCAATCTGTTCAATCCGGCTGGAACGGCATTTCTTGGTGCATTGGTCTGTGCTTATGACCGATCAAAGATGCTGATCGGCGCGGTCGCGACGCAGCAGTGTTTCCAACAGGCCAATACTGTTGACAGCTTGCTGCCGTCTGATCCCGATGGCAGTTCGCCTGTCCCTGCGGGTTCGCCCAATTTCGTCCTCGGCCTGACTCCGACAGGGGTGCGGTTGTATAAATTCCATGCCGATTTTACGACTCCGGCAAATGCCACATTCACCGGGCCAACGAATATTACGGTGGCGGGCTACAACCAGCTTTGTTCGGCCACCGGCACTTGCATTCGGCAGGCGGGTACGACGACGAGACTCGATGCGCTTGGAGATCGCCTCAATCCGCGTCTGTCTTATCGGCGCTATGCTGACGGCCATGAAGCGCTTGTGGCAACGCACGCTGTATCAACCGGACTTCGCTGGTATGAAATCCGCAACCCGAATGGCGCACCGACGCTGTTCCAGCAGGGCACTTACGCGCCGACTTCGACGACACGTTGGCTAGGCAGTGTTGCGCAAGACAAGAATGGCAATTTCGGGATCGGGTATAGTGCCTCATCGAATACGCTCAGCCCGGCAGTTCGGTTCGCGGCGCGCGCGCCAACCGATACGCTTGGTACGCTTGGGGTTGAAAATACGGTCATCAACGGCGGTGGGTCGCAAACCGGCGGCCTGACGCGCTGGGGCGACTATTCAGCGATGGTGGTCGACGCGTCGGATGATTGTACGTTCTGGTTTACAAGCGAATATCTGAAGACAAATGGCAGCTTCAACTGGAGTACCCGTATCGCCAACTTCAAACTGGCGGGTTGCCAATAGAATAGCGAGATGTGAAAACGTCTCTATATTTGTAGAAACAAACCTGACGCCTGATTGACGATTCGATAATTCTAATTTTATTGGATCGTCGGTCAGATGGTTTGCCAATGCGCTGCCAGGGTCACATTTGATTGTTTACCCCGGCGTGGGTCATATTCCGATGGAAGAATTGCCCGATGAAAGCGCTGCGGCGGTGAACATATTTTCGACTGGCGCTGGTTCAACCGCAAAATAATTCGATCATCTGCGAAATGCAATTGACTGCGCCGAAATAATTCGATATTTCCAGTAATGTCGAAATTAAGAGGTGGCTGGGTTGAAACCGGATCGTGTCATTGGCGCGTTGGCCGCGCTTGCGCAGGAGCATCGCTTGGCGCTGTTTCGGTTGCTCGTTCAGGCGGGTGACGGCGGATTGTCAGCCGGATCGATTGCCAACGCGCTTGAAATGCCTGCGTCGTCGCTGTCATTCCATCTCGCGCATATGGAACGCGCGGGGATCGTGCGGCGGTTGCGGCGGGGTCGATCGCTTATCTATTCAGCAGATTTTGCCGCGATGATCGGGCTTGTTGGCTACCTTACCGAAAATTGTTGTGGCAGCGGCGCGAACTGCCTGCCCACTTGCCCCCCGCAAATTGAAAGGAATATTGCATGAAACGCTTTCACGTCCATGTCGGTGTCGAAAATATCGACGCTTCGGTCAAATTCTACACGGCGCTGTTTGCTGCGGAACCAACTGTCGTGAAGTCCGACTATGCAAAATGGATGCTCGACGATCCGCGCGTTAATTTCGCAATCTCATCGTCGGATCATGCGGCTAGGGGGATCGAACATATCGGAATTCAGGCCGAAACCGCAATTGAGCTGGCAGAAGTTTATGGTCGCTTGCAAAATGCAGACCGGCCGGTTGTTGAGGAAGGCGCCACGACGTGTTGCTATGCCAAATCGGAAAAGAGCTGGATTGCCGATCCCGACGGCGTTGTTTGGGAGACATTTCTGACCAACGGATCAGCAACGGTTTACGGCGAACATGCTCCGATTGATACGCTTGAATCTGCGCACGCCACGGCGGGAAACTGTTGCGCGCCAGCGATCGAGGCGAAGCCGGTCGTTTCGGTCAGCAGTTGCTGCTGAGCGTGGCATTGCGCGCCGCCGATGGGTTTAACGTAACTTGAGCCTCGCCGCGCGCCAGCTAGCCTGCGAAGCCATTGGCACTGTGTTGTTGCTTGCAACGGTCGTCGGTTCGGGCGTGATGGCGCAGCGGCTGTCTGCTGGCAATGACGGGGTCGCGCTGCTAGGCAACACCGCCGCGACAGGGGCGATGCTCTATGTGCTGATCACGATTTTCGGGCCACTGTCTGGCGCGCAATTCAATCCGCTCGTGTCAGCACTTCTCGCGCCGCGCGGATTAAAGCTGCCCTATATTGTGACGCAGTTCTGCGCTGCGATAGGCGGCGTATGGTTGGCGCATGCGATGTTCGATCTGAACATCATCCAGTCGAGTGCGCACGTTCGCGCAGGCCCAGCGCAGTGGTTGTCCGAGGCGGTGGCGAGCTTTGGGCTTGTCATGACGATCATCATTGGCGTCCGCCACAAGCCAGAGGCGGTGCCCGCGCTGGTCGCGATGTGGGTTGTCGCAGGCTATTGGTTCACCGCTTCGACCTGCTTTGCCAATCCGGCGGTCACGATCGCCCGCGCGTTGAGCGATACATTTGCAGGTATTCGCCCGATTGATGCGCCCGGCTTTATCATCGCGCAATGTGCGGGCGGGTATGCGGCGCGGAGTTTTTGCAACTGGTTGATTGGCCCTGAACCACAGGCTTGACGTCGTACCGCAGCGGCATACACTGCGGCAATGAAGCACAATTCAGCCGTTGTCGCCGTTTACAGCCTTAAGGGCGGGGTCGGGAAAACGACGTTTGCGGTCAATCTTGCGTGGAGTGCTGCGACTCAGTCTGCACGCCGCACTTTGTTGTGGGACATCGATCCGCAAGGTGCTGCAAGCTTTCTGCTCGGCGTCGATACTTTTGGCAAGGGCGCAGCACATGCCGTCTTTGCAAAGGATATTGCTGCGGATAAACTTGTCGTTGCAACCGCAACGGATCGGCTGAGCCTGCTTGCTGCGGATACGTCGCTGCGCGGGCTTGACCAGATGTTATTTTCGCTTGGGAAAAAGAAGCGGCTGTCGCGGCTGGTCGATGAGCTTGGCAAGCGTTATGAACGGATTGTTCTCGATTGCCCGCCCGGTCTCACCGAAACCAGCGAGCAGGTGATGCGCGCGGCCGATGTGATTGTTGTGCCCGTGATTCCGTCGCCGCTTTCGGAGCGTGCGCTTGCCGAAGTCATTCACCATCTCGACCGCGAGCATAAGGGACATGCCCCTGTCTTGCCCGTCTTTTCAATGGTCGATCGGCGGCGATCGCTCCATATTGCAGCACTGCGCGCGCAGCCCGACTGGCCAATCGTGCCGATGGCAAGTGCTATCGAACAAATGGCGGTAAAACGCGTGCCGATCGGATGCTTTGCACCGCGCAGTCAAGCCGCAGACGCCTTTGCGCGCCTGTGGCAGGGGATCGAACTTAAGCTGGCTCGGCGGGCTTAGAGCGCGACGATTCTAAGTCGAACCACATCCGTTTATGTCGAGCGAAGTCGAGACACTTCGATACGTTGAACATCCCTCGACTTCGCTCGGGACAAGCGGCTCAACTTGAAGTCATCGCCCTCAAGCTCCCTTCCTTTCAGGCTTTCGGCGCTGGCGCTTGCTGTAGTGTATGATATGAAGCGGCCATGCTCGCAATCCTGATCGCCGCAACTTCGATGACATTGATTGTCGGCGTTCGTTACCTGCTGACGAGCGGCGCGTTCGCCTGGCTGACTGCGCGTCGCTATCCGGGCTTATACGGCGCGCAGGGGCCGCAAATCCGGCGCGAAATCATGTGGTCGCTTGCAAGTGCTGCGATTTACGGCATCCCCGCAGGCGCTGTGATGTGGGCCTGGCAAAACCGCGGCGCGACGCTTATCTACACCGCTGTCGATGCTTACCCATTGTGGATGCTGCCGCTTTCGGTTTTCGCGTTTCTGTTTGCGCACGATACGTGGTTTTACTGGAGCCACCGCGCGATGCACCGGCCGTGGCTATTCCGCGCCGCACATGCCGTCCATCATCAAAGCCGTCCGCCAACGGCGTGGGCGGCAATGTCATTTCATCCGTGGGAAGCGCTAACGGGCGCGCTCGTCATTCCGTTTCTGGTGTTCATTATCCCAATCCATATAGTGGCGCTTGGTATCGTACTCACTGTCATGACGGTGATGGGGGTGACCAATCATATGGGATGGGATATGTTTCCAAAGCAGTTGGTTAATGGCGCGTTAGGGACTTGGGTGATAACTGCGTCACATCATCAGCGTCATCATCAGGAGTATCGCTGCAATTATGGCCTCTATTTTCGCTTTTGGGACAAGGTGTGTGGCACCGATCACGGGCTTGGCACTTTTGATGTTGAGCGGGGCCGCAAGCACAGCACCGCTCCCTGAGCCTGCGCCGCTCGACGAGTCCGGTCCGACCTTGGCAATCGACATTACGGGTCTGCGATCCACCAAAGGCTTGATCCTGATCTGCCTCACCGCAAACTCCGCCCGTTTTCCTTATTGCGCTGAAGGCAAAGACACGCGTCTGATGCGCGTAGTCGCGAACAAGGCGGGGCCGATTGCAGTCAAGGGTTTGGCACCCGGCCACTATGCGGTTTCGCTCGTTCATGACGAAAATGGCAACGGTCGCCTTGATAAAGCCGTGATGATCCCGCGCGAAGGATTTGGGTTCTCGCGCAATCCAAAAATCACGTTCGGCCCACCCAAATTTGCCGCCGCTGAGGTGGAATTCGGGAACGCTGACCTGAACGTACCCGTGACAATGAAATATTTCTTTTAGCAGACGCCATCCGTCATACCGCAAGCGCAAGCGAAATAATGTTTTGTGCGCAACCCAAGTCCTGTTATGTTCTGATTTGAAGAGTGATCGGGTTTGAGGAGGTGGGCGATGTCGCTTAACTATATGATGATTGGAACGAACGATCTGGCGCGTGCGCGGGTCTTTTACGATGCGGTTTTGCCAGTTCTGGGCGGCGTGATCGACGCTGATTATGCGGGTATGACATTTTGCTACAAGTTGCCGGGCGAACAGCGGGTTTGGGTTGCCAGGCCGCATGACAAAGCCGCTGCAACCCCAGGGAATGGCTTGATGATTGGCTTTGGCGCGGCAACATCTGAAATTGTCGGCGCTGCGCATGCTGCCGCGCTTGCAAACGGCGGAACCAATGAAGGTGATCCCGGGCCGCGACCACAATATGGTCCCAATTTCTATGGCGCATATGCGCGCGATCCAGACGGTAACAAGATGAGTTTCATCGTTTCCCCAGCATGATTTTTTGACAGATCACTCGCTGATAGGGCAGGGGATGTGAGCGGCCACATTCACGGTGCCCGAGGGGGTAATTTGCAACAAAGTGCGAAACTGTCGGGGTCGGCGCTGCTGATCGCGGCGGCAGGGTTTGCACTGCTTTCGGTTGGTGATGCGGTCGTCAAATCAATCGCGGGCGAGTGGCCGGGCACGGGCGTCGCTATGTTACGCTATGCATTTGGTGCCGCTGCGCTCGGTGGCTTCCTCTATTACAAGCAAGGTCGTGCGGGCTTCATCTGTCCGCGCCCGGGAATACAGGTGGCGCGCGGCGTGAGCGCAGGGCTTGGCGCGGTCTGCTTCTTCCTTGCGATTTATGTCATGCCGCTCGCCGAAGCGACTGTGATTGAATTTCTCAATCCGATGCTCGTACCCGTGTTGTCGGCGGTCATCCTCCATGAAAGGGCACCGCGTGCGGCATGGATTGCAACGATCGTGGCATTCATCGGCGTCCTGATCGTGCTGCGCCCCAATGTCGTCGCAATCGGGTGGGCGGGGCTGCTGCCACTTGCGACGGCGTTTGGCATGGCGATAATGATCGTGCTCAACCGCATGGTGGCGGGGCGCGCGAGTGTCCTCCAGATGCAGTTTCTTATGTCGATTTTTGCATTGATCACGCTTGTGATCGCGGCGGTCGCGGGGCATGTGAGCGGCGTCGCGGCGTTCCAACTTGGCTGGCCGTCGCCAAGCGTGATCCTGCGCTGTGCCATCGTCGCAACCACCGCGACGGGCGCGCATGCGCTGATCTACATGGCAACCGAACGCGCGTCTGCTGGGGCAATCGCACCTTCTGTCTATGTCCAGTTGATCGTGGCGCTCGCGCTCGGCCTGATTTTCTTTGGCAATATCCCCGACCCGATCGCACTGGGCGGCGCGGCAATCATTATCGGCGCGGGGCTATATCTGTGGCGACGGTCTGACTGACTGCGCATCCGCAATCGCCTCGACGCGCGCGGCGTCAGGGAAATGTTCGGCGATCCACTGCTGTTCGGTGGCTTTGAGGATGCGCGCGACCTCGGGCCCGGCTGAAATCCCGCGCGCCACGATAGCGCCGCCACTCAGCGGGAAGACGGGTATGTCCCATCCGTCGAGTTGCGCAAGTGCGCTGACATGCCGGCCAAGCGCAAGGCGGTCACGCGCGGCAACCACGCCGAGCCGATATGCCAGCGCACGCGGATTGGCCGCATCACCCGTCGTTCGGCCCGCCGCGAGCACGAGCCGCTTGGTGACCGCCTTTGACAGTTTGAGCCGTTTGGCGACACTATCCGCAACCGAAGGGTCAGCGGGGAGCAGCCCGGCAAGCCGCAGCACAGCGTCGTTGTTTGTGATCGCCGCAATCCCTTCAACCGAAATGATCTCGGGAACAACGGGCTTTAGAATGCCGTGGGCTAGCATCAATGCAACGCTGTCGGCCGCTTTGGGTAGCGCGAGCAGTTTGAGCAACTCATCGGCGATACGTTCGCGCGATAGGGCCATCAGGTCGTTTGCGCGTTCGGCACACGCGCTCAATGCCTCGGCGTCTGGCGCGCCTTTGCCAAAACGGGTGTGGAAACGGAAGAAGCGCAGGATCCGGAGATGATCCTCCGCGATCCGTGTTCTGGAATCGCCGATGAAGCGGACAAGACCTGCATTCAGATCATCAACCCCGCCGAAATAGTCAAAAACTGCGCCACTATCAGGATCAGCATAAAGCGCGTTGATCGTAAAATCGCGGCGCGCGGCATCTTCGCGCCAGTCATCGGTATAGGCAATCGTTGCGCGGCGACCGTCGGTTTCAACATCACGGCGCAGCGTCGTGATTTCAAAATGAGCGTCGGACATCACCGCCGTAACCGTCCCGTGCGCAAGCCCGGTTGGTACGGCCTTGATCCGCGCCGCGTTCAGCCGTGCCAGAACGTCGTCTGGGGTAAGCCGCGTGGCGAGGTCTACGTCATCGCATGTGATGCCCGCAATCGCATCGCGCACCGCGCCGCCGACGACGCGCGTCAATCCTTGGTGACTACCCAGCGTGTGGTGCAGCCGCTTGAAGCTCGCAAGGTTACGCCACGGCGCATCGGGCAAGATCAGAGCGGCCATTCGAGCCGCCGTGACAGGTTGACGATCATGCTAGCGGTCGCGCCCCAAATCCGTTGCCCCGCCCATTCGATTTCATAATAGCGCCGCGTGCTGCCATTCCAGTCAACGCTGCGCAGATTGTGGTTCGCCGGGTTGAGCAAGAAACCAAGCGGGGCTTCAAAAATATGCTCAACCTCGTCGGCATTGGCGCGCAGTATCAGATCAGGCGGGATGACGCCAAGGATCGGTGTGATCTCATAGCCGGTGACGGTGCGGTAGCGGTCAACCGCGCCGATCACATCAACAGCGCCGGGTGGAAGTGACGTTTCTTCATACGCTTCGCGCAGTGCCGCTGCAATGGCATCTGCGTCTTCAGGATCAACCCGCCCGCCCGGAAACGCAACCTGCCCCGGATGACGGCGCATCGTTTGGGGGCGTTTGGTGAGCAATACGCCAGGGTCTTCTCTGTCAGTAATTGCGATCAGCACGGCGGCGGAGACCGAAGGGACGGAAAGGTCGCAGTGATCGCCGTCATGCGCGATCAGCTTTGTTTCGCGTGCGAGCCCATATTCCCACGCCCGGCGTAACCGTGCCGTTAGTGTCATGCGGGCGACACCGGGAAAAATGCGCCGCCGCTCCAGATGCCGGGTGGGTCTGCGGCTTCGCTCAGCGCAATCTCGGCAAGCTCATAATAAAGCGAGCGCGCGATCAGCGCTTCCATTCCGCCGCGCACCATCAGATAGGGGTGGGGGCCATCACTTTTTTCGACAAAGCGGATCGGATGCGCGGAACCGGCGATAATCAGATCATCAGTATTGAGGCGGAACGCGAGGCTGCGTTCCCGGCCTTCGCCTTCGCTCTTGAGCTCGACCGCAACGAAGGGGGCATCTTCAACGTCGATGTCGAGCTTTTCGGCGGGTGTTACGAGCACATGGCTGCCATCGGCCTCGCGCCGCAATATCGTCGAGAAAAGCTTGACCATCGCTTTGCGGCCGATCGGCGAGCCCTGGTGAAACCAGGTGCCATCGCGCGCGATCCGCATGTCGCTGTGGCCGCAGTGCGAAGGGTTCCATGTGTCGACCGGCGGCAGGCGGTTTTCGGAAAGCGCCTGCGCGATTTCGGTGAGCGACAGGGCTGACAGATCAGGAGGCAAATCGCGCATCGGCATTTCCGCGCTTTAGATCAGTGCGAAAGCCTTGTCACCCGCTGTCCCCTGACGAGGAGCCGGGATAATCTGGCCGTTGCGTGGAACACCGCCCGGCCGCGATATCCGCGCAAGCAAACGGCGGCGCTCGACCGGGCCGGGCAGTATCCAGCCGCCCGTGGCATCGGCGGTAAAGCCGAAAAAACGGCCGTAATATTCGGGGTCGCCGATCATCATCATCGCATCGCTTTCACCCGCATCGGCAAGCGCTAGCATATGCGTCATGAGTATCCGCCCGATGCCGCCACGCTGGAGCATCGGTGAAATCGCGACGGGGCCAACGAGCGTGAGCGCACACTGCCCATCATCATTGGCAAGCGCGACCGGCCAGCTTTGCAGCGTTCCGACGAGTTCACCATTATCGCGTGCGGCAAAGCTCAAACTCTCAATCGCAGTGGTTCCCGCGCGCAGCAGATAGGCGGTTCGCGCATGACGGTCGGTGCCAAAGGCGTCGTCGAGCAATGTTTCAACGGCGTCGGGCGCTATTTCGGTCAGAGGGATAATTTCAATCAATCGTCTACGCATTTCATGCTAACAGGAAATGCGCGCCTTAACCTGTTATCGCGCGATGAAAAGATTGAATCGGTCGCAACCTTGCCCAACGCGCGGCGGACGCCTATGCGCGCGGACTTGACGCACTGATGGTTGAAAACGCTCCGATGAATGATTTGCTCCAGCTCCAGGTGCTAGACCTTGAAGTGCCCGTGCTCACGGGGATTTATTCCGAAGAAACCCATTTGCCGCAGCCGCTGCGGATTTCGGTGACGGTCGATCTTGATATTCCCGACCGTTTCGATCCTGATACACCGCTTTCGGCGTCGAAGAATTATATGGATATCAAGCGCGCGGCGACAGCGGCGCTGCCAAATGATGTTCACTTTGTGCTGATCGAAGCCGTTGCTGATCATATTGCCCAGACTCTTTTTGTGCAGGATAAGCGCGTGGCACGCGTTGACGTGAGCATTGTCAAACTCGCGATTGCCGATGCGGGCGAATCGATTGGTATCCGGATGGTACGGCACCGCCGATGAAGCTCGCGCTCGTCACGGCGGCGACGCGGCGGATTGGCGCGGCGATCGCGTCGCGGCTCGCGCGTGAAGGCTGGGCGCTTGCGATCCATTCACGCCATGCAAGCGCGCTTGACGCTGATTTCGCCGCGACGCTGGTGGCGAGCGCGACGATCTGGCATCCCTTCGTTGCCGATTTCACGATTGCTGCTGAACGCAGTGCGTTGTTGCCCGCGATTGCGACGCACTTTGGCCAGCTTCCCGATCTGATCGTCAACAATGCGTCACGCTTTGAATGGGACGATCCCGAGACTGTGGGTGGTGACGGCCTTTCGCGCCACCACCTTGTCAACGTTGCCGCACCGGTGATGCTGACGACGGCGCTGGCAAAGGCAATGCCGCACGACATGCGGGCGTGCGTGGTCAACATACTCGATCAGCGCGTGCGCCACGGCGGCGGCGATCAATTGAGCTATACGCTGTCGAAACAGGCATTGGCGGCTGCAACAGAAACGCTGGCACGCGCACTCGCGCCAAAGCTACGCGTCAATGCGGTTGCGCCGGGGCTTACACTACCGACCCAAGACTACCGCCCCGCGCAGATGGTCAAGCTGGCGCGCATGATGCCGCTTGAGCGCTTGCCCGATCCCGATGAGATTGCCGACGCGGTTCACTGGCTTGCGGGCGCTGAGTCGGTGACGGGCCAGACAATCTTTGTTGACGGCGGCGCATCGCTCAAAGTGTTTGACCGCGATTTCGTGTTTTTGGGTGATAGCAAAGATTGATCCACGAAGCGCCTGCGATCATCTGCGCCGTCCGTAGCCACGGCGAAACGGGGACGATCGTCCGCGCGATGACGCCGCAGCACGGCCTGATCAGCGGCTATGTCCGTGGCGGTCGTTCGCGCGTTATGCGCCCCGTCCTCATGCCGTCAAACGAAGTCAGCGCTAGCTGGCGCGCGCGTGGTGGCGCGCAATTGGCGAGCCTGAGCGTTGAGCTGACGCACAGCCGCGCGCCGTTAATGGCCGAACCGCTTGCGGCGTCGGCGCTCGATTGGGTGACCGCGCTTACCGCAGCAACATTGCCCGAAGCCTATCCTTATCCGCCGTTATACCTGGCACTAGGCGGCGTGCTTGCCGCAATCGAGGCTGCGCCTGCCGCGCGCGGGTGGAGCGCAGCGCTGGCGCGTTATGAGCAGCTTTTGCTGATCGAACTGGGCTACGGCGAACCAAAAGCGGCCCTGGCCCCGGCGGCAGGATGGGATGATCTGTTTCCAGCGCTTGCAGCCAATGGCAGCCGGATCGAGCGACATCTGCTTGGCGGACGCCGTGCTGACATCATGGCGGCGCGCACGCGACTGATCGAACGGCTTAACCGCGTGGTTGCATAATCGCGGCGCACGCGGCATCAGCGCGCCAGAATTTAGAGGAGAAGCTCATGCTCATCGCGCTGTTACCCGGCGACGGAATCGGCCCTGAAGTCGTCGAACAGGCAAAGCGCGTGCTTGATGCTCTTGGGATCGACGGTCTGACCTATCAAAGCGCAGCTGTCGGTGGCGCGGCGTATAAGGCGACCGGCCATCCGCTCCCGCCTCAAACGCTTGATCTTGCCAGACGCGCCGATGCGATCCTGTTTGGTGCGGTCGGCGATCCCGATTGCGATGCGCTCGAACGCCACCTGCGGCCCGAACAGGCGATCCTTGGCCTGCGCAAAGAACTGACGCTGTTTGCAAACCTGCGCCCGGCAAAGCTGTTTCCCGAACTCGCTGACGCCTCTGCACTGCGCGCCGAAGTGGCGTCGCAAATTGACATGGTGATTGTCCGCGAACTCAATGGCGACGTTTATTTCGGTGAAAAGGGGATGCGCAAAACCGCGAGCGGCAAGCGTGAGGGCTATGATGTCATGTCTTATGATGAGGACGAAGTGCGCCGTATCGCGCGCGTCGGATTTGAAACCGCGCGTGCTAGAGTCGGCAAGCTCTGTTCGGTCGATAAAGCCAACGTCCTTGAAACATCACAGCTCTGGCGCGATGTTGTGATCGAAACGGCGGCGGAATATCCCGATATCGTGCTGAGCCATATGTATGTCGATAATTGCGCGATGCAGCTTGTCCGCAATCCGGGCCAGTTCGATGTCATCGTTACCGGCAATCTGTTCGGCGATATCCTTTCGGATCAGGCGAGCATGTGCGCTGGCTCGATCGGAATGCTGCCAAGCGCGTCGCTCGATGCCAATCAGAAGGGCCTGTATGAGCCGATCCACGGCTCCGCACCCGACATTGCGGGGCAGGGTAAAGCGAACCCGCTGGCGACCATCCTGTCTGCCGCGATGATGCTGCGCTATTCGCTGGGGCAGCCCGCAGCCGCCGACCGGATCGAAGCCGCCGTTGCAAAGGCACTGGCTGGCGGCGCACGTTCGCCTGATCTTGGCGGTACGATGACAACGGCGCAAATGGGCGACGGCGTGCTTGCGGCATTGACCTGATAGGGGTTGGCACGGCAAAGCGCGGCTATGAAACGCAAAACCGGCCAGAATCGCGACATCACATCAAAATGGCAGCCTGCCACCCGCGCGGTGCGCGGCGGAACCGCGCGCAGCGAATATGGCGAAACGTCTGAGGCATTGTTCCTGACTTCGGGCTATAGCTATGATTGCGCCGAAGACGCCGCGGCACGCTTTGCCGGTGAGCAGGACGGCATGACCTATTCGCGGCTGCAAAACCCGACGGTCGAAATGCTTGAACACCGTATCGCGCTGATGGAGGGGGCCGACGCGGCGCGCTGTCAGTCAACCGGAATGGCCGCGATGACGTCTGCGCTGCTGTGTCAGCTACAGCAGGGCGACCATGTCGTCGCGGCGCGCGCGGCGTTTGGGTCTTGCCGCTGGCTGACCGATACTTTGCTGCCCAAATTCGGGATCGAGACGACAATCATTGATGCGCGCAACAATGACGAATGGGCCGCCGCGATCCGTGCGAATACCAAAGTTTTCTTTTTTGAAACGCCCGCCAATCCGACGATGGACATAGTCGATCTCGGCTATGTCTGCGCGCTAGCCAAGGCGCACGGGATTACCACTGTCGTCGATAATGCCTTTGCCACTTCGGCGCTACAGCGGCCTTTGGAATACGGCGCAGATGTCGTCGCTTATTCGGCGACCAAGATGATGGACGGGCAGGGCCGCGTGCTGGCGGGTGCGGTCGCGGGCAGCCATGCATTCATCAACGACAAATTACTGCCGTTTCAGCGTAACACCGGGCCAAACCTTTCACCGTTCAACGCCTGGGTGGTGCTCAAGGGGATCGAGACGCTTGACCTGCGCATTCGCCGCCAATCCGAAAATGCGCTGTTGGTTGGCCGTTTCCTTGAACCGCGTGTTGCGCGGATGCTCCATCCCGGGCTGTCGAGCCATCCGCAGCATAACCTTGCAATGCAGCAGATGGATGCGTGCGGGCCGATTTTCGCGTTCATCGTCGACGGTGAGCGGGCAGGCGCGCACGCGCTGCTCAACGCGCTTGAACTGATCGACATTTCGAATAACATCGGCGATAGTCGCAGCCTGATGACGCACCCCGCCTCCACGACGCACCACGGACTTGGCCCCGAAGGCCGCGCGGCGATGGGCGTTGTCGAAGGAATGCTGCGGATCAATGTCGGTCTCGAAGACCCGATCGATCTGATTGCCGACCTTGATCAGGCGCTGAGCACAGTCGGGCTATGATGAAGGCGCTTTTTCCTTACGAGGCGATCACGCGCGGGATCATCGTCCGTGTGTCGGTCAATTTCCTGCCCGAACAGTCAAACATCGATAAGGGTCGCTGGTTCTGGGCCTATCATATCCGCTTGGAGAATGGTGGCGACATGGCGGCGCAATTGCTCACGCGGCGCTGGTTGATCCGCGATGCGCGCGGCGTGGAACATGTCGTCGAAGGCGAGGGCGTGATCGGCGAACAGCCCGTGCTCAAACCCGGTGGCTCGTTCGACTATGTCTCGGGATGCCCGCTTGATACGCCAAACGGCGCGATGGAGGGCAGCTTCAATATGATTGGCGAGGATGGTTCGCGCTTTGATGTTGCCATTCCAAGGTTCAGGCTGGCCGCACCCGTGACTGCGGGATGAAACGCACGCATCTTCCGCTCAACGGTCTGCGCGTATTCGATGCCGCCGCGCGCCACCTGAGCTTCACCCGCGCCGCCGATGAACTCGCTGTGACGCCCGCCGCCGTCGGCCAGCAAATCCGTGCGCTCGAAGACCTGCTCGGTGTCGTGCTGTTCCGGCGGACACCAAAGGGGCTTGAACTGACACCCGAGGCCGAAAACGGCTTGCCCGCGCTCCGCGATGGTTTCCTGCAATTTGAAGAAGGCGTGCGCGCGATGCAGGCGGCGCAGTCTTCGAAAACGCTGACGATCGCAGCGCCGCGCGATTTTATCGCCAAATGGCTTGCGCCGCGGCTTGCGATTTACGGACGGAGCGACCCAGAGCTTCGCTTTGTCCTTGTCGACGCGCGCGATGATATTGATTTCACCGAGGCGAACCTTGATCTCGCGGTGCGCTGGGCGAAAAATGCCGGCACGCATGAAGGTGTTCAGCTTGGCGATGGCCGGATGGTGCGCGTTGTCGCGCGCACAGGTGGCAGCGACGCGCCGATTGCATGGCCCGGTTTAGCAGACGTCGAAGGCGCATCACTGCGCGTCAGCGATGCGGGGCTTGCGATTGATGCAGCAGCGAGTGGATTTGGCGCGGCGACCGTCCCGATACTGCTCGCGGCAGACGATCTCGCGGCGGGTAAGCTGTTGAAGTGTGACGAATCTCACACCTCTTTATCGGCATATTGGCTCGTCGCCCCGCTGCCGCAGTGGCGCCAAAAGAAGGTTAAATTGCTGATTGAGGCATTATTGCTTCAAAACGGCACAGTCTTGGCCTGATTGGCGATTCAAATCGTTTGTGAAAGCTTAATTTTCTGTTAATTTTAATGCGAATCGGGGGCACAGCCCGGATCGTAGCGAAACTGATTTGAATGAGGTGTGTTATGAAAAAACTTTTGATCGGTCTGGCGGCACTGACAGCGGCTGTTGCACCAGCGCAGGCTACGCGGCTTTACGGCGTCGACGAAATGGACAATCTGATCAGCTATAACAGCGCTGCCCCTGGAACGACGTTGTCAAGCGTTGTGGTTCAGGGACTCAACGGTGCCTCGATCCTGACAATGGATTTCCGCGTTCGTGATGGCTTCCTTTATGTGCTGACCGACGATTTCCGTCTGCTGCGCGTCAACCACAATACGGGTGCAAGCGCTCTCGTTAACACACTCGCTGTGACCGGAACGAACTTCGGTTTCGATTTCAACCCGACGAATGCGAACCTTCGCATTATCAGCAACAACAACACCAACTATGTCTATAACTTTACCACGAACGCTCTGATGAATAGCCCGAACGTGTCATATGGCACAGCGTTTGATCCAGACGTTACAGCGTTGGCTTATACCTTCAACGACAATAATCCTGGTACAGGCACAACGCTATATGGCATCGATACCGGCGCCGATGCGCTGACAACGATCAATACCGCAACCGGTCGGCTGACGCGCGTTGGTGCACTTGGTGTCAATCTTGGTGCGCGCACCAGCTTTGACATTTCAGGCCGAACCAACCAGACGTTCGTTCAGAGCGTTAATCGCCTCTATTCGATCAACCTCTCAACGGGCGCGCTGACGCTGATCGGTAACACCGACCGTGCGATTTTCGCGCTCAGCGCTGGTGTTCCTGAACCAGCAACCTGGGGCATGATGATCATCGGTTTCGGCGCAGTCGGCGCAATGTCGCGCTCGGCACGCCGTTCGCGCAAGTCGCAGGTTGTTTCAGCCTAAGATTTGAACGACACCCATTCAAAGGGCGGTGCGAAAGCGCCGCCCTTTTTTTGTGCGCTGCGGGTGGGGGTAGGGTATTCCCGCAGCCATTGATCTTCAGCCATCACAAAGCGCGACGACATCAGGCCAAACCACTTTCGTCTCCCCGTGCTTGACACGGGGTTGGGCTTCCTCCTTCATTAGCGGCGCTGAAAAGCCTAACCCCGTGTCAAGCACGGGGAGACGATTCAAAGTGAAGTCATTGCGCTCTAAGCTGCGATGATCACAGCACCCGTCATTGCGAGCGAAGCGCGGCAATCCAGTCTCTGGTGCCGCTGGATTGCCGCGCTTCGCTCGCAATGACGAAGTGGAGGTTGATGGAGGTATCCAACCTGCGATGATCACAACGCCCGTACTCCTGCGAAGGCAGGAGTCCAGATCCCGAAATAAAGTGCAGCAAAACTGCGCATTATTGTTTGGGCTAGGCTCCTGCCTGCGCAGGAGCACGTCGGTTCACATCAATTATTCCGCCGCGACGTCGTCAGCGAGCTTGCGCGGGCGTCCGCGACGTTTTGGCGCGGTGTCGGTCGGCGCGTCTTCGGTCGTCGCAAACGCAACCGGGGCCAGCGTCCGGCTGGTGCCAAGCGCTGATGGCAATACGCTTGCATCAATCGTCGCGGGTGCATTTTCGCCACGCGACATTACAGGCTGGCGCGGCGTGCGTTCGCGGTGCGGCGCACGCTCGATGAAATCGTTCGCGGTTGATGACTGATCATGAGCGCTTGCCGGAGCGGCGTTGCGGTGAGCGCGCTCGCGCGGTTCACCGTCGCGACGCGGACTGGGGCTGTTGAACGGATTCTGATCGGCGTTTTCGCTGGGTCGTTCGCGGCGCACGCGGTCTCCGCGCGGCGGCGCTTGATCGCCATTACCGCGATCCTGACGCGGACGCTCTTCGCGGGGCCGATCATCACGCGGACGCTCTTCATTATGGCTGCGCCCATTATCGTTGCGGTTGCCATCAAACGGACGCGCATCGCGCTGTTGCTGCGGCTGTTGCTGGCGCGGCTGGCGGCGCTGCGCGTCATAAGCGCGTTCGGACGCGGCATCATCATCATCGCCGTCGAGCGCATCGCCGCTCATCGCGTCATCATTGTCGCCCAAATCGCCGTCATTGTCATCGCCCGACCAATCGTCGCGCTGACGCCGCGTTTCTTCAAAGCGCGCGCGAGTTTCGGCGACGACACGGAAATAATGGTCGGCAAATTGCAAATAATATTCGGTGATGACGCGGTCACCCTGCATCTGTGCGTCGCGCGCAAGTGCCTTGTATTTCTCAAGCATCTGCGGCGCATTGCCACGTGCACGGTTATCGACGCGATTGCCTTGTTCCTGACCGCGCCCGCCATTTCCTTGAGGGCGCTGGTTCGTCCGGCCACGACGGCGGCCGGGTTGACGATTATTGAGCAAAGAATTTTCCCTTATTTCCGGGTTGTTGCACGATCCTGTTCAGTTGCCGCGCCCCCGAATCATCTGCCTTCTCGGCATCCGAACCGCTCAATCAAAGCGCGATATCGGAAAAATCGGGGGTAAGACAAGCTTCGCTCCGGTTCATCTCAAAGCGGCGAATATTGTCTTGACCATTCGTCTAGCGCGTTCGCCGATTGAAACCAAGCGCAAAATGTAATCCGCCGGTTGATCAAACAATTGCTGGCATCGCCGCGCGAGACGGGGCATCCTCAGTTCAGAAGAGACGGGAGAGACATATGGTGCGTTACGGGCTTTTGATCGGGATGCTGAGCGCGTCCGCCGCGCTGGCGCAAAGCGCGCAGGGCGACGTTGCGGTCACCATCTACAATGACAATCTCGCGCTGGTGCAGGATATCCGCCAGATCAACCTGCCTATAGGCCGGTCGCGGCAGGAATTTCCCGATGTGTCGGCGCAAATCCGCCCGCAAACGGTGACGATTGGTGCCACCGATACCGCGATCATCGAACAGAATTTTGACTATGATTTGCTCAGCCCCGATAAGCTGATGCAAAAGGCGGTTGGCCAGATCGTGACGATCGTCCGCACCAACCCCGCGACGGGGGTTGAAACGCGCGAACAGGCAAAAGTGCTTGCGGCGAACGGCGGCATCGTCCTGCAAATTGGCCAGCGGATCGAGGTGCTGCGCGATGACGGCCTGCCGGTGCGCGTCATTTTCGACAAAGTGCCCGATAATCTGCGCGCGCGGCCGACGCTTTCAGTAACATTGCTCAGCGGCAAGGCAGGCGCGCGCCCCGTGTCGCTCAGCTATCTGACTCCCGGACTGGGCTGGAATGCCGATTATGTCGCGCTGTTTGATGAAAAACTCGGCAAGATTGATGTGCAGGGCTGGATCACGCTGAGCAACACGAGCGGCACGACCTTCACCAACGCGAATACATTGCTCGTCGCGGGGTCGGTCAACCAGATACAAAACGGTTATAATCGCTTTCAGCAACAACAGGCCAACACCATCCGCCGTGCGGGCACCGAAACCGCGAACCGCGAACGGCTTGGTGATTTCTATCTTTATCCGATTGGCGAGCGTACGACGATTGCGAACGCGCAGACAAAGCAGGTCAGCTTTCTTGATGTTGGCGGTGCGCCCGCGCGCAAGGCCTATGAATACCGCGTCGGCTGGCTTCAGACGATCGAGCAGCCCGAAAGCTTTGCCACCGTCCTCAAATTTTCATCATCGGCAAAGGGCGGTCTCGGCGATGCGCTGCCCGCAGGCACGATCCGCGTCTATCTGCGCGATGCGCGCGGTGCGCCGCAGTTCATTGGTGAAAATGCGATTGGCCACACGCCGATGGGCAGCGAGCTTGCGATCAAAACGGGCGATGCGTTTGATGTGAAGGTGAAAACCACCGTCGAGAAGCGCGAAAAACTGTCGAACACGCGCTGGCGGACGACGATGAAATATATGCTGACCAACGCGCGGCCTGCCGCGATCATTGCCGATCTCGTCCAGGGCGGGCTTGACTGGGTGTGGATGGAAACGAGGATCACCGCCGAAAGCCTCAAGAGCGAGCGGACGTCAAGCGATACGACGCAGTGGAAAGTCAGCGTGCCCGCGAATGGCAGTGCCGAGGTGACCGCAACATTTGAGACGCGGTGGTGAAGCGCGCGCTTGCGGGCTGGGTGGTGCTGGTTGCCAGCCCGGTCTTTGCCCAAGCGGTTGTGACATCGCCAAAGCCCGACGCGGTTTCGGTGACGGTGTACCGTGATCCCGAACGATCGGGCGGGGGTGAAATCGATCTTGAAGACCTGTCGGGCTTTGCGCTGATCACCGAAACGCGGCGGATCAGCGTGCCTGCGGGCGCGGCGACGATCCGGTTTGAAGGCGTTGCGGGCGGGATCATTCCCGTCAGCGCGATCGTCACGGGATTGCCCGGCGGCGTGATCCAGAAAAACCGCGATGCCAATCTGCTTTCGCCTGCCGCACTTGTCGACGGCAGCCTTGGCAGGCGTGTCCATCTCAAACGCACCAACCGCAAAACGGGGGTGGTGAGCGAGGACGATGCCGAGATCATCGCGGGGCCAGTCGGCGGCGTGATCGTGCGGAGCAAGGCGGGGATCGAGGCGCTGCGCTGCTCGGGCCTGCCCGAAACGCTGCTTTATGACGGCGTTCCGGCGGGGCTTGTCGCGACGCCAACTTTGTCGGTTGAAACGCGCAGCCCGGCGGCGACGATTGCGACGGTGCAGCTCAGCTATCTTGCCAGCGGGTTTGACTGGTCAGCCAATTATGTCGCGCGCGTGAGTGAAAATGGCAAAACGCTCGATCTGTTCGCGTGGCTGACGCTGGCGAACAGCAACGGCGAAAGCTTTGTTGAGGCGAATACGCAGGCCGTCGCGGGCACGCTCAACCGCGATGACGACGCGGCCGATCTCGAACAGGACGCGCGCGTGCCAGAATTGCAACTGGCATGCTGGGGATCGCGGATTGAGGCGCCGGTTCCTCCACCTGCCCCCGTTGCTGCGGCATTTGAGTCGGTGAATGACATCATTGTCACAGCGAAGCGGATGGACACGAATTTTCAGAGTTCACCAGTAGCGATCATGGCCGAGCAAGAGGAACTCGGCGATCTCAAGCTATACCGGATTCCCGAGCCGGTGACGGTGGCGGCGAATGCGCAGAAGCAGGTGGCGATGATTCAAAAGAGCGCGGTGCCGTTCGCGCGCTTCTATACCGCGCGACTTTATCCCAACAATGCGCGGGAACCCGAAGCAAGCGCGATATTGCTGCGGATGAAAAACACCAGCGAAAAAGGGCTTGGCCTGCCGATGCCCGCAGGCGGCGTCGCGCTGTTTGAACCCGGCGGCGGCACGCAGTTGCTCGTCGGCGAAACGCGGCTGCGCGATATTGCGGTGGGCGAGGACGTTGAACTGACGATTGGCAAAAGCGCGCAAGTTCAGATCGCACTGACCGACGGCGATCAAAGCGCCAGCAATGATGCGCGCGATATCGAACGCTATAGCGTCAAGGTCAGCAACGCCAATCCAGCGCCGGTGATCGTCGAGGTGCGGCTGATCCCAGATGCTGGCAGTTATACACTGCGCAATGCATCGGCGCGGCTGAGGTCCAAAAACGGCGATATGCTGTGGACGGTCAGGGTGCCCGCGAACGGAAATGCGGTGCTGCGTTATGAATTGCATGTGGTGAAGTGAGGGGCGGGGGGCGTTCGACTGGTGAAATGGGCGTCATTTGTCCCCCTCCCGCGTGCGGGAGGGGTTAGGGGTGGGCCACTTACGCATGAAATGAACGGATTGTGTGTTCTTGGCACTGGCCCACCCCCGGCCCCTCCCGCACGCGGGAGGGGAGAAGAGGGGGCAGAATCCCTCCGGCGCGCGTTCATCGTTATTTCCGCCGCCTAATCGTCATTCCCGTCCCCTATCGAAATCCCCGCCCTATAGGCTCGTTTTCACCTAGATTGAATCTGAACATTTCTGGATCGTCATTCCCGCGAAAGCGGGAATCCATAAACTCTGGGGTTCGCAGCATATGGATTCCCGCCTTCGCGGGAATGACGGTGGGTTGACGGAATGACGGTGGCGGGCGACGCGCTCTCGCACTGTCCACGCCCCCCCACAGTTGACGCGCGGTGCCGTACCTCACATAGCCGGGGCAACACATCATCAGGAGAATAGCATGGCCGAAGCGCTTCCCACCGGACTGCAATTGCGGTCGATCGTCACCGCAGGCGGTGTGCTTGAACTGTCGCTGCTGCGTATCGCAACGCCCGAACCCGGTGCTGGCGACATCGTCGTGCGCGTCGAGGCGTCGCCGATCAATCCGTCTGATCTCGGGCTGCTCGTCGGTGCGGCGGATATGACGCAGGCGCGCGCTTCGGGGAGCGGCGACGACGTTAAGATCAGCGCCCCCGTGCCCGAACGCTTGATGCGTGCGATGGCGGGGCGGATCGACGAATCGATGCCCGTCGGGAATGAAGGCGCTGGCACAGTGATCGCAGCGGGCAGTTCCGACGCGGCACAGGCGCTGATCGGCAAGACCGTCACGCTGATTGGCGGCGCGATGTATTCGCAGTACCGCACTTTGCGCGCAGCCGATGCGATCGTGCTGCCCGCCGGAACGTCTGCTGCCGAGGGCGCGTCGTGCTTCGTCAATCCGCTGACCGCGCTCGGCATGACCGAAACGATGCGCCGCGAAGGGCATGGCGCGCTGGTTCACACCGCCGCTGCATCGAATTTGGGCCAAATGCTCAACAAAATCTGCATTGCCGACGGCATTTCGCTCGTCAACATCGTCCGCGGCGACGCGCAGGCTGAAATATTGCGCGGCATTGGTGCCCGCTATATCTGCAATTCGTCGTCGCCCGAATTCATGGCCGATCTCACCAAAGCGCTGGTCGATACGGGCGCGACAATTGCGTTCGATGCGATTGGCGGCGGCAAACTCGCGGGCCAGATCCTGACGTGCATGGAGGCCGCGATCAACCAGACCGCCACGGTTTACAGCCGCTACGGATCGAGCGTTCACAAACAAGTCTATATCTACGGCGGGCTCGATACCGGGCCGACCGAGCTTAACCGCAGCTTTGGCATGATCTGGAGCGTGGGTGGCTGGCTGCTGACGCCGTTCCTTCAGAAAATTGGCCGCGAAGATGCGCAGAAGATGCGCGACCGCGTCGCTGCCGAACTCAAAACGACGTTTGCGAGCCATTACACGTCGACGATCTCGCTGACGCAAGCGCTCGATCCCGAAATTCTCGCCGCTTATAATCGCCGCGCAACGGGCGAAAAATATCTCATCAACCCGCATATGGCTTGAAAAAGCCCGCGCAAAACCGCTCAACATACACAAGATTGACAACCACGCCGCCCGGAAAACGCGCACTGCCGCGCGCGCGGCGGCCAAGGCTCCGCCGCCACCGCGCGGGGCGATTTGGGGCTGCTCGTGGCAGTGTATGGGAGATTCGAATCGGTTCATCAAAGTGAATATAGTAAGAACATAGAGAGTGGGAAAGCGGTATTTTGTAGATTTCCCCACTATTTCTTACGCCTCTCTCTTCGTCATTCCCGCGAAAGCGGGAAGCCACCTTTCGGTTTGCGCGGCGGTTTGAACTGGAGAACGCGCGCTAGCGGCAAGGTGGATTCCCGCTTTCGCGGGAATGACGAAGAGGGGGTCGACGCTGTTGGGCGCGCGAATGACGTCGTTTTGGGCGCGAACCACATTGCCGGGTGCCCCAAACAACACCTCGCCAAAACCCCGCCCCTTTTCCCCCTCGAATTGTTCCGTCAACCGCTCTAGGATCGCGCGCATGAACATTCTCCCCGATACGCTCGCCCTGATTGGCAATACGCCGCTTGTTCGCCTTGCCGGACCATCGGTCGAAACGGGGTGCGAGATTCTGGCCAAGTGCGAATATGTCAATCCGGGTGCGTCGATCAAAGACCGCGCCGCGCTGTACATCGTGATCGACGCCGAGGAGCGTGGCACGCTGCAACCCGGCGGCACGATTGTCGAAGGCACGGCGGGCAATACCGGGATCGGGCTCGCGCTCGTTGCCAATGCGCGCGGGTATAAGACGATCATCGTCATGCCCGAAACGCAGAGCCGCGAGAAAATGGATACGCTGCGCGCTCTCGGCGCAGAGCTTGTGCTGGTGCCCGCCGCGCCGTTTTCCAATCCGGGTCATTTCGTCCACACATCACGCCGGATTGCCGAGGAGACGCCCGGCGCGATCTGGGCCAATCAGTTTGACAATATCGCCAATCGCCGCGCGCACATCGTTGGCACCGCCGAGGAAATCTGGGAACAGACCGGCGGGCGAATCGACGGGTTTACCTGCGCTGCGGGTACCGGCGGAACGATTGCGGGGGTGGGGCTTGGCCTCAAATCAAAAGATGAGAAAATCACCATCGCACTCACCGATCCGCACGGTGCCGCGCTGTATAATTTCTATGCGCACGGCGAATTGAAAGCCGAAGGGACATCGGTTGCCGAAGGGATCGGGCAGGGGCGCGTGACCGCAAACCTTGAAGGTGCGCCGATCGATACGCAATTCCGTATTTCGGATGAAGAGGGGCTCCACTGGGTCGCGCGGTTGTTGCGTGAAGAGGGACTGTGCCTCGGTCTGTCATCGGGGATCAACGTCGCAGGCGCGATTGCGCTCGCGCGGCAATTGGGACCGGGCAAAACTGTCGTTACGATCCTGTGCGATACCGGATTTCGCTATCTCTCGACAATCTACAATCCCGATTGGCTTGCGTCGAAGGGCTTGCCGCAAATTTGAATTGATGCTGAGCGTTCGACAAGCCAAACCGATTGCGTTAGGGTGGCTTGATGAACGAGAATCCCAATCGGGTGGTGGATCCCGACGGCGAAACGCGTGGAAGAATGCAGCGTGTCCGCGTCGGTCTGACCGGGCTGGCGGTGGTGCTCATCATCATCGCGCTCGCCACGTCGTTGACCCGCCACGATCGTAATATGATCGTTGCAGCCAACAGCGCAAATGTTGCGGCACCGCCATCACAAGATGAACCGCTCGCAGACCTTGGCGTGGCACCGGGCGCTGCGGTTGAGGGAACAAATCAAAATAGACAAACAGACCGGCGATAGTCGGAGTATATCAGAGCATAGAACAGATAGTGAATTTTTCCAAGTTGGAGCGTGAAATCATCGTCTAATTCGATCAAATACCCATTTCACCCGTAAAATCCCGTTGTATCCCGTCGCGGCCACTGTTAACCCTTGAATAGAACGAGGGCGGGGCTGTCCTGATTCACGCGTGATTCGAGCGGACATACGTCCCGATTGATCGCCGAGAAAACCTTCCCGCTTGTGACTGGGTAGGTAAAACGACGTGCAGCAAAGGGGATTGTTTACTGGCCATGCCCTCAACGCGATTGACGCGAAGGGCCGCGTTGCGATCCCCGCTGGGCTGCGCCAGATCATCGAACAAAATGGCGAAGGCCGCTTCCTTTTCATCGGCAAGCATGACTGTGACCCCTGCCTGACGGGCTATGATCGCGGCTGGTCGCAGCATTTGCGCGAAGAATTGCGCCGCGACGAAGCGATCAAAGCCGCGACCGCAAATGCCGACGATCGCCACAACCTGAAACGCCGCGCGTTCGGCTTGGTCGAAGAAGTGCCTTATGATAGCAGTGGACGGTTCATCCTCCCCGGTTTCTTCAAAGACAAGGCGCAGCTTGACGATCTCGCGTTTTTCTTTGGCACCGGCGATACGTTTGAAATCTGGAACCCTCGCACCCTGATCGATGCGCCCGGTCTAGACGCCGAAGTCAAGGAAATCGTCGTCTATCTCATGAAACAGCGCGGGGCCGGATGAGCGCGCCCGGCCCCCACATTCCGGTACTGCTTGATGAAGTGATCGCTGCGTTGCAGATTGGCGCGGGCGAACGTCATGTTGACGGCACGTTTGGCGCGGGCGGCTATACCCGCGCGATGATCGCGGCGGGCGCGCAGGTGTGTGCGATTGACCGTGATCCTGATGCGGTTGCGGCGGGTCAAACGCTTAACGATGATGCGCTGATTCTGGTTGAAGGGCGTTTTTCGGAACTCGAAACAATTTTGGATGATGCCGGGCTGACGCCCGTTGACGGGATCACGCTCGACATCGGCGTGTCATCAATGCAGCTTGATCAGGCCGACCGCGGCTTTTCGTTTCAGGGCGATGGCCCGCTTGACATGCGGATGGAGCAGGACGGCGACACTGCGGCTGATTTCCTCAACAATGCGCGCGAAGAGGATATCGCGCATGTCATCTACACGCTGGGTGACGAGCCGAAATCACGCCGGATTGCGCGCGCGATTGTCGCGGCGCGCCCGCTGACCCGGACGAGCGCGCTTGCCAGCATCGTTCGCCGCGCGTGCGGCTATAAACCGCATGACAAGAAAGACCCTGCGACGCGAACGTTTCAGGCGATCCGGATCCACATCAACCGCGAACTGGGCGAGCTTGAAGACGGTCTCAACGCGGCTGAGCGCGTATTGAAACCGGGCGGCAGGCTTGCGATCGTGACGTTTCACAGCCTTGAAGACCGGATCGTCAAACAGTTTTTCAAGGCGCGTAGTGGCGCTGGATCGGGCGGATCGCGCCATGCCCCCGATACCAGCGGCACCGACCCGGCAGCCAGTTTTGAGCGCGTCGCCAAACCCGTTCGCGCTGGCGTGAAAGAGTTGGAACGAAACCCGCGTGCGCGTTCGGCCACGCTGCGCGTCGCCCGGCGAACCGCCGCGCCCGCCTGGTCAAAAAAACAAGGAGATGTGTCATGATTGCTCAGCGTTTCCGCCCCGTCGGATGGGTTGCAGGAGTCGCGCTTGCGGCGACTGCGCTTTACCTCGTGTCGCTGCAGGTGGCGAGTGAGCGGGGTCGCCTCGAAGCGATTGATCGCAGGATCGCCGCGACCAAGCGCGACATTCGCCAGCTCCAGACTGAGATGGGCACGCGCGCCAGCCTGCGTCAGCTCGAACGGTGGAACGGCGAAGTCCTGTCGCTGAGCGCGCCGCAAGCGGGGCAATTTCTGAACGGAGAATCGGCACTGGCGCGCGTCGATCAGGAAGCACTGGGTGACAAACCAGCCGCGCCGCCGGTGGTTGTCGCGGTCAACGCAGTGTCGGGGGTGTCGGGTGAACTGGTCGAGCCTGCCAAAGTCGCCGCGAATACGTCGGTCGTGGCTCAGCCGAAAATCGTGGCAAAGCGGTCGGCACCGGCGCGGTTCGGCGCGGTTGCGATGCTTGATCGCGCGCTGATTGACCGCAGTGCGCTTGCGTCGCTTGCCAAGAGCGAAGTCAAATCAAGCCTTAGTGGTGACACCAAACAGTGACAACGCTTGTCGCCCGGCCAACGCGCGCGCGCCATTCGGGCGCAAAACAGCAGACGCTGGCGCTCGCGCATCAGCGGCTGATGTTGCTGATGCTCGTCTTCCTCGGCGTCGGCATGGTGATCGCTGCGCGTATCGTGTGGATGAACGTCGTAAGCGACGGCGGGCGCGGCAATGCGGTCGCGTCGCTGTCGGCACGCGGCGACATCGTTGATCGCAATGGGTCGGTGCTCGCGCGGACAATCGAGGCGTGGTCGATCGGGGTTCATCCTAGCAAGCTGCTCGGCGATGCGCGCGCGCTTGCGCCGCAATTGGCCCGGCTAATGCCCGAACGCAGCGAAGCGCAATATCTTGAACTGCTCGGATCGGGCCGCAGCTTTTCCTATCTGCGCCGCCGCGCGATGCCCGAACTTGTTGCTGCGGTGAATGCGCTGGGTGAGCCCGCAATGGCCTATGCGCGTGAACCCGAACGGCTTTATCCGCAAACGACGCTTGCCGCGCATGTCGTGGGTTATACCGATTTTGACGGTAACGGCGTGATGGGAATGGAGCGCGTTCTCAACGATCAATTGAGCAGTCCGCTGTCACATGCCAAACCGATTGCGCTTTCGATCGATACGCGCGTTCAGGCGGCGATGGAAAGCGAGCTTTCGGCGGCGATGGTCGATCTGCGTGCGATCGGCGCAACCGGGCTCGTCATGGACGTTGACACCGGCGAAGTGATTTCGATGGTGTCGCTGCCGCTGTTCAATCCCAACAAAAGCGGGCAGGCCAATCCCGAAGCGCTGCGCAACAATGTGACGCAGAGCGTTTATGAACTTGGCTCGACCTTCAAGCCGTTGACGATCGCCAACGCCATCGAAAGCGGCACCGTAAAGAACATGGCACGGCGTTATGACGCAACGGGGCCGATCAGCGTTGGCAAATTCACGATCAGCGACACGCATTCGCAGCACCGCTGGCTCAACGTGCCCGAAACGCTGGTGCATTCGTCAAACGTCGCCACGGCGCGCATTGCCGATGAATTGGGTGTGGCGCGCACGCAGGCATTTTTCACCAAGCTTGGTTTTGGTGAGCCACCACACATCGAACTGCGCGAACGTGGACGGACGCTGTGGCCAACATCATGGGGGCGGGTGACCAACATGACGGTGGCTTACGGTCACGGCATGGCGGTCACGCCGCTTCACCTTGCCAGCGCTTATGCTGCAATCTCGAATGGCGGGGTCTGGCGTCCGGCAACGCTGATGCGCGTCGAGCCGGGTCAGGCTGCGAAAGGGCGACGGATCATTTCGCCGCACACGAGTATGATCATGCGCAAGCTGCTTCGGCTGATCGTTACCGATGGCACCGGCAAAAATGCCAATGTCGCGGGTTTTCGCGTTGGCGGGAAAACGGGGACGGCTGAAAGGCCCGTTATCGGCGGCTATTCGAAAACGATCAACGTCTCGACCTTCGCAGCAGTGTTCCCGATGGACAAGCCGCGCTATGTGGTGATCGCTATGCTCGATTCACCCAAAGGAAGCGCGGCCTCGTCGGGCCAGACCACCGCTGCGTACACCGCAGGCCCGGTTGTGGCAAAGGTCATTGCGCGCACCGGCCCGATGCTCGGCATTTACCCCGATGCCAACCGCGAAATTGACCTGTCAGACATGCTCCCGCTGCTTTGGAAACCCAAGGGAGAGCGTGAATGAAGCTTGGCGCGCTGATCGGCACCGATGCGCCGCAGACGGTCACCGGTTTTGCGATCGACCACCGCAAAGTCGCCCCCGGCACGATATTCGGTGCGTTTCAGGGCGCGCGCTTTAACGGCGAGGATTATATCGACGCCGCGATCGCGGCCGGCGCAATCGCCGTCGTCGCGCGGCCCAATTTGCACGTTGAGGGTGCTGTGCTGATCGCCGACGATGATCCCCGCCGCAAATTCGCGCTCGTTGCGGCACAATATTTCGCGCCCTTTCCCGAAATGATCGTTGCGGTCACTGGCACCAATGGCAAGACATCGACAGTCGAGCTCACCCGCCAGCTCTGGCACATGGCGGGTGAGCGCGGTGCTTCGATCGGTACGCTCGGCGTCACCACGCCCGATGAGCGCGTCGTGACCGGATTGACGACGCCCGACATTGTAACATTCCTTTCGAACATGGCGGGGCTGGCGCGCGAAGGCGTGACGCATGTCGCCTATGAGGCGTCGAGCCACGGCCTTCATCAATACCGCGCCGAAGGGCCGCGCGTCACCGCAGGCGCATTTACCAATCTCAGCCGCGATCACCTCGATTATCACGGCGACATGGCCAATTATCTGACCGTCAAGCTACGGCTTTTTTCCGAAGTGATCGCAGATGATGGCTGCGCGGTGATCTGGGCCGATGATCAATATGCGCCGCGTTTCATCGATCTGGCGCGTGAACGCGGGCTCAAGCTGATCCGTGTCGGCGAACGCGGCGAAGAGATCCGCATCACCGGTCGCGCGCCAACGCAGCTTGGCCAGACGCTGACGATTGAGATCGACGGCCAGACGCAGGTCATCAAGCTGCCGCTGATCGGCGCGTATCAGGCGGCCAATGCGCTGATGGCCGCAGCGCTTGTAATTGCCAGCGGCGGTGATCGCGCGCAGACATTTGCAAATCTTGCGCGGATACAGCCCGTGCGCGGGCGGCTGGAACGCGCGGTGATTACCAAGACGGGCGCGCCCGTTTATGTTGATTACGCGCACACAGCCGATGCGCTTGAAGCCGCGATTGCAGCACTTCGTCCGCACACCAGGGGTCGCTTGATCCTCGTATTTGGCGCAGGCGGCGGGCGCGATACGGGCAAGCGCGCGGAAATGGGCAAGGTCGCCGTGCGCGATGCCGACGTGGCGATCGTCACCGATGATAATCCGCGCGGTGAAGAACCGGCTGCGATCCGCGCAATGATCATGGACGCAGCCCCCGGCGCGACCGAAATTGGCGCGCGGCGTGATGCAATTGCCGCCGCGATTGCGATGGCGGGGCCAGACGATGTCGTATTGCTTGCGGGCAAGGGGCATGAACAGGGACAGATTGTCGGCGACCGCATCCTGCCCTTCGATGATGTCACCGTTGCGCGGGACTGCGCGGCGTGACCCTTTGGACATCCGCTGCAATCGCTCAGGCCGTCGGCGGCACGGCTTCGGCGGATTTCGCTGCAAACGGCGTCGCGTTCGATTCGCGCGAAGTCGGCGCTGGCGATATTTTCATTGCGCTCAGCGGCGAAGCCACCGACGGCCACCGCTTTATCGATAAGGCATTTGAAAGCGGCGCGGCGGGCGCAATTGTGTCGCAGCCTGTGCCACATCCGCATGTCCTCGTTGGCGATACAAGCGCGGCGCTTGATGCACTCGGCCGCGCCGCGCGCGCGCGGACACCCGCCAAAATTGTCGGCGTCACGGGCTCGGTCGGTAAAACCGGAACCAAGGAAGCGCTCGCCGCTGCACTCGCGCGCGCCAATCGCGGTTCGGTTCACCGGTCGGTCAAAAGCTATAACAATCATACCGGCGTGCCGCTCAGCCTCGCCCGGATGCCTGCCGAAACGGCATTTGGCGTGTTCGAGATGGGGATGAACCACGCAGGTGAGCTCTCCGCACTTACCCGCCTTGTCCGCCCTGATGTTGCGCTCGTTACAACCGTCGCTGCGGCGCATATCGAATTTTTCGCAAATGTTGAGGCGATCGCCGACGCCAAGGGCGAAATATTTGAAGGGCTGCAACCCGGCGGCACCGCGATCATCCCGTTTGACAGCCCCTATCGTGACCGCCTGATCGCACGTGCTGTGCCGCACGCTGCCAATATCCTGACATTCGGTCGCTGCGAAGGTGCCGATGTCCGCGCGGTTGACGCAGTCGCGGTCGCAGGCGGCACGGTGCTCAACGTGCGTTTGCCGGTGTCCGAACTCAGCTTCACGCTGTCGCAACCGGGTGACCACTGGATTGCCAACAGCCTCGGTGTGATCGCCGCTGTCAGCGCGCTTGGCGGTGATCTTGCCGCTGCGGGGCTTGCACTCGCCGATTTTGAAGCGCTCGCCGGTCGCGGCGCGCAACACCGTGTGGCGGTGCCGGGCGGCGAGATTGTCCTGATCGACGAAAGCTATAACGCAAATCCGACCTCGATGGCGGCAACGCTGGCTGTGCTGGGCGATGCACCCGCCACGCGCCGCATCGCCGTTCTGGGTGCGATGCGTGAACTGGGCAGCGACAGCGACGCGCTTCACACGGGGCTTGCACCCAACATTGAGGCAGCGGGCGTTGATTTTACAATTCTGGTCGGAAGCGGGATCGAGCCGCTCGCAAAAGCGCTTGAGGGTCGCGTCGATTTCGCGCACTGCGCCACCGCCGACGCTGCGCGCGAATCGCTCCAAAAGATGATCGCGCCCGGAGACGTCATTCTCATCAAAGGGTCAAACGCGATCGGCCTTGGTCGCGTTGTCGCAGCGCTAACAGGCGGGCAGAGTTAATGTTGTATTTTATCGCCAGTCAGCTCGATTTTCCCGGCGTGTCAAACCTGTTGCGCTATCTATCGTTCCGCACCGGCGGCGCGGTTGCGACCGCGCTGATCATCGGTTTGCTGATCGGCCCCAAATTCATCGGCTGGCTCCGCGTCCGCCAAGGCAAAGGCCAGCCAATTCGCAGCGATGGCCCGCAAACGCATCTTGCCAAGGTGGGTACGCCGACGATGGGCGGATTGATGATCCTCACCTCGGTTGCGATGGCGATGCTGCTGTGGATGGATTTGACCAACGATTATGTCTGGGCGTGTCTGTTTGTCATGACGGGGTTTGGCCTCGTCGGGTTTATGGACGATTATGACAAGGTGACGAAACGCAGTCACAAGGGCGTTTCGGGCAAGGTGCGCCTGTTTTTCGAATTTTGCATCGCTGGCCTCGCGGTCTGGATGATCAGCCGGACGGCGGGCACCGAGCTTTACCTGCCACTCGTCAAGGGGCCAGTGATTGATCTAGGCTGGTTCTACATCATCTTTGCCGCAACGGTGATCGTTGCGTTTGGCAATGCAGTGAACCTGACCGACGGCCTTGACGGGCTCGCGACAATGCCCGTCATCATCGCGTGCATCGCCTTCATGTTGATCGCCTATCTCGTCGGCAATGTGAAATATGCGACCTATCTCGGGATTCCGCATGTCCCGGGGGCGGGTGATCTGACGATCCTGTGTGGTGCCATCGTCGGCGCGGGGCTGGCGTTCCTCTGGTTCAACGCGCCGCCTGCCGCCGTCTTCATGGGCGATACGGGCAGCCTTGCACTTGGCGGTGTCCTTGGCACGATTTCGGTGACAGCGCACCATGAATTTGCGCTCGCGATCATCGGCGGTTTGTTCGTGGTTGAGGCGCTATCGGTGATCATCCAGGTGTTCTGGTTCAAACGGACGGGCAGGCGGGTATTTCGCATGGCGCCGATCCACCATCATTTTGAGCAGCTTGGCTGGGCTGAATCGACCGTCGTCATCCGTTTCTGGATCGTCGCCTTCGTCCTCGCGCTTGCCGGCCTTTCGACGCTCAAGCTGCGGTGATTGTTTCGGAAGTCTTTCGCGGCAAACGCTACGCAGTGCTGGGATTGGCGCGCAGCGGGTTGGCAACGGTCGAAGCGCTGCTGGCGAGCGGCGCCGATGTTGTCGCGTGGGATAATAGTGAGAGCGCGCGTGCGGCACTTTCCCCCTCCCCTTCAGGGGAGGGGTCAGGGGAGGGGCCTGTTCCATATGCTGCGGAGGCCATGCCCCTCTCCCAACCCTCTTCCCTGAAGGGGAGAGGGCTTTTGACACTCGCCGATCCGCTGACCATCGACCTCACCGGTTTCGACGGCGTCGTCGTATCGCCCGGCGTGCCGATCAACCATCATCCGATTGCAGACGCCGCGCGCGGAGCGAACGTGCCGCTGATCGGCGACATCGAACTCTTTGCGCAGGCACGCGCCGGCCTGCCGCCGCATAAGGTGGTCGGCATCACCGGCACCAACGGCAAATCGACGACGACCGCGCTGATCCACCACATCCTCCAAACCGCAGGCGTCCCGTGCCTGATGGGTGGCAATATCGGCCTGCCAATTCTTGGCCGCGATCCGCTACCGGCGGGCGGTGTCTATGTGCTTGAACTATCGAGCTACCAGATTGATCTGACCTTCACGCTCGACTGCGACGTTGCAGTGCTGCTCAACATCACGCCCGATCATCTCGATCGCTATGACGGCTTCGAAGGCTATGCGGCGAGCAAGGCGCGGCTGTTTACGATGCAGCATGTCGATAAACTGGCGGTGATCGCGACGCAGGATGACCCGAGCCGGATGATCGCAAGCCGCATCAATCACAGGCTGTCACGCGTCAACGCACAGTCGATCAACGATCAATCGCGCTGGCCGTCGCTACAAGGCCCGCACAATGCGCAAAATGTCGCAGTGGCGATTGCCGTGGCACAGGCGCTGGATGTTGACGCCGACGCCATTGAGCGCGGTCTCACCACCTACCCCGGTCTTCCGCACCGGATGGAACGAGTTCGCGACGTCAACGGCGTACTCTACGTCAATGACAGCAAGGCGACCAACTCCACCTCGACCGCGCCTGCGCTTGCCGCTTATCGCGCAGTCCACTGGATCCTCGGCGGACAGGCCAAGACCGATGAACTTGACGCCTGCGTGCCGCATTTCGGGCATGTCCGCGCGGTTTATACGATCGGTGAGGCTGGGCCGATGTTTGCTGCCCTCCTCGCGCCGCATCTGCCCGTTGACCAGTGCGAAACGCTTGACGTTGCGGTGACGCGCGCCGCCGCCGCCGCCAAACCCGGCGAAACGGTGTTGCTCTCGCCCGCCTGTGCGTCGTTCGATCAATTCACCGATTATGAAGCACGCGGCGAAGCGTTCCGCGCGGCAGTGGAGGCGCTTCGATGACTTCACCCACTGCCCGCACTGTTGCGGTCAAGCGTCGCCCTGCGGCCCGGTTGGGGCGTGCCGACCGCTCGGCGCTTGGACTTTGGTTTTGGGAAATTGACCGCGTTCTCCTGCTGCTCGTCACGATCCTGATCTCGATCGGATTGATCGCGGTGGCGGCCGCTGCACCGGCTGCGGCTGCGCGCTATTCGGGCGGTGATATTGTCGTTTCGCCGCTCACCTATTTCTGGAAGCAACTCTTCTGGGTTGCGCTCGGCCTGCCGGTAATGATTGGCATTTCGATGCTGCCAACGCAGGTCGCGCGGCGCTTTGCGATTGGCGGCGCTGCTTTTTTCAGCATCATGCTCGCCGCCGTGCCGCTGATCGGGATTGAAAAGAACGGCGCGATGCGCTGGATCGGGGTTGGCATTGGCCAGTTTCAACCGTCGGAATTTTTGAAGCCGCTGTTTGTCGTCGCGGTGGCGTGGATATTGTCGTTACAAGCGCATGACCGCGCTCTTCCCGTCAAGATGATCACTGGCGCGCTGACCGCAATCATTGCGGGCTTGCTGATGATGCAGCCTGATTTTGGTCAGACAATTATTTTCGGTTTGGTCTGGTTGGCACTGCTGATGATCTCAGGCCTGTCGATGCGGATCATGGCCTATCTGGCGAGCGCGGGATCGGCAGGGATTGTCGCAGCCTATTTTCTCTATCCCGTCGCGACAACGCGGATCAACAACTTCCTGTTTGCAACGGGCGACACGTATCAGGTCGATCAGGCGCACGCCACAATCACGGCAGGCGGGCTGTTTGGCACGGGACCCGGCGGCGGCGAACGCAAATTTCACCTGCCCGAAGCGCATACCGATTATATTTTCTCGGTCATCGGTGAAGAGTTCGGCTTGATCGCCTGCATCATGATTGCGGCGCTGTTCCTTGCCATCATCGTCCGCGTATTTGTCAAACTGCTTGACGAGGAAGATCCGTTCCTCGTGCTGGCCTCGGCTGGCCTCGTTACGGAGTTCACGCTTCAGGCGTTCATCAACATCGCGGTCAACATCGGGATTGCGCCGTCAAAGGGCATGACGCTGCCGTTCATCAGCTACGGCGGATCATCGATGATTGCACTGTCGATTGGTTTTGGACTTTTGCTCGCCTTTACGCGGCGAAACCCCTATTTGAAACGCTCCCCCTATGTTGTGAAGTGGAGCAGCAGGTGAGCATCATAACACGTCATTTCGTTCTGGCCGCCGGCGGCACCGGCGGGCATATGATGCCCGCACACGCGCTCGGCGCAGAGCTTGTCGCGCGTGGCCACCGCGTCGCGCTGATCACCGACGCACGCGGCGCGAAAATCCCTGGCCTGTTTGAGGGTATCCAGACGCACATTCTGCCCGCCGGACGGATTACGGGCAATCCGCTTAGCTGGCCTGCGGGCGGGCGGGCGATCCTTGCCGGACGTAAAATGGCGCTCCAGTTGTTTGATACATTTGCGCCTTCTGCAGTGATCGGGTTTGGCGGTTATCCGGCGTTTCCGGCCTTGATCGCGGCCAATTCGGCGCGGATACCAACCGCTGTGCATGAACAGAACGCTGTGTTTGGCCGCGTAAACCGGTTGGTGGCGGGCCGGGTCAGTGCGATTGCAACGTCATACCCTGACACGGCACGGGTATCGGCGCGCAACGTCGGCAAGGTCGCACTCGTCGGCAATCCGGTACGCGATGAAATCCTCGAACTGCGCGAACAGCCCTATCCTGCGCTTGACGGCGAAAGCGTGTTCCGCGTGCTCGTCACGGGTGGCAGTCAGGGCGCCAACATCCTATCAAGTGTCGTGCCTGACGGCCTTGCGCTGTTGCCCGTGGCGCTGCGCCGCCGCTTGCAAGTAACGCAGCAATGCCGCGCCGAAGACATCGAACGCGTCCGTGCGCGTTATGCCGAGCTTGGGATCGCAGCCGACCTCGCCACTTACATCGGCGACATTCCTGAAAAATTGAGCTGGACGCATCTGGTGATTGCGCGCGCGGGGGCTTCGACAATTTCGGAATTGACCGCCGCTGGTCGGCCCGCAATCCTGATCCCCCTGCCATCGGCGACCGACGATCATCAAAGCGCAAATGTGCGTGAGATGGTGGCGGCGGGCGGCGCAAGGGCGATTGCGCAAGACCGTTTTACCGCTGTTGAACTCGCAAAACAGATGCAGAAGCTGGGGCTTGAACCCGCCGGATTGATCGCCGCTGCAAAGGCCGCATGGGGCTGCGGACGTCCGTTCGCAACGCGCGACCTTGCCGATCTTGTTGAAAAGCTTGCGCGTCCGCCCGTCGTCGACGGGTTGAAATCTGACAATTGGGGCAATGCCCCTGCAATGGGTGCCACGGCATGAAGGGCGTCGCGACCGACATCGGCACGATCCACTTCATCGGCATTGGCGGCATCGGCATGTCTGGCATCGCCGAAGTTATGCACAATCTGGGCTATAAGGTGCAAGGGTCGGATGTCGCCGAAGGCTATGTGATCGAAGGATTGCGCAAACGCGGGATCAAGGTGCTGATCGGCCATAGCGCCGACAATCTGGGCGATGCGGCGGTTGTTGTAACGTCAACCGCGATCAAGCGTGGTAATCCCGAAGTCGAAGCCGCACTTGAGCAGCGCATCCCGCTTGTCCGCCGCGCCGAAATGCTCGCCGAGCTTATGCGGCTGAAATCGACCGTCGCGGTCGCAGGAACACACGGCAAGACGACGACGACCTCGCTCGTCGCCGCGATGCTTGATGCAGGCGGGATTGACGCGACGGTGATCAACGGCGGCATCATTAACAGTTACGGGTCGAACGCGCGGCTTGGAACGTCCGAATGGATGGTGGTCGAGGCCGATGAGAGCGACGGATCATTCCTTCGGCTTGATGGCACGATTGCGATCGTCACCAATATCGATCCCGAACATCTCGATCATTATGGCAGCTTCGATGCGGCGAAGGATGCCTATGTCGAGTTCATCGAAAATGTACCTTTCTACGGCGCGGCGATCCTTTGCCTCGATCATGCCGAGGTGCAGGCGATCTTGCCACGCATCCGTGATCGCAAAGTCGTGACATACGGATTTAGCGCTCAGGCTGATGTGCGCGGCGACAATGTGACACCGATTGATGGCGGCAACCGCTTTGATGTTTCGGTGCGCGCGCGTGATGGCTCGGTTCGCGTGATTGAAGGCGTCGTGCTGCCAATGGCGGGGCGGCACAATGTCCAGAATGCACTGGCCGCGATTGCCGTTGCACTTGAAATGAATGTTGATGACGCGCGGATCGCCAAGGGTTTCGCAGGCTTTGGCGGGGTCAAGCGGCGCTTTACCAATGTCGGCGAAGTCGAAGGCATCACGATCATTGATGATTACGGCCATCACCCAGTTGAGATCCGTGCCGTCCTCTCCGCCGCGCGTGAAAGCGGCAAGGGCCGTGTGATTGCGGTGTGTCAGCCGCACCGTTATTCGCGTCTTGGCGGGTTGATGGATGAATTCGCGCAGGCATTCAACGACGCTGACATTGTCTATGTCACGCCGGTTTACGCGGCAGGCGAAGCACCCGTTGAAGGCGTTGACGCAGCGCATCTGGTTGCCGGACTGAAACAGCGCGGCCACCATGCAGCAAGCGAAGTAACGGGTGCCGATGATCTGGCACGCGCCGTCGCGAGTGTCGCGCAACCCGGCGATATGGTCGTCTGTCTTGGCGCTGGTGACATTACCAAATGGGCGGCGGGCCTCGCTGATGCAATCAAGGCCGCGCGCGAATGAGCAGCGTCGTCGATCTGCCCCTGGTACGCGGCAAACTGACAGTGCGTGCGCCGCTTGCGCCGCTCGTCTGGTTCAAAACGGGCGGTGCTGCCGAGCAATTGTTCGAGCCTGCCGATGTGGCTGATTTGCAAAGTTTCTTGCGTGATCTTGATCCGGCAACCCCCGTCTGGCCGCTTGGGCTGGGATCAAATCTGATCGTCCGCGATGGCGGGATACCCGGCGTTACCGTGCGACTGGGCAAGGCGTTTGGTGCGATCACTGTCGACGGTCTGTCGCTTGCGTGCGGCGGCGGCGCGCCGGGGATTTCGGTTGCGAGTGCCGCGCGCGACGCGGGGATTGCGGGCGTCGAATTTCTGCGCGGGATACCCGGCACTGTCGGCGGCGCAGTGCGGATGAACGCAGGCGCTTATGGCCGTGAAGTCAAGGATGTGCTGATCAGTTCCGACGTCGTGCTGCGATCGGGCGAGCGACAGACTTGGGCGTTGTCAGAGCTTGGCTACACCTATCGCCATTCTGCGCTTCCTGAAGGCGTGATTGTTGTTGGCGCATCCTTCACGGGAACCGCAGGCGATCCTGCAATAATCGGTGCCGAAATGAACCGTATCGCCGCCGAACGCGAAGCCTCGCAGCCGCTGCGTTCGAAAACGGGCGGATCGACGTTCAAAAATCCTGATGGCCACAAGGCGTGGGCGTTGGTTGACGCAGCGGGTTGTCGTGGGCTGCAAATCGGCGGTGCGCGGGTTTCGGAGAAGCATTGTAACTTTTTGCTCAATACTGGGAGCGCAACGAGCGCTGATATTGAAG
>JAYVVW010000139.1:0-6508 GCA_043786595.1 Sphingomonadales bacterium | reverse complement strand
CCGAGCAACGCTAGCCCCCTTCGTATTACCGCGGCTGCTGGCACGAAGTTAGCCGGGGCTTCTTCTGCGGGTACCGTCATCATCGTCCCCGCCGAAAGGGCTTTACAATCCGAAGACCTTCTTCACCCACGCGGCATTGCTGGGTCAGGCTTGCGCCCATTGCCCAATATTCCCCACTGCTGCCTCCCGTAGGAGTCTGGGCCGTGTCTCAGTCCCAGTGTGGCTGATCATCCTCTCAGACCAGCTAAAGATCGTAGCCTTGGTAGGCCTTTACCCCACCAACTAGCTAATCTTACGCGGGCTCATCCCTTGGCGATAAATCTTTGGACTTACGTCATTATCCGGTATTAGCACAAATTTCTCTGAGTTATTCCGAACCAAGGGGTAGATTCCCACGCGTTACGCACCCGTGCGCCACTAAATTACCAACCGAAGTCAATAATTCCGTTCGACTTGCATGTGTTAGGCATGCCGCCAGCGTTCGTTCTGAGCCAGGATCAAACTCTCAAGTTTGATGTTCGATTTTGCCGAGGTGGAATTCCCTGACAAAAACGCTCATTTCAAGGAGCCGTTCCTGCACATTTTTATCTGTGATACCAAAGCATCACAGATCTATTACGTATGGATACGTGAATAGGACATATAGGAACGGTTAATTTGCTACAGGTATCTGACGCCTTAAAACCGCCAGACCTGGAGCCGCCGCCCACATGTCCCTTCATCTAAATTCAACAATGTCAAAGAGCGCAAAATGCCGACGCCATGTCCTACCCCGTTTTATCGGGGTGACCGGGCGTCTGCGATGTTTGCGGAAGCAGGAGAAGAACCAAGTGGCTCTCCGCCGCGACAAGAGGGGCATTAGGCGCACACTTTGAATGCGTCAACTGCAATTTTGCAATTTTATTTCAGTTTTTCGCCACTAGTATGACGCAACCTTCATAGTCTCAGATATACAAGCACGCGTGATCAATGTTCCGTCCCCCCCTGCGCCGGCACTCAGCGAGCGTGTCCGAAGCGCCGTATTCTGGCGGTCGGGCAGCCAGATCCTAGCACAAATTGTGATGTGGGGATCGACGATCGTCGTGGTACGGCTGCTCGATCCGCACGATTACGGCTTGTTTGCGATGACGCAGGTGGTGCTGGCCTTATTCAATTTTTTGAACGGCTACAGTTTCGCGAGCGCTCTAGTGCAGGCTGAAACGGTCGATGATCGGCGAGTCGCTCAGGTGTTTGGGCTGCTGATTCTTTTGAATGGCGGTTTGGCGATTGCACAATTTCTCGCTGCGCCCATAGCAGCGGCGTATTTTAGGCAGCCCTTGATCGCGGATCTTCTGCGCGTGCAGTCACTTCTTTATTTGGCAACGCCGTTTATTGCCTTACCGAGCGCGATCCTCTCGCGTGGGCTTGAATTCAAGATGCAGGCGGCAAGCAATATGGTCGGCGCACTTGCAGGAGCCGTTACGGCGTTCGCCTGTGCGTGGTGGGGGTTGGGTGTATGGACGCTGGTTGCAGCACCCCTCGCGCTGTTTTATGTGCGCGCGATCGGCCTGACTTATGCCGCCCGAACATTCATCCGGCCAAGCTTCAATTTTACAGGGGCCCGCCACATGTTTGCATTCGGCGGCGCACTCCTGCTTTGCCAGCTGTTCTGGATCATCCAGAGCCAGTCTGACATTTTTTTTGCAGGCCGGTACTTCGCTCCCCACGATCTGGGCCTTTACGCCGAAGCCTTGTTCGTCACTCTCATCTTCACCGGGAAGTTCATCCCACCACTCAATGAAGTTGCCTTCCCTGCTTATGCGAATCTGGCAAATGAGGGTGGACATGTTGGCGATGCGTTCATCACTTCGGCGCGACTGACGATGTTCGTCGCCTTGCCGCTCTATTTTGGGATGGCGATTATTGCCGAGCCGCTCGTCACCACATTGTTCGGAGTCAAATGGACGGGAATGGCGCCGATTGTAAGCGGCTTGGCAATCGCAATGCCGTTTTTCGCGCTACAAATTTTATGCTCGCCAGCGACAAATGCGCTGGGGCTGCCGCAAGTCTATATCAAGAGCAGCATCGCAGGAGCGATCATCATGCCAGTAGCTTTTTTGATCGGGTTGCGATGGGGCGTCACCGGGTTGGTGCACGCCTGGCAGGTGGCATCGCCTCTGCTTCTGATTGTGACACTGATTCTGACGTTGCCAGTGATTGGTGCCGACTGGAGAAAGCTTGTCGCGGGGTTAGTGCCGACGGTCGCTGCCGCAGGATTTATGGCGCTGATCGTTTATGTCGCGTCGCTTTACACTCGTGCATTGCCGCCGCCCGTCGCAGTCGCGCTGCTCGGCGCGATTGGAGCATTCTGCTACATCGGACTGCTATGGTGTTTCGCGCGCCCGGTTCTCGAACAGATTATTGGCATGATATTCCATAAAAAGCCTTTGATCGTGCGAGCGAATACCGGCGATCAAGCGCTTTGAATGTAATCGCGGAGCGACGCCGCCTCTGATTCGATGCGATCGATTCGGTACTTCACGATATCGCCAATTGAAACAAAACCGATCTGCTTGCCGTTTTCAATGACGGGTAGATGCCGAATCCGCCGCAGCGTCATTAAAGACAATGCGCCGATCGCTGATTCGTCAGGCTCCACGGTGATCACCGGCGTAATCATGGCATTCGATACGGGCTGGTTGAGAAACTGCGCACCTTCGCGGGCAAGTCCGTAAATTACATCTCTTTCGGAAAAAACGCCGAGAACCAAATCGCCTTCAACGACTGGCAAAGCACCGATTCGCCGATCCGCCATTAACGCTACCGCTTGCTCAACAGTCTCAGAAGCCGAGATGCTTAGAATCTCACTGTGCTTGGAATTCAGTATCGCTCTGATCGTCATCGCAATGCCCTCTCGCTAGATCGAAGCACCTTGCTGAATTTGTTGCGCGGGTTCAAGGAAAAGCATGGATATACCCCCAAGCAATCTCGAAAACCCAGATTATGCGGCCTATGCGTGGCAACGTTACCGCCGCCTTATGGGCTGGATGGCCTTTGCGTCGACGGTCAGCGTCGTTTTGGGACTCGGCGCGCTCTGGTGGTTGAGCGGACCAATTCCATGGCCAATGCTACTCTTTAGCGCACTCGGCATCTTTTTCTCAGTACTTCTTGCCGCAGCGCTAATGGGATTGGTATTCCTGAGTGCGGGCAGCGGTCATGATGACATCATTCTTAACCCGACGCATCAGATCAGCGACGACGATTGATGCACGCGATCCGATTCCGCGCGTTGTGCCGCAGCCAAGCGACATCAATGCCAACGGACATATATCTCGCGGATGGGTATTGGCACAGATGGATATTGCCGGCGGCATTCTGGCCGGTCAGATCGCAGAAGGAGCGTGCGCTACCGACGATGGATTAGCGCAGGATCGATTCGATCGCAGCCGATACTTCGCCAATGTCAGCCATGCCATCGACACGTCTCAACAAGCCACGCGCTTCATAAATCGGCAGAATCGGTTCAGTCTTGGCGCGATATTCAGCCATCCGCGTGCGTACTGTCGCTTCATTGTCGTCGGGGCGACGTTTGAATTCGGTTGAGCCACATTGATCGCAAATGCCGTCAATCGCAGGTTTTTTGAACAGGTCATGGTAGCCTTCGTTGCACTTGGCGCAGGTAAATCGACCGGTAATCCGTGCGACGAGCGCGTCTTCATCAACTTCAAGCTCGATCACATGATCAAGCTTTCGGCCCCGTTTTCCTAAAATGCGATCAAGCGTTTCAGCCTGCGCGGCCGTTCTCGGATATCCATCGAAGATCACACCTGTGTAAGGGGCCAAAGCGTCGAGTGCCTCACCAATCAATCCCGAAACAATTTCATCCGAAACAAGTGCGCCCGAATCCATCACTGCTTTGGCTTTCAGACCGACGGGTGTCCCTGCTTTCACTGCGGCGCGCAACATATCACCCGTTGAAAGCTGCACCATCGCATGCTGGTCGACAATGAGATTGGCTTGCGTGCCCTTTCCTGCCCCAGGCGGCCCCAAAAGTATGATGTTCATCAAAGAGATTTCCCCGATGCGTCGCCGCCTGGATCAGCGACGCACGCCGCCCTTCAGTTTCGACTTTTTGATCAGATCACCATATTGATGCGCGAGCAGATGGCTCTGAATTTGCGTCACCGTATCAATCGTAACGTTGACCACGATCAGCAAACTGGTGCCGCCCAGATAGAATGGAATGCCGAGCGCCGACACAAGATATTCGGGAACCAGACAGATAAAGGTCAGATATGCAGCGCCAAGAACGGTGATGCGAGTCAAAACATAGTCAAGATAGTCCGCTGTATTTTTACCTGGACGGATACCCGGAACGAAACCGCCGTAGCGTTTCAAATTGTCTGCCGTTTCCTCGGGATTGAACACGACAGCGGTGTAAAAAAAGCAAAAGAAGATGATACCGCCTGCATAAAGTGCCATGAATAGCGGCGATCCATGCTGAAGGTTCGTTGTGACCGCGAGGACGAAATCGCCCCACGCGCTTTCGCCTGTTACGCCTTTGCCTGCAAACTGTGCGAGCGTGAGCGGCATCAGCAGCAACGACGAGGCAAAAATTGGCGGAATCACATTTGCGGTATTGATCTTGAGCGGCAGGAAGCTCTTATCCGATTGCACCATGCCGCGCGCGGTTTGGCGCTTGGGATATTGAATCAGAACGCGCCGCTGAGCCCGTTCCATGAAGCAGATGAACGCGATCAATCCAATAACAAGGATCAGAATTGCAAATATCAGCAAGGGAGACATCGTCCCCGAACGGCCGCCTTCAAATACGTTGACGAGAGCAGCCGGCAGCTGCGACACAATCCCGGCCATGACGATCAGCGAAATGCCATTGCCAATGCCGCGACTCGTAATCTGTTCCCCCAGCCACATCAGAAACAACGTTCCGCCAACGAGCGATATTACGCATGCGACGCGGAATAGCATTCCGGGAATTACTACCGCTGATTGACCCGTGGTCGCACCCCAGCTTTCCAAGCCAACCGCAATGAAATACCCCTGAATGATTGTCAGAAATACGGTGCCGTAGCGGGTATATTGATTCAATTTTTTGCGCCCGCTTTCGCCCTCCTTCTTGATCGCAGCAAGCGTCGGCGACAGCGAAGTCGCGAGTTGAACAACGATCGACGCAGTAATGTAAGGCATCACGCCAAGCGCGATCAGGCTCATCCGCGCCAACGCACCGCCCGAAAACATATTAAAGAAATCGAGAACCCCGCCCTTGGTCGTTTCAAATTGCGCCTGCAGTGCAACTGGATCGATACCGGGAAGTGGCACATGGCTGAGCAAACGAAATATGATCAGCGCGCCAATCGTAAACCAGATGCGCTTCTTGAGATCGGTCGCCTGCGAAAAATTCGAAAGGCTCAGGCTAGCAGACATTTGATCAGCAGAGGATGCCATGAAGTGAAACCAATTCCGGAAAAAATGACAGGCGGCGAACAGGTCTTATGCCCCCTCGCCGCCTCTATATAATCAAACATTGCCGCATTGAAAGCCTGAGCCGCCGTACGCGCAATCGTTATCACTTTTTGATAGGATTGACCGACCGGTGCTTGGCTTTGGCTTTGTCTGCCGCCGCGATCACTTCGATCACTTCAACCGAACCGCCAGCTTTTTCAACAGCAGCTTTCGCCCCTGCCGACACACCGGAAACGAGAAACTTCAGCTTCGCCGAAAAATCACCCTTACCGAGCAAACGCACACCATCCTTACCGCCGCGCGCTAGCCCGGCAGCCTTCAGCGTTGCATGATCGATTACGCCCTTACCGTCGAGAAGTTTTGCATCAACGAGCTTTTGAATCATGCCGAGGTTAACCTCTGCATAATCTTTGCCGAAAATATTGTTAAAGCCACGCTTTGGTAGCCTCATGTGAAGCGGCATCTGGCCACCTTCAAAACCGTTGATCGAAACACCAGAGCGGCTGGTCTGACCCTTTTGGCCGCGACCTGCTGTCTTGCCCTTACCCGAACCGATACCACGGCCCACGCGCATGCGGCGTTTACGCGCACCAGCATTATCGCGGATTTCATTCAATTTCATAACATGCACTCGCTTTCGCTTTGTTCGCGCTAAAATATTGGAAGTTAGTCGACCACTTGAACCATGTGCCGAACCGCACGGATCATGCCGCGCACTTCAGGGCTATCCTCAAGCTCACTCACCTTGTGCATTTTGTTAAGCCCAAGGCCGATCAACGTTCCGCGTTGGGATTTGACGCGGCGGATCGGTGATCCCGTCTGTTTGATTTTGATCTTCGCCATTGTCTTACTCCACAACCGCAGCAGCGTCGGCTTCCGCCTCAACTGAGCTAGCCCCACCGCGACCAAGCAAATCGGCAATTTTCTTGCCGCGGCGCTGCGCCACTGATTTCGGACTCGTCTGTTCACCAAGCGCTTCAAATGTCGCCCGGATCATGTTGTAGGGGTTCGATGTGCCCGTTGACTTCGTTACAACGTCAGCGAC
>JAYVVW010000138.1:0-16396 GCA_043786595.1 Sphingomonadales bacterium | reverse complement strand
GAGCTGAAGCCCAAGAAGATCATCAAGCGCTTGAAGGTCGTCGAGAGCTTCATCGATTCGGGCAACAAGCCCGAGTGGATGATCCTCGAAGTGATCCCGGTCATCCCGCCCGAGCTGCGCCCGCTGGTGCCGTTGGACGGCGGCCGCTTCGCGACGTCGGACTTGAACGATCTCTATCGCCGCGTGATCAACCGCAACAATCGCCTGAAACGCCTGATGGAGTTGCGCGCGCCGGACATCATCGTCCGCAACGAAAAGCGCATGCTCCAGGAAGCGGTCGACGCGTTGTTCGACAACGGCCGCCGTGGTCGCACCATCACCGGTGCCAACAAGCGTCCGCTCAAGTCGCTGTCCGACATGCTCAAGGGCAAGCAGGGCCGCTTCCGCCAGAATTTGCTCGGCAAGCGCGTCGATTATTCGGGTCGTTCGGTGATCGTCACCGGGCCAGAACTCAAGCTGCATCAGTGCGGCCTGCCAAAGAAAATGGCGCTCGAACTGTTCAAACCGTTCATCTATTCGCGGCTTGATGCCAAGGGTCTATCGATGACGCTCAAGCAGGCCAAGAAATGGGTTGAAAAGGAACGCAAGGAAGTCTGGGACATTCTCGATGAAGTCATCCGCGAACATCCCGTGATGCTCAACCGTGCCCCGACGCTTCACCGGCTTGGCATTCAGGCGTTCGAACCGGTATTGATCGAAGGCAAGGCGATCCAGCTTCATCCGCTCGTCTGTTCGGCATTCAACGCCGATTTCGACGGCGATCAGATGGCCGTCCACGTCCCGCTCTCGCTCGAAGCGCAGCTTGAAGCCCGCGTTTTGATGATGTCGACGAACAACATCCTGTCGCCTGCCAACGGAAAGCCGATCATCGTGCCGTCGCAAGATATGGTGCTTGGTCTCTATTATCTGTCGATGCTCAAGGAAGGCGAACCCGGCGAAGGCATGCTGATGTCTGACATGCAGGAAGTGCATCAGGCGCTGTTCGCCGGTGCCGTGACGCTGCACACAAGGGTAACGACGCGCGTACCGCAGACCGATGAAGCTGGCAAAAGCTACATGAAACGTGTTGAAACCACACCGGGCCGGATGCTGCTTGGTGAAACGCTGCCGCAGAACCACAAGGTTCCGTTCGAAACCGTCAACCGCCTTCTTACCAAGAAGGAAATCGGCGACGTGATCGATCAGGTCTATCGTCATACCGGTCAGAAAGACACCGTGCTGTTCGCCGATGCGATCATGGCGCTCGGCTTCAAGCACGCGTTTCAGGCGGGTATTTCGTTCGGCAAGGATGATATGATCATTCCTGATACCAAGGATAATCTGGTTGAGGAAACACGCGTTCTCGTGCGCGATTTCGAAGGCCAGTATCAGGAAGGGCTCATCACCCAGCAGGAAAAATATAATAAGGTGATCGATGCGTGGTCGCGTTGCGGTGATCAGGTCGCTTCGGAAATGATGAAGGAAATCCAGGCGGTCAAGAAATTGCCAAATGGACGCGAAGCTCCGATTAACTCGATCTACATGATGGCGCATTCGGGTGCCCGTGGTTCACAGGCGCAGATCAAGCAGCTTGCGGGTATGCGCGGATTGATGGCGAAACCATCGGGCGAAATCATCGAAACGCCGATCATTTCGAACTTCAAGGAAGGCTTGACCGTCCTTGAATATTTTAACTCGACGCACGGCGCTCGCAAGGGTCTTGCCGATACCGCGCTCAAAACCGCAAACTCGGGCTATCTGACGCGGCGGCTGGTTGACGTGTCGCAGGACTGTGTTGTGATCGAAGAAGATTGCGGCACCGAACGCGCGCTGGTCATGAAGGCGATCATTCAGGGCGGTGCGACAATCGCATCGCTTGGTGAGCGTATTCTTGGCCGCACGACGGCTGAAGATATCGTCGACACCAAGGATAACAGCATCGTCATCGCATCGGGCACCTTGCTTGATGAAGCCGACATCGTTGTTATCGAAGCGATTGGCACGCAGGCCGTCAAAATCCGCAGCCCGCTCGTTTGCGAAACGCGGATGGGCGTATGCGGCAAATGCTACGGCCGTGATCTTGCCCGCGGTACTCCCGTCAACATGGGTGAAGCGGTTGGCGTTATCGCGGCGCAGTCGATCGGTGAGCCGGGGACGCAGTTGACGATGCGGACGTTCCACATCGGCGGCGCGGCGCAGCTTAACGAGCAGTCAAGCCTTGATGCCGTGAGCGACGGTGTGCTTGAATACCGCGATCTGCGCACGATCAAGGACAAGCAAAACCGCACCGTTTCGCTGTCGCGTCAGGGTGAAATCGCGATCGTTGATAGCGAAGGCCGCGAACGCGCGGTTCACCGTCTGCCATACGGCGCTTATGTGCTGTTCGCCGACGGTGGTGCTGTGAAAAAGGGCGCGCGGATTGCCGAATGGGATCCGTTTACGATGCCCGTCATCACCGAAAATCCTGGCATTGTGAAATATCAGGATCTTGTCGAAGGGCAGACGCTGATCGAACAGACCGATGAAGCCACGGGTATCGCGCAGAAGGTCGTCACCGAATTCCGTCCGGGTCGTTCAAAGGTTGATCTGCGTCCGCGCCTCACCTTGCTTGACGGCGATTCGGGCGAAGCAGGTCGCTACATGCTTGCCGTGGGCGCGATGTTGTCGGTTGAAGACGGTGCAACGGTGCAGGGCGGTGACGTTCTTGCGCGTGTCAGCCGTGAAGCCGCCAAGACGCGTGACATCACCGGTGGTCTGCCGCGCGTTGCCGAATTGTTTGAAGCGCGTATCCCGAAAGAAAATGCGATCATCGCAAAGGTTTCGGGCCGCGTCGTCTTTGGCAAGGATTATAAGGCGAAGCGCAAGATCGGCATTCAGCCTGAGGATGGCGGCGAACTCGTTGAATATCTGATCTCCAAATCGAAGGTGATCGACGTTCAAGAGGGCGATTATGTCAAGCGCGGTGATAACCTCATTGGCGGTTCACCAAATCCGCATGACATTCTTGAAGTGATGGGGATTGAGCCGCTGGCTGAATATATCGTTGCGGAAATTCAGGAAGTCTACCGTCTGCAGGGCGTGAAAATCAACGACAAGCACATCGAAACGATCGTTCGTCAGATGTTGCAGAAGGTTGAAATCACCGCCGCTGGCGATACCACATTGCTTCCGGGCGAACAGGTTGACCGTGAAGAAATGGTCGCGATCAACGAAAAGATCGAAGCCGACGGCGGCGCACCAGCGCAAGGCAAGCCAATCCTGCTCGGCATCACCAAGGCAAGCTTGCAAACGCGCAGCTTCATTTCGGCGGCGTCGTTCCAGGAAACCACGCGCGTGCTCACGCAGGCGGCGGTTGAGGGCAAAAAGGATATGCTTGTCGGCTTGAAGGAAAACGTCATCGTCGGCCGTCTGATCCCGGCAGGAACGGGTGCGGGGATGAACCGTCTTCGTGTGACCGCTTCTTCGCGCGACGCCGCACTTCGCGTTCAGCAGCGTGCGTGGCAGGAAAGCCTCATCGCGCCAAAAAGCGCGGCTGAGGAACATGCCGCCGAACTGCGCCAGCCTGCTTTTAGTGGCGTCGGCAATGATCCGCTTGCGGCAGTCGTTGGTGACGGGGTTGAAGGCGACAACGCCGAATAAATAACACGTTGACATTGCATAGCGAATGATCCCGTCCGGGTAACCGGGCGGGATTTTTGTTTTTCACGGCGTCTGCCCAAAACGACTCATCGCGCAATCGACACAATCGCGGGCGACATGCCGCGCGTGCGTCGTGGGTTGAGCCGCCCGTTCGGGCCGAAAAGAAACTTCGGCCCAAATTGCGCGCTTGCAATCACCCGTCCTCTCGCGCCACACTCGGGCGCGAGAGGATTTTTTATGACTGATTTCAAGACAATTACCACCGACGTTTCCGAAGGTATTTTCACGCTGACACTCAACCGGCCTGATAAAATGAATGCGTTCACCGGCGAGATGATGGCCGAAATGATCGCGGCGTTTGATCTTTCTGATGCCAATGACGCCGTGCGCGCGGTCATTGTGACGGGTGCTGGCGACCGCGCTTTTTGCGCAGGAGCCGATCTGAGCGCGGGCAAGGAAACCTTCGATTATTCAAAGCGCGCCGATCGCCTCGAAAATGGGTCTCCGGTGCGCGAAGATGGCAGCGTCGATTACAGCCATAGCGGTGTCCGCGATGGTGGCGGGCGTGTCACGCTGCGCATTTTCAACAGTAAGAAGCCGGTTATCGGCGCAATCAATGGCGCCGCAGTCGGCATCGGCGCGACGATGCAACTACCGATGGATTTCCGGCTGGCAAGCAGCACGGCGCGCTACGGCTTTGTCTTTGCCCGGCGCGGAATCGTGCCCGAGGCGGCATCAAGCTATTTCCTTCCCCGGCTTGTCGGGATTAGCCAGGCGCTTGACTGGTGCTATTCGGGCCGGGTGTTTGGCGCTGAAGAAGCGCTGGCTGGTGGACTGGTCAAATCAATCCATGCGCCACAAGACCTGATTCCCGCAGCGCGGGCGCTCGCGCACAGCCTGACGAGTGAAAGCGCGCCGGTTTCGATCGCGCTGACGCGCCAGATGATGTGGCGGATGCTCGGCGCATCGCACCCAATGGAAGCGCACAAGCTTGATAGCCGCGCGATCTGGTCACGCGGGGCGAGCGGCGATGCCATCGAAGGCGTCACGTCGTTCCTCGAAAAGCGCCCGGCAGTCTACCCCGATATGGTGAGCAGCGACATGCCGCAATTCGCGCCGTGGATGGATGAACCGGGGTATGAGTGAACGAAACTAATCGGCAGTTTCGAGCGCAGCTAACGCGCTGCGCTGATACCCGGCAAGATAGGATGCAAGCCAGGTCAGGAATGCGCACACCAGTCGCGGCGTAAGTATTATGTGTGCGCCGCTCGCAGGAGGTGTTTCTAGGAGGCCGTCACGATAGGCGCCTTCAAGCAACCGCCGCAACTGTGATCGCGACCCGCCATATTGCCTGCCGAATTTCGCCAGATCGATAGAAATGGGCGCGATGTCGCCGTTCCGTGTCGCCTCGCAAACGAGATAGGCAATCAGCATCCAGCCACCGTCGGTTGCAGCAAAATGGAAGACTTCGGGGAAGGGGCCAAGAGGTTGCCAACCGCTCAAGATTCGCTCGGTGCTGTTGCGGCGCATTTCGCGACCAAGATGCGGGTAGGCGCGTTGCTGGTCGATCAGGCTGGTCTCGGGCGCTGCAATGTCGATCATGCGGAAAATGCCGTCGTTCCACTGCGTCACTGTGGCAAGAAACAGCGGCGTTGGTTCAAGATGGACAACGCGGTTATCTTGCGGTGATTGCATCCGCATCACATAGCCACCGACGCGCATCAGATTGAGGAACGCAAACGCGCGGCCTTTGCTGGCCAGATCAAGCTGCGCGCACACCCGCTGAAAATTGCTGAGCGTCAGCCCGCTGCGCGGATTATCGGGATCGCGCGTGTCATGCAGATGGAGTAGAAAAACGATCATCTGAAATCGCCACGCTTCGGGCACGACTTTGTTGAGTATGAAATTATTCGCAAAAAATGGCGCGCTGATTTCAAGATAAGCGGCGGCGGCGGCGGGGAATTGTGGTCGATCACGAAACGCTTTGATATGCGCCCAATCATCAGCAGTTGTGCGCGCTGCAAACAAACTGTCATAGTCATCAATCGCAAAATTGCGGTTCATCAACAGCACCTCCCCAGTGCAGCCAGCGATGGCCCAATGCAATGCTGAGCCTGCACGCGCACGCAACAGCCATTGTCCATTTTTGGGTGAGACTCGTCAACTGTTTGACGCGATCATGAATACTCTGCCAACAAGCGCTTAACGGGTTCGCAACCAAATTCAGTCGAAGAGGAAATAGTTGTGAAAAAATTTGTTCGATTTGCGTCGGTTATGACAGCGGCAGTGGTGCTGGCCACCGCGTCACAAGCCTGGGCTGCCAGTGTCGTCAATGGCAATTTTGAGACGGGGCCATTTGGAGTAACGCCAACGGGCTTCACCGTCAGCCCCGGTGGTGAAATTGTCGCCGTACAGGCAAGCGCCTATGTGCCGTGCTGCGGCGTGACGGGTACAGCCGCCGAACTCGCCAATCATTTTGCGGCCTTTGGTGGCGGTGAGCAGACCAATATCAGCACGCTTGATCAGATCATCAGGACGGCTGAGGGCGACCGGCTTCACATCAGTTTTGATTTTGGCGCTCTAGGCGGCGGATTTCAAACGTTGTTCGCCAGCGCCTATGAGGCTGATGGTAACCGGTTGCTCGGCAGTTTTCAGGTGACCCGCAGTGCGGACAATAATCTGTCGACGACGTTTGGGCGGTACAGCTTTGATGCAATCGCGGCGAGTAGCATCACCCGTCTGTCATTCAGCGTCGATGGGCCGTCAGCCGGAGTTGACGGCATCCTCGATAACATCGCGGTTGCGGTGCCAGAACCAGCAAGCTGGGCGTTGATGATTGCAGGCTTCGGTGTTGTCGGTGGGGCACTGCGCCGTCGCAGGCCTGCTCGAGTCATCGCACTCGCCTGATCGATTGCCCTGTGCCTATAGAAGGGCCGCGCATCTGCTGCGACCCGGATATGCGACCCTTCGATTGGCACAGGGCAAAGATGGCTAAAGTTCAAGCCGTCCGTGCGCCATGTTCGGCAGTACGTGGCGCGCGAACAAATCAGCCTCGGCGGCGTGGGGGTAGCCCGACAGGATGAAGGCTTCGATGCCTTCGGCCTGATAGGCTTGAAGTTTGGCAAGCACCTGATCGGGGTCACCGACGATCGCAGCACCGCAGCCCGAGCGGGCACGGCCTATCCCCGTCCACAAATTTGCTTCGGCATAGCCGTCATCGCCAGCATTTTCGCGCAGAGCTGCTTGTGCCGCGACGCCTGCGCTTGCCGAATCGAGCGATTTGGCGCGGATCGCCGCCCCCGTATCGGCATCAAGGCGCGAGAGCAGCCGCGTTGCAGCACTGCGTGCTTCGGCTTCGCTTTCACGCACGATGACATGTGCGCGGTATCCGAATTTGAGCGTGCGGCCATAGGCGGCGGCGCGCGCGCTCATGTCAGCAATGATAGCGCGAACATTGTCCATCGTGTCGGGCCACATCAGAAACACGTCACAGCCCCTCGCGGCGGCATCGCGCGCGGCGGGACTGAGGCCACCGAAATAGAGCGGCGGGCATTTTCCGCTGAGCGTTTTGACGCGCGGCGGATCGACCTTGATCTTATAATGCTCACCCTGATGGTCGAGCGCTTCGCCGTTGAGCAATGTCTTGAGAATCTGCATTGCTTCGACGGTGCGCGCATAACGCGGCGCGCTGTCCATCGTCTCGCCGGGCATGTCCGATGATATGATGTTGATCGTCATCCGGCCGCCGCTGATCTGATCGAGCGTTGCGATCTGGCGCGCAAGTTGCGGCGGCCAGCTTTCGCCGATCCGCACCGCCATCAATAATCGGATGCGGCTGGTAAGCGCAGCAATCGCAGCAGCAAAGGCCGTTGTGTCGATGCCAAGCGCATAGCCCGAAGGCAGCAGGATATTGTCGAACCCGCCTTTTTCAGCCGCCATCACGATATTGCGGCAATGCGCCCAGCTTGATGCGAGCATCGGATCGGGCTGACCCAAAAATTCATAATCGTCATCACAGAGCGCTGAAAACCAGCTGACTTCGCACGGCGCGTTCATGGTAATGGTTCCTCTCGTGACGCGACAAGCACAGCGTACCAGTCGGCGCGCGTCCATTTGACTTTATACGCGTCGGCCGCTTCGGCAATCCGCGCGGGCTGCTGTGATCCGATGATCGGGATTGGCCGCGCCGGATGCGCCATGATCCAGCTATACGCAGCGGCGGTGCGCGATACATGCTGCGTCAGCGCGACAGCATCAAGCGCAGCGGCCACCGCAACGTCACGCGGCGTCTGCGGATCGGCAATTCGTCCCCCGCCAAGCGGTGACCAGGCGAGCACCGCAATGTCATGCGCCATCGCCTGATCGAGCAGTCCGTCACTGATCGGATCAAGGCACAGCGGCGAGAATTCGGGCTGGTGGCTGGCGAGTGGCGCGTCAAGATAGGCCATCAACGCTGACGCCTGCGCAATTGTCACGTTTGAAAGCCCGATCGCGCCGATCTTTCCCGCTTGTAGTGCGTCTTGAAGGCTTTTAGCGAGTTCGGCGGGGTGCGTCAGGATATCGGGCCGGTGGACTTGCCACAGATTGATGTGATCGGTCTTCATGCGCATGAGCGAGACGTCGATCGCGGAGGCGATATAGGATGCGCTGCTATCATAAGGCGTGCCGAGCACAATCCCGCCCTTCGATGCGAGGATCATCTGGCTACGCAGTTCGGGAGCCGCTGCGAACACATCGCCAAGCAAAGCTTCGGCCGAGCCAAACCCGCCCGCCGTATCGCACCCGTAAATGTCTGCGGTATCGAAAAGCGTGATGCCAGATGAAAGTGCGGCCTCGACCAAGGCCTGCGCGGTTGCGACATCCTGCCCGGCAAAGCGCCACATCCCCCATGCCAATCCCGAGACGGTCAATCCCGATTGCCCGAGCGCGCGCGACATTGCAGGTGCAGCTAGAAATTCCATGTGGCGTTCGCTCCAGAGCAATATGATAACGTTGTCTTATTTGACGCTAGACCATGAGCGGGTCAAGCCTTTGTGCGGCGAACGCTTATATATCGCTGTCCGAGTGGCGGGGTCTGGCAATCCTGCGTGTTTTCGCGCATGAACGCGCTTCCATTCACCAAGGATCCGCCATGTCTGACGAATTCTACCGTATCAAACGCCTGCCCCCCTACGTCATTGCTGAAGTCAATGCGATGCGGGCGGCGGCGCGCGCGGCGGGCGAAGACATCATTGATCTTGGCATGGGTAATCCCGATCTTCCGCCACCCGCGCATGTGATTGACAAACTTTGCGAAGTCGCGCGCAATCCCGGTGCACATGGCTATTCGGCGTCAAAGGGGATTCCCGGTCTCCGCAAGGCTCAGGCCAATTATTATGGGCGGCGATTTGGCGTTGACCTTGATCCTGAAAGCGAAGTCGTCGTGACGCTGGGATCAAAGGAAGGGCTCGCCAATCTTGCGCAGGCGATCACCGCGCCCGGCGACGTCGTGCTCGCGCCCAACCCGTCGTACCCGATCCATACGTTTGGCTTCATCATCGCGGGCGCCACGATCCGCAGCGTGCCAACGACGCCCGATGAGCATTATTTCGAATCGCTAGAGCGTGCGATGAAATTCACCGTGCCAAAGCCGTCGGTGCTGGTGATGGGTTATCCGTCAAACCCAACCGCCGAAGTCGTCGATCTTGCCTTTTACGAACGCGTCGTTGCCTTTGCGAAAGAGCATAAGCTTTGGGTGCTGTCTGACCTTGCCTATTCCGAGCTGTATTTTGATGGCTGCCCGACGCCGTCGATTCTTCAGGTGCGCGGCGCGAAGGATGTTGCGGTTGAGTTTACCAGCGTTTCGAAAACCTACTCGATGGCGGGATGGCGGATTGGCTTTGCGGTTGGGAACAAGACGCTGATTGGTGCGCTGACCCGCGTGAAATCCTATCTCGATTACGGCGCATTCACCCCGATTCAGGCAGCAGCCGTTGCCGCGATCAATGGCCCGCAGGATATCGTTGCGGCCAACCGCGCGCTGTACAAAAAACGCCGTGATGTTTTGATCGAAAGCTTTGGCCGCGCGGGATGGGATATTCCGTCGCCGCGCGCGAGCATGTTTGCCTGGGCACCGCTTCCGCCAGCGCTGGCGCATCTCGGCAGTCTTGAGTTTTCGAAGCAGCTTCTCACACACGCCGGGGTCGCGGTGGCAGCAGGCGTTGGCTACGGCGAAGAAGGCGAAGGCTTTGTCCGCATTGCTATGGTTGAAAATGAACAGCGGCTGCGTCAGGCGGCGCGTAATGTGAAAAAATATCTGCAAAGCATGGGCGTCAATTCGGGCGCCAAGACCGGCTGATGGCAAAAGCTGATTTTGCGTTCTCGCACACACTCCGCGTTCGCTGGTCGGAAACCGATGCACAGGGCGTTGTCTTCAACGCGCGCTTCCTCGACTATGCCGATATTGCGGTCACCGAATATTACCGTGCCGTCGGTATTCGCCTGAACAATCCGGATGTGCCGCTTGAATTTCACGTCAAGCACGCAGCACTTACGTGGAGCAAACCGATCAAGCCCGACGAGTTGATCGACGTGTTCGCGCGCACGGTGAAGGCAGGCATTACAAGCATTACCAAGCGCGTCGAAATTCACGGCCACGGCGCGGATGATGATCTGCGCTGCGTTGTCGATCTTGTCAGTGTCCATGTTGATCTTGCCACGCACCGGCCGATGGCGGTTCCCGAATGGCTCAAAACCAGACTTTTCGAATTTGACGCGACGCTTTGAAAAAAGCGACCCGGAGTTTGGGGGCTCCGGGTCGAAGGAGGAATATTCATCGAACATGAATATCCTTGGGTCGCAGTTTTGATCTAGATGCGGATCGGTTGCAGCGATGTGACAAGAGTCACGTGAGACGATTTTCGAGTGAGAATCTGCGCGACTCTGTGAGAAATATGTCATAACATCTGAACGTTACAGGGGAAATTGCATGTTTATTGGCCATTATAGCGCTGCCTTTGTCGCAGCCGCACAGCCTCGCGCGCCCCGACTTGCGACCTTGTTTGTCGCCGCCCAACTTGTCGATCTTGGCTTTTTCACGCTTGTATTGACTGGTGGTGAGGCGATGCGGATTACGCCGGGTTTCACCGTCATGAACCCGATGGACCTTTATCACATGCCCTATACGCACAGTCTGCTCGGCAGCCTTGTCTGGGCCGCCGGCTTTGGACTTTTGCTCCGCCTGCTTGGCGCAAACAGGCGTGCTGCGCTGATCGGTGCTGGCGTCGTTTTGTCGCACTGGTTCATTGATCTGCTCGTTCACGGGCCAGACTTGACGCTGTACGGGCAACCACCGAAATTCGGTCTTGGTTTATGGAACATGCCCGCGATTGAGATGCCGCTTGAACTTGGCATCACTGCGGCCGCGATCTGGTATTTCGCGCGCGCGGCGCAGATACCGCTCGCCGCGCCGCGTATGATCGCGATGTTGGTGTTCCTGCTTGCTGTGCAGCTTTTCAATTGGTTCGGACCGGTGCCGACCGAATTTGATATTTCGATGCCGATTTCCGCGCTACTCGCTTACGGCGTGGCGATCATCATGGCGTGGTGGCTTGCAGCGGGTGATAAGAGGAGAATGAATGATGGCTGATATGATCGGGACGGCAGGCGCAATCGGGCCGGTGCGCACCGCAAAGGCGAGCCTTTGGCTGGGGCTGATCGGCGTCATTTTGATCGCGGCGGGGGCTTATGGTGCGGGCGCTGGCCTGTTTCCGGCTCCGGTCGGGTTGCTGATGGTTCTCGCAGGTTTTTTGCTGGGCATTGTCGGTGGGCTTGCCGGCTTGATCGCGCTATTTCGCAATCGTCGTAGCGGGCAGGGGCGGCGGATATTCGTCGGACTGTTGCTGAGTGCAGCAACGCTCGCTGCGGTCGGCCCATGGATCATGCGGCTGACGTCAAACCCGATGATCCATGACGTATCGACAAACGTCAACGCACAGCCAGAATTTTCGGTTCTCAAGTTGCGCGCTGACAATCTGGCGGGTGTCGGTACACTTGAGCGGTGGCAATCGCTTCACGCCGCGACTTACGGCGATATCCAGCCGATCCGGCTTGACGGAACACCAGCACAAGCCATCGCGCGCGCGACCGCGATTGCAAAAGCGCGTGGTTGGGAGATCGCAGTCACCACACCTGACCGGCTTGAGGCAACCGACACCGTGTCACCGTTCAAATTCAAGGATGACGTTCTTGTCACCGCGACACCGGCGACCGAAGGCAGTGGCACGATCGTCAATATGCGATCGGTGAGCCGCATTGGTCAAAGCGATTTCGGGGTCAATGCAAAGCGTGTCCGCAGTTTTCTCGCTGATATGAAAAGCGCCGAATAGTCGGCGACGCTGGATACAGCAGACAAAAAGGCGGCGCACCCGGTGACCCGAATGCGCCGCCCCGTTTTCGATAAGATAAGTCTTAGGCAGTAACCGCCACTGCACCGCGACGACGACGCAGCGCGCCGCCAATTCCGGCAAATCCGAAAATCAGCATCGCCCACGTGGCCGGTTCGGGCACACCTCTTCCGCTGATCGTGCCGGGGCCGTCGACCGTTAGTCTGAACGCGCCAAAATCACTATTGGCAAATCCAGAATTGACGGCGAAATAGGAAACGCCAGAAAGCAGACCCAAGGCGGTTATTGCCGAGTCATTTCCCGGGCCAGCGTCATCATCATAGGCTAGCGCATTCTGCAATCCGTTAGCGGGATTGAAAAAATTCCGGTGGATGCCAAGATAACTATCGTATCCAGTTGTATTCACAAAATTATAGTTACCGCTCAGGCTGACGGTGAATGGGGTGACCACATAGCGCACGGCCGTACCGACACCTGAAAGCCCCGTTGGTGGCCGTCCCGACACGGGTCGATTATAGGTTGGCGCACCCGCCGTATTGCCGGTAAATATTGTGGTTCCAGCCTGCGCCGGGGTTGCAACCGCCGCAGTAAGTGCCAGCGCCAGAATGAGGATCGTTTTCATATGATTATCCTTGTTCAATAATGTTCAATGACAATTGGTACGGATACGCTCGATTCGTTGACCCCAAAAAGTTAACCGGCTGTTAAGTAATCTACAACGCCTGATTTCTTCGAAATTCAGCCAAAGTGCCCCAAAATGAAGCAGCTTTTGCGATTGGGGGGCTAAGCGCTGGCCAAAGTGTGTGGTTTGCGCGAAAGGGCGGGGATGGCACGCGGTATCAGGCCCAAGCAAGGGCGCACACGACAGGGACAGGCTCCAACTCCGGCGGCGCGCCCGCGATTTTGGGGGCGCCATGCGGTCATTGCTGCGCTTGCCAATCCCGAACGCATCGTCCGAAAGATTTCGGGAACGCGTGAGGCGCTTGGCACCATCGATTTGCCGCCGGGGCTTCAGATTGTGTACTCCGATGTTGCTGACCTTGGCCGGATGGTGCCGCATGATGCGCCGCATCAGGGTCTGGTGATTGATGTCGATCCGCTTGAGGATGTCTGGCTGGGCGATGTCTTGCAACAGGGTCAGGATGACGAACGGCCGTTGCTGTTGCTCGATCAGGTTACCGATCCGCACAATGTCGGCGCGATCATTCGCTCGGCCGCTGCTTTTAACGCGCTGGCGATCATCACGCAGGATCGTCATTCACCGCCTGAATCGGGGACGATCGCACGGTCTGCGTCGGGCATGCTCGAAATCGTGCCGTGGGTGCGCGTCGTCAATCTGTCACGCGCGCTTGATGAAATTGGCGAAGCTGGGTTCTGGCGCGTCGGGCTTGCCGGTGAAGCCGAAATGACACTCGATCAGGCGATGAACCCCGGCAAAGTGGCGCTTGTTCTGGGTGCAGAAGGCGAAGGGATGCGCCACAATACCGCCGCGCACTGCGACGCGCTCGCGCGGTTGCCGATCAGTGAACAGGTCGAAAGCCTCAACGTCTCGAACGCAGCGGCAATTTCGCTTTATGCGATTTCAACGCGGTCGGGCGGAAAGCCATAATGCACGCGCGCCTTGTCGAGTCCTTGATCTTGAGCTATTAACAACAGTGTCAGCATAAAGACGAATGAGGAGACAGACCGTGGCCCTAGCGCATAGTTTTGAAGCCAATCCGCACTGGCTCAATCCCAAACTCGGGCAGGCGATCGATCATATTCCGGGGCGCGATGGCTGGCCCGTGGTTGGCACAACGCTTGAACAGCTCAAAGACCCGCATGCTTTTACCAAGAAAATGCACGCCGAACACGGCAATGTGTACCGCGCGAGCAGCTTTGGTGGCCGTTTCGTCGCGCTGCTTGGCCCCGAGGCGAATGAGCTTGTGATGTTTGACCGCGACAAGCTGTTCTCGTCCGAACAGGGCTGGGGGCCGGTGCTCAATCTGCTTTTCCCGCGCGGGCTGATGTTAATGGATTTTGAAAAGCACCGCGTCCACCGCAAGGCGCTTTCGGTTGCATTCAAGCCCGAGCCGATGAAGCTATACGCCGACGCGCTCAACGCCGGGGTTTCGGCGCGGATGGCGACATGGTCTGGCACCGCGTTCAAATTCTATCCCGCGGTCAAACAACTGACGCTCGATCTCGCTGCGGCATCGTTCCTTGGCCTGCCGTGGGGGCCAGAAGCCGACAAGATCAACAAGGCATTTGTCGATATGGTGCAGGCGTCGATCGGGATCGTCCGCGTGCCGGTGCCTGGCACTGCGATGGGGCGCGGTGTTGCTGGGCGCAAATTCCTGCTCGAATATTTCGGCAAGGAAGTGCCAAAGCGGCGCGCCGGCAACGCGCAGGATATGTTCAGTCAATTCTGCCGCGCGACGACCGAAGAGGGCGCACTGCTGTCTGATGGTGAAATCATCGATCATATGAACTTCCTGATGATGGCGGCGCATGACACGATCACGTCTTCGGCAACGTCGATGGTGATGCTGCTCGCCAAAAACCCGCAGTGGCAAAACAGACTGCGCGACGAAATGAACGGCCTTGGCGTCAACGGCGCGGACTTGCCGTATGAACGCATCAACGATCTGGTGCTGACTGACTATGCGTTTAAGGAATCGCTCCGGATGATCCCGCCGGTGCCGTCACTGCCACGCCGTGCACTACGTGATTTCAGCTTTGGCGGTTATAATTTGCCCGCTGGCACGCATGTCGGCATCAATCCTGCCTTCACGCACAGCATGGCTGAACATTGGCCCGATCCTGAAATCTTCGATCCGTTGCGGTTTGAGCCTGAGCAGGTGCGGGCGCGGCATAAATATGCGTGGGTGCCTTTTGGTGGCGGCGCGCACATGTGCCTCGGCCTCCACTTTGCGTATATGCAGACCAAGATCCTGATGTGGCACTTGCTTCGCAACAACCGTATCGACATCCCCGCTGGCAGTGGTGATAAGTGGCAGGCCTGGCCGATCCCCAAGCCGCGTGATGGATTACCAGTGCGCGTTATGCCGATCACTTGACAGGCACTTTCCCCACTGTATTATTTACATAATACAGAAAGGAATTTGCGATGAGGATGATTGGTTCGATTCTGGCTTTGGCAGCGGCAAGTTTGGGCGTCGCGTCATGCGGGGCAAATGCCGATGACGGCAAAGAAGCAACGTCGATCAGCATGGACATGACCGATGGCGACGGTGCGCCGGTCAAAGCAAGCAGCGACGGCAAGACCGGCGCAGTTGCAATTGATATACCCGGTTTCAAGGCGAGCATCGCAATGCCCAAAATCAGTCTTGGCGCTGACAGCTTCGATTTGAACGGGGTTAATCTCTATCCCGGATCGACCGTTCGCAACCTCAAGATCGACAATGTGCTGCGCGCGGCGGGCGCGAAGGACGGCGGCGAAACCGTGCGTGTCATCTTCCATGCGCCTGCCAAGCCCGATGTCGTGAAAGATTGGTTCCTTGAAAAGCTCAACGGCAAAGGAGACTATAAGGTGACCGCGTCCGCCGACGGCATTTCTGGCGCTGATGAGGAGGGAGCACCCTTTGCGATGAAATTGCGCGCGGCAGCCGACGGCAACACCGACGGCGTGATTGTCCTTAGTGTCAAGTGACGCGCGCTCAGGATACGCCGAGTGCTGCGATGCTGGCTTCAAGCGTGGCGATTGTAAACGGCTTTGCAATCAGCGGCGCGCAGCCAAGCGCGGCACGCGGCACGTCACCAAGATCGCCGCTCATGAACAGTATCGGCTGCGACGGGTAATCCACGCGCACCGCGTCGGCAAATGCAACGCCGTTCATCACGGGCATCAAAACGTCAGTGATGATCAGCGCGATTGCAGGGTTGGCGCGAAATGTCGCGAGTGCTTCGGCACCGTTACTCGCCTCGATCACATCATGCCCGGCGCCAACCAGCGCTGACGATGTCGCGCGCCGGATACGCGCATCATCATCAACGACCAACACAAGCATCAGGCGATTGCGCCCGATGCCTGTCCTGCCGTTTTGAATGCTGCAAGGACTGCGGCAATCTGCTCGGGCGTATGTTCAGCGCATAGCGAGCAGCGCAGCAGGAACATGCCATTGGGCGTCGCCGGCGGGCGCGCGACATTCACGTAGACGCCGAGTTCAAGCAGCGTTTGCCACGTGACGACGGCCTGTTGCTGATCGGGGAGCAGAACCGCGATGATCGCCGACTGGCAGGTGGCGGTACCGAGGGTATAGCCCATTTCGGTCAAGCCCGCATGAACCGTTCGGGCATTGTCCCAAAGCCGCGCACGCTTTTCATGCGCCGTCATCAGCTTTCGGATTGAGGCTGCGGCGGTTGCAACAACACTTGGTGGCAGCGACGCCGTA
>JAYVVW010000137.1:0-9161 GCA_043786595.1 Sphingomonadales bacterium | reverse complement strand
GCCGCCCCATACATAGATGACGACGAACAGGAACAACCATACGACGTCAACGAAATGCCAATACCATGCCGCCGCTTCGAAACCGAAATGCTGACGCGGCGTGAATTCACCGCGGTACGCGCGGAAAAGGCAGACCGCGAGGAAGATCGTGCCGATCAGAACGTGGAAACCGTGGAATCCAGTCGCCATGTAGAAGCTAGACCCGTAGTTCATGCCTTTGAATGCAAAGGGCGCGTGGGCATATTCGTAAACCTGAATGCTGGTGAATAGCATTCCTAAGATAATCGTCGCCCACAAACCCTTTTTCAGGCCGTCACGGTCACCGTGGATAAGCGCGTGATGCGCCCAGGTAACCGTGGTGCCCGAGCAGAGCAAAATCAGCGTGTTAAGCAGCGGAAACTGAAACGCATCAAGCACTTCGATGCCCTTTGGCGGCCACTGCATCAGCGCCGCTGCGCCTTCCTGCCCGATCAAATTGGTAACCGCGCCGTCGATGATGCCAACGGGTGCGGGAAACAGCGAGAAATCGAAAAATGCCCAGAACCAGCCGACGAAAAACATGACTTCGGATGCAATGAACAGGATCATCCCGTAGCGCAGATGAAGTGAAACAACTGGCGTATGATCACCGGCATGCGCTTCGCGGATCACGTCACGCCACCAGAAATAAGCGGTCGCCAGCACGGCTGCAACGCCGACGTAGAACAACAGACCGCCCATTGGCTGTGAATGCATCCACATGATGCCGCCAGCCGCCATCGCAAGCGCGGAAAACGCACCCATGATTGGCCATGGGCTTGGTGGCAGGATATGATAGTCATGGGTTTTGGCACCGGCCATCGTCATTCTTCCTTCTTCGATCTTGCGACCCTATGCGGGATCGTTAGCTTGGCTTTTTGGTCTCGTCCACCACATGAAATGTGTAGCTGAGCGTTATTTCCTTTACGTCCTTCGCGTCGGGATCGTTCAGGATCGCGGGGTCGACGAAAAAGATAACGGGCATGCGTACCTGCTTGCCCGGCGTAAGTGTCTGTTCGTTGAAACAAAAGCACTGGATCTTGTTAAAATATTTGCCAACCTGCGTCGGCGTTACGTTGTATGATGCACGACCGGTAACGGGCTTGTCCGACAGGTTCTTTGCAGTGAAGAACGCAATTTCACGCTCCCCAATCATCACGTCCTCGCGTGGTTTTTCGGGTGCGAAACTCCACGGCAGTTCGTTGACATGATTCGCATCAAAACGGATCGACATCATTTTTCCGGTAATGCCTTGCCCCGCTGCGATATCGCCCTCGGCGCGGCGCGTGGTGCCATCAAAGCCCGTGGCTTCGCAAAACAATTTGTAAAGCGGCGCACTGGCATAGCCAAGGCCAAGCATCGCGCCTGCCATCGCGAACAGCATGATGCCCGTCCGTGGGATGTTGGTCGCGCCTATCATTATGCGACCGCTATCTTGACGATGCTGATCGCGAAAATAAGGATCACAAGCAGGATCAAGAGGATGCCCATTACCCGCGAACGCGCGCGTTGCTGGATGCGAAGTTCTTCCTCAGTCATGACAACATCACCCGGTCAACGGCGAGCGCACCAAATAGCACGAACAAATAAACGATCGAAAACGCAAACAGCCGCTTTTCGGGTTTCATCGCATCATCACTGCGCGTTGTGCGGAATCCGACGAGAGCCGCAAGCGCGAGGAAAACGGCTGATCCGATGGCGGCAGTCATTCCGTAAATTGCGCCCGTCAGTTGCATTGCCCAGGGCAAGATAGCAGCGCCAACCATTGGAATGGTATAGAGGAAAATCTGCGTCCGCGTCGTTCGTTCACCCGAAACAACGGGAAGCATCGGAACGCCAGCGGCAGCATAATCAGCCTTCATGAACAAAGCGAGCGCCCAGAAGTGCGGAGGCGTCCACAAGAAAATGAGTGCGAACAACAACAGCGGCAGCGTTGCGACGTCGCCCGTCACAGCAACCCAGCCGATAAGCGGTGGGAATGCACCAGCGGCCCCGCCGATGACGATGTTTTGCGGTGTGCGGCGCTTGAGCCAGACGGTATAAATCAACACGTAGAAAAGGATCGAGACGGCAAGGATTGCAGCGGCGAACCAATTGGTTGCAAAGCCGAGCAGCAGTACCGAAAAACACCCCACTCCAACACCAAAGTGCAGCGCGCTTTGCGGGTTCATCCGCCGTGCGGGCAGGGGGCGGTTTTTGGTACGCACCATCATTGCATCGATATCAGCCTCATACCACTGATTGAGCGCACCTGATGCACCCGCACCAAGCGCAATGCACAGCACCGCTGTAAAGGCCAGCACCGGGTGGATCGAACCCGGTGCTGCGATCAGGCCGCACAGGCCCGTGTAGACGACCAGCCGGACGACGCCGGGCTTCATCAACGCGTAGAAATCACGCCAGTCTGCCGAGGTGGTGACTGGCGTGGTTTGAGGAGCGAGGCTCATCATCAATCGATCCGGGGAAGCGTCTCAAACTGGTGATGCGGCGGTGGGCTTGAAAGTGTCCATTCAAGCGTCGTCGCACCTTCACCCCAGGGATTGTCGGCTGCTTTTTTGCCCGCGATGAGCGACCAGGCGATGTTGACGAAGAACGCCACCATGCCAAGCGCCATGACAATGTAGCCGAGCGACGATACATGGTTCCAATAGGCAAACGCTTCGGGATAGTCGGGGATACGCCGCGGCATCCCTTGCAGTCCGAGAAAATGCTGCGGGAAGAACACGATGTTCACGCCGACAAAGAACACCCAGAAGTGCAATTGACCGAGGAACTCGTTGTAGTTTTTACCTGTCATTTTTGCGAACCAGTAATAGAAGCCCGCGAACAGCGAAAACACGGCGCCAAGCGACAGCACATAGTGGAAATGCGCAACGACATAATAGGTGTCATGCATATAATTATCGATCCCGCCATTAGCGAGGAGAACACCCGTGACACCGCCAACGGTGAACATGAAGATGAACCCGAGCGACCAGAGCATCGGTGTCTTGAATGACAGCGAGCCACCCCACATCGTTGCGATCCACGAGAAAATCTTGATGCCGGTCGGAACCGCGATCACCATCGTGGCTGCGGTAAAATACATCTTGACGTTCACCGACATGCCCGTTGTGAACATGTGATGCGCCCAGACGATAAAGCCAACCACGCCGATTGCGACCATGGCATAGGCCATGCCGAGATAGCCGAAGACGGGCTTTTTCGAAAAGGTTGAGATCACCTGGCTGACCATCCCGAAACCGGGCAGGATCATGATGTAGACTTCGGGATGGCCAAAGAACCAGAACAGATGCTGATAGAGAACGGGATCGCCGCCACCTGCCGCATCAAAGAAGGTCGTACCGAAATTGCGGTCGGTCAGCAGCATCGTGATTGCTGCGGCGAGCACGGGAAGCGCAAGCAAAAGCAGGAATGCGGTGACAAGGATTGACCAGACGAACAGCGGCATCTTGTGGAGCGTCATCCCCGGTGCGCGCATGTTGAAAATTGTCGTGATGAAGTTAACCGCGCCAAGGATCGATGAGGCTCCGGCAAGATGGAGCGAAAGGATTGCCATATCGACAGCGGGCCCAGGCGAACCGCTTGTCGAAAGCGGTGCGTAGACCGTCCAGCCTGTAGCAGCACCAGGGCCGGTTCCACCTGAAACAAACGATGATCCGAGCAGGAGGATGAATGACGGAACCAGCAGCCAGAAGCTGATGTTGTTCATGCGCGGAAACGCCATATCTGGCGCGCCAATCATGATCGGAACGAACCAGTTGCCAAAGCCGCCGATCATCGCAGGCATGACCATGAAGAACACCATGATCAGGCCGTGCGCGGTGATCAATACATTCCACATATGCAGCGCATTGCCATCGGCACCCGCTAGCGATTCGAGAATCTGGATACCAGGAGCAGCCAATTCAGCACGCATCACGCCCGAAATCGCGCCGCCGATAATTCCGGCTATGATGGCGAAAATCAGATAAAGCGTGCCGATGTCTTTATGATTGGTCGACATAAGCCAGCGGCCAATAAATCCAGGCTTATGGTCGGCATCATGGTGATCATGACTGTGCGCAGCTTCAAAGCTGCTCGTTGTTGCGGTTGCTTCACTCATCGTCTTACCTTCAATTCTTGGCCGCTGCGGGCAAAATCGCAGCGGTTGGAGCTGTTACGCCTGCCGCTGGGGCCGGTGCGCTTGCAGCAGGCACCGCCGTGGATGGTGCAGCAGCGGCCGCTACATCACCGGGCATTTTGCCGCCCTTGGCGCGCACCCATGTCGCGAAATCTTCTTTGGAAACGACTTCAACGCCGATCGGCATATATCCATGGCGATCGCCGCACAGTTCGGAGCACTGGCCGTAATAAACGCCGGTTTTGGTAACCGTGAAGCTGGTTTCGTTGATCCGGCCGGGCACAGCGTCCATCTTGATCCAGAATGCCGGCATCGCCCAGCTGTGGATGACATCATTTGCGGTCGTCAGCAACTTGATCGGCGTATTGACGGGCAGAACCACGCGGTTGTCAACCGCCAACTGGCCGGGTTCACCGCGCCGTTCGGCTTCGTCCTCAGGCAGCATGTTTGCTGTAAGTTCAATTCCGTTGTCGGGATATTCATACGACCAATACCACTGGTTTCCGATTGCCTTGATCGTCACAGCATTGGCAGGTGACGGCTTATATTGCGCGGCAAGTAGCTGGATCGAAGGAATCGAAATTGCAACCAGAACCAGAACCGGGATCAGCGTCCAAAGCACCTCGATTAAAGTGTTGTGCGATGTCCTCGACGGAGTCAGATTGGCCGTACGACGAAAACGCGCCATCACATAGAGCAAAAGACCAAGCACAAAGAGCGAGATAACCACCATCACCGGCATCAGGATATAATCGTGCATCCACAACGCATCATTGCCGAGATCGGTCACTTGGGGCTGAATCGTATAGGCACCCGGCGTTGGCTGACCAATTCCGTCAACCGGAGCCGACGTACCAATTGTCGTTGCGGGTAAGGCTGCAACTGCCTTCTCAACCACCGGTGACGCATCTGTCGGAGCGGCCGTAACCACCGGTGCGGGCGCAACAGGTGCGGCCTGAGCCAGCGCGATTGCCGGCGTCAACAACATTCCGATAGCCACTAGGGCGGGTGTCAATCTCTTCATCGTCTGTTTCACGTCCCTTGCAGCAGGATGGTGCCCGAACCGCTCAGTTAGGCCCCACACTGAGTATTTGGTGCGCCTATACGCGCGGTGCACGCAAGGCTCAAGCAGGTGATAGACTTTTTTCGCTGTGCTTGTCGCACCGCCGATATCGCCTTATGGGGGCGTGTCCAGCGAATTTAGGTGATTACAGTGAACGATGCAGCCGTGCTTGAAGAATTCAGGGCCGCAGGCGCTCTGCTAGATGGCCATTTCATCCTTTCTTCGGGTTTGCATAGCGCGCGTTATCTACAGTGCGCGCGCGTCTTGGCTGACCCCGCACGCGGCGCGCGCCTTGCGGCGGCATTGGTCGCGCGATTGCCCGAGGAGATTCGTACGGCGATCGACATTGTCGTCTCTCCGGCAATGGGCGGCGTGATTGCTGGCCATGAAATGGGCCGCGCGCTTGGCTGCGAAGCGGTGTTTCTTGAACGACCCGACGGCGTATTCGCGTTGCGGCGGGGATTCGCACTCAAGGCTGGCCAGAAAGTATTGATGATGGAAGATGTTGTCACAACTGGCCTTTCATCACGCGAAGCGATCAAAGCGATTGGAGCAGAGGGCGGCGAAGTGATCGCGGCCGCGTCGCTCGTCGACCGTTCAAATGGTTCGGTCGATCTGGGGGTTCCTTTTTTCCCGCTGATCCGGCTTGACGTTCCGACTTATGAAGCCAGCGCTCTTCCCCCCGAACTTGCGGGCACCCCTGCGGTGAAGCCCGGCAGCCGGAAGGGCGTATCTTAGTGGCCGCAGCAATCCGCCTCGGCGTCAACATTGATCATGTCGCGACAATTCGCAATGCGCGCGGCGGTGAACATCCTGATCCAGTCAAGGCGGGGTTGATCGCGGCGGCGAGCGGCGCCGACGGCATCACGGCGCACCTGCGCGAAGACCGGCGCCATATTCGCGATGATGATCTGGCACGGCTAATCGAAGCGCTGACGATTCCGCTCAACCTCGAAATCGCGGCAACGCCTGAAATGCTCGACATCGCGCTACGCCACCGTCCACACGCGGCGTGCATCGTGCCCGAACGGCGCGAAGAGCGGACGACCGAAGGCGGGCTTGATGCTGCGGGAAAAGATAATCTGCTGATGCCGTTCGTTCAAAAGCTGTTAGCGGCGAACATCCGCGTCAGTCTGTTTATCGAACCTGATCCGCGCCAGATCGAGGCGGCAATTCGCCTGCGCGCGCCGGTCGTTGAATTGCACGTCGGGCGCTATGCCCAGCTTGAAGGCAGTGAAAAGACCCATGAGTTGCGGCGGATTGCCGAGGCCGCTGCACTCTGCGCGAAAAACGGGATTGAGGTTCATGCAGGGCACGGGCTGACGTATGACAATGTCATCGCGATTGCCGCAATTCCGCAAATTGCCGAACTCAACATTGGCCATTTCCTGATCGGTGAGGCTATTTTTGATGGCTTGGCGCATAGCGTGGCGCATATGCGCGCACTTATCGATGGATCGCGCTAAACCGCTATGATCATCGGCCTTGGATCAGACCTCTGCAATATCGATCGTATCCAGAATTCGCTCGACCGTTTTGGAGCGCGTTTTGAAAACCGTGTGTTCACCGCAGTCGAACGGGCCACGGCCGCGCGCCGACCGCTGACACGCGCTGGCACCTATGCCAAGCGGTTCGCGGCCAAGGAAGCGTTTTCAAAGGCGGTTGGTACGGGATTTCGGCGCGGTGTGTTCATGAAGGATATCGGCGTGATTAACGCGCCATCGGGCGCACCAACGCTCGCGTTATCGGGCGGGGCAAAAGCACAACTCGATTCGATGATCCCCACTGGCTACAGCGCGCGGATTCATTTAACACTGACCGACGATCATCCTTGGGCGCAGGCCTTTGTCATCATTGAAGCATTACCCATCATAGTGGAGGAAAAAGCGTGAGCGATCAGGCCGACATCATTGCGTTAGGCGCTGTGCCCGCACCCGCTGCAAAACCTGCGGTTGATTGGTGGGGCGAAATCAAGGGTGTTTTCTGGCTCGTGCTCGCGGTTCTCGGATTTCACAGCTTCCTGGCCAAGCCATTCTACATTCCGTCGGAATCGATGATGCCGGGATTGCTGGTAGGCGACCGGCTGGTGGTCACCAAATATCCTTATGGCTGGTCTTTCGTATCGCCAACATTTCACCTGTTGCCATTCATGCCGGGGCGGTTGTTCGGTTCGATGCCCGAACGCGGCGACGTCGTGATCGCGAGCCCACCGGGGGTGAAGCAGGATTATATCAAGCGCGTCATTGGCCTTCCGGGTGACAGGATCGAACTGCGCGGCGGAATTGTCATCCTGAACGGGGTTCCGGTGAAGCGTGCGCCGATGCGGCAGGTTCTCATTCGGGTTGACGCCAATGCCCCGTGCAGTGATCCGGGATATTTCGGGCTTCTCGTTACAAAGGCGGGCGGGCAGCAATTCTGCCAGATGCCGATTGTTCGCGAAACGCTGCCCAACGGCCGCAGTTACGATACCGTAGACTTGCGCAACGATTCTCAAGGCGATGATTTCGGCCCATTGACGATTGCAGAGGGGCACGTGTTCCTGATGGGCGATAACCGCGACAATTCATCGGACAGTCGGTTCGGGCTTGAACAGGGTGGTCTTGGCGGGGCCGTTCCATGGGAAAATATCGGCGGTCGCGCAGAATTTATTACCTTCTCGCTTGATGGTTCAACCCAATTTACCAACCCATTGACCTGGTTCTCGGCGCTGCGGCCCGGTCGTGCGGGGACTAGCCTCCATGCCCAAGAAGCACAGTAGATCATGCCAAACCATATCGAGGCACCCGGCCCCAATGAACTGCGCGATCCATTTATCCGCGAAGAGCTAAAGCGCGCTGCCGTTTGGATCGGGGTTGCGGTTTTAGTCACCCTCGTTTGGCTTTTAGCGCAGCCTTTGCTTTTGATCATCGGTGGCGTGGTGTTCGCTGCGATGCTTGATGGCGGCACGCGCCTGCTTGGGCGCGCGCTTCGGATCGGACGGCGCTGGCGGTTGTTGATCGTGATGTTGGGCGTGATCGCTTTTTTTGCGTGGGTGTTCATCCTCGCGGGGACCCAATTGGCAGATCAGTACGAAACGATGCGCCAGATCATTGTTCAGCAAGTCAATGTCATTTCAAAATATGCGGCGCGGTTCGGTTTGTTGCAAAGCCCCGAGCAAATCACCGAAATCAGCAGGGAGGTCGTTGGGTCGCTTGGGCGCGTGACGTCAGCCGTGACGACGGTTTTCGGCATCATTACCAGTATTGTAATGATTGTTGTCATCGGCGTTTTTCTCGCGGTTGAGCCGCGCCTGTACGAACGCGGAGTCGCATGGATGCTGCCAATGGCGAGCCGTGACCGGTTCTACGGAACGCTATCTGCGATTGGTTCTACGCTGCGCCGATTGATGGCGGGTCGAATGCTCGCAATGATTGTCGAGGGTTTTGGCACGTGGCTTCTGCTTTCACTAGGCAACGTGCCGATGGCGGCGCTGCTTGGCGTGCTGACCGGCCTGATGGCATTTTTGCCCAATATTGGCGCGCTGATTTCGGGTAGCCTGATGGTGCTTGTTGGTTTTTCGGGCGGTACTGAAACGGGGCTGTGGGCAATCGGCGTTTATCTGGCGGTGCATTTTGTCGATGGTTATCTAATCGTGCCGATGGTCGCGAAACGGTCGGTCGATCTTGCGCCTGCGCTGGTATTGGGTGCCCAGCTTTTGTTTGGCGCGCTGTTCGGCGTGCTGGGGCTTGCGCTCGCTGATCCCATCGTCGCGATGATCAAGGTCGCGCTTGAACGTGGCTCCGAAAATCTCCACGCACGGGCAAAAATCGTCTGATCTAGCAGCGATAGCACCTAGATCGAATCCGACTATTTCTGGATCGTCATTCCCGCGAAGGCGGGAATCCATATGCTCCGAACCTCAGAGTTTATGGATTCCCGCCTTCGCGGGAATGACGGTCCAGAAATGGTCGGATTCAA
>JAYVVW010000136.1:0-3946 GCA_043786595.1 Sphingomonadales bacterium | reverse complement strand
CGATACCAAGGACATTGCTGATCTCGCCGCGACGGGTTTGCTTGACGGGGTGACGACCAATCCGTCGCTGATCCACAAATCGGGGCGGCAGTTTGTTGACGTCGTGCGCGAAATCTGCGCGCTGACCGACGGGCCGGTGTCTGCCGAAGTCGTTGCGCTTGATCACCCGACGATGATGAAAGAGGCTGAAATTCTGCGCAAGATCGCGGATAATGTCTGCATCAAGGTGCCGCTGACGATTGACGGCCTCAAAACCTGCAAGGCGCTGCGCAGCGACGGGACGATGGTCAATGTGACGCTGTGTTTCTCGGCGAACCAGGCGCTGCTCGCGGCGAAGGCAGGGGCAAGCTTCATTTCACCCTTCGTTGGCCGCCATGATGATAACGGTTTTGACGGGATGTCGCTGGTCGCGGATATTCGGCTGATTTACGACAATTATGATTTCGCCACCGAAATTTTGGTCGCCAGCGTGCGGCATCCCATCCATGTGCTCAAATCAGCGCGGATCGGGGCCGACGTGATGACCGCGCCACCCGCCGTGATCCGCGCGCTGTTCAACCATGTGCTGACCGATAAGGGCATCGAAGGCTTCATGGCCGATTGGGCCAAGACCGGGCAGTCGATCGGCTAAATTTCCCTCTCCGCTTTAGGGGAGAGGGTTAGGGAGAGGGGCGTGAAGCGTGACAAAAGGTGACCTTAGTCCCCCTCTCCCCGACCCTCTCCCCGTAAACGGAGAGAGGGAGATCATCGACAATTGGGCGCACCATTTGCGCCATGATCGGCGGATGTCGCTACACACCGTGCGCGCCTATCAAGCGACGGCGGAGCGACTGTGCGCGTTCCTTACAGGGCATTTCGGCGGCGCGCCCGATTTAGGGCGGGTCGAGGCGAGCGATCTTCGCGGCTTCCTTGCCGCGCGGCGCGGCGACGGGATCGGCAATAGCAGTGCCGCGCGGGAGCTATCGGCGGTGCGCAGCTTCCTGATCTTTGCGGGCGGTGAGGCTGCAATGCCGCGCGTCAAGGGGCCGCGTGTCAAAAAAGGACTGCCGCGCCCGATTTCTCCAGCCGAGGCGTGGGCGCTTGCGCAGGATGTTTCCGAACAATCTGATGAAGCGTGGATCGCCGCGCGCGATTGGGCGGTGCTGCTGCTGCTCTACGGCGCAGGCCTGCGGATCAGCGAGGCGCTGGGTTTGACCGGCGCTGTCTTGCCACTCGGCGAGGTGATCCGCGTGACGGGCAAGCGAGACAAGACGCGGATCGTGCCGCTGCTCGCCCCGGTGCGCGCCGCGATTGAGGCGTATGTTGCACTTTTGCCCTACGGCACCGCGCATACCGAACCGCTGTTTCGCGGACTCAGGGGCGGAGCGCTCAACCCCGCAATCATCCGCCGCGCGGTACGCGGCGCGCGCGCGCGGCTGGGGCTTGGCGAACGCACCACCCCCCACGCGCTGCGCCACAGCTTCGCCACGCACCTGCTCGCCGGCGGCGCAGACCTCCGTTCGCTTCAGGAGTTGCTCGGCCACGCTAGCGTGTCGTCAACGCAGATATACACAGCGGTCGACGCGTCGTATCTGCTCGACGTGTACCGGAATGCACATCCTCGGGCGTAAGGGGGGTAAAGTGCGATGATCTCAATCCATCCCCGTTCCCTGAGCCTGTCGAAGGGCTGCACTTCGTTCTTGATGTTGATGAAAAGAAAGGACGACCCTTCGACAAGCTCAGTGAACGGGAGTTGATCATGACTCGATCTCAATGAACCCTCGCATAAGTGTGACGCTTCCATTGTCTCGTATAATGACACAGGATACTTCGATATGTTCCTGCCCCCTCACTCCTTCTCAATCACCTCGTTCAGCGTCGCGACGACCATGCCCATCTTGCGGATTTTCATTGCGTTGTCGACGCGCGTGCCGTCCGGCGCGAAGGTGAGCGTTTGGGTGGCGTGGAGGCCGCGTTTTATTGTGAATGACAGTGTCATGACATTGCCACTGACCATCGCATCGACGGGGCCGAGCGCGTCGGACAGGATGCCGGTGTAGCGGTTAGGCGCGGTCTGCGTAAGGCTCCATTGGCGGTGGCGCGGCGGTTTTGCGCCCTCGGTTACGTCCTGATCGACGATCAGCGTGCCGTCGCTGGCCACGGTGCCGCTGCTCGCAACGGTGATCGGCCGACAGCGCGAGAGCAGGATTTTAAGGCATCCCTTGCCGTAGGTGCGACCAGTGAAAAAGGTTGCGGGATCAAAACTGGGTGGTTCTGCCAAGGCGGCGTCAGTCGTGACGATCAGAAGCAATGCGAATAAATATCCGGTGCTGCGCATACGCCCCCTCACCTAAACCGAAGGCTTCCACGTCAGCAGCCGCCACAGATAGACGACAACGATCACAACGATCACGCCGACCGAGACCGGCCCGAGTATTTTTTCGACGTTCTGGAAATTGCGACCGAGGACCCAGCCCCCCGTAGCAAGTGCTGCGGTCCATCCGGCGGTGCCAATGGTTGACCAGATCAGGAAACTCGTCTGGTTCATCTTGAGCAGACCAGCGGGGATCGAAATGAGCGACCGGATCGTCGGGATCACGCGCCCGGTGCCGACGATTGGCCCGCCGTAGCGTTCAAACACGCCCTGCACGCGCTCGACCTCATGCCAGTCGACCGTCAGCCAGCGGCCAAAGCGTGTGATTAGCGGCTTCAACCGGTCGATGCCGATCATCCGCGCGGCGATATACCAAAGATAATTGCCAAGCATCGCGCCTGCCGTACCAAACAGGATGACCAGCGGCAGCGACATCGTGCCTTGGCCCGCGTGCATCCCTGCAATCGACATGATGACTTCAGACGGGATCGGCGGAAACACCGTTTCGGCGAGCATCAGCAACGCAACGCCCAGATACCCCGATTGCTGAATGAAATCGATGATCCAGTCGCTCATGTGCCTAACCTTGCTTCAATAGCGTTCCAGATCATATTTGGTGTGTCGGTGCCGTTAAAATGGTCGATTGCGAGGATGCCGGTGGGCGATGTCACGTTGATTTCGGTGAGCCATTTGCCGCCGATCACATCAATTCCGACGAATATCAGCCCGCGCCGTTTGAGCTCTGGCCCCATCGCCGCGCAGATTTCAAGTTCTTGCGGCGAAATCGTCGTGGCTTCGGCATGGCCACCTGCGGCAAGGTTTGACCGGATTTCGCCCTTGCCCGGAATGCGGTTGATTGCGCCCGCCACTTCGCCGTCAACAAGGACAATGCGTTTATCCCCGCCTGAAACTTCGCGCAGGAACGCCTGCACCATGAACGGCTCGCGCCAAACCTGGCCAAAAAGTTCGGTAAGCGAAGCAAGGTTTTTGCCGTCAGCCATGATGTGAAACACTGCCGAGCCCGCATTGCCGTGGAGCGGCTTGACGACGATTTCGCCGTGCTGCGCTGCAAACGCGCGCGTTTCGGAAAGCGAGCGGGTGATCAGCGTCGGCGGCATGAAGCGCTCATAATCGAGCACCATCAGCTTTTCAGGCGCGTTGCGCACGCTGACGGGATCGTTCGCCACCAGCGTCTTGTGCTGGATCCGCTCAAGCAGGTGCGTCGCGGTGATATAGCCAAGATCAAATGGCGGGTCTTGCCGCAGCCACACGACATCGACATCGTCGCACAGATCAAGCGCGACGGGATCGCCAAAACTGAAGTGATTGCCTACTGCGCGCCGCACGGTGACGGGGTGCGCCCGCGCCCAGACGCGCCCGCTTTGATAATTGAGCGCTTCGGGGGCGTAGTGAAACAGGCTGTAGCCGCGCGCCTGCGCCGACAGCATCAGCGCAAAGCTAGAATCGCCCGCGATATTGATCCCCGCCATCGGATCCATCTGAAACGCGACGCGCAGCGGGCTTGCCGTGTTCATGCGTGCCAGTGGATGTCGATCGGGGTTTCAAGCCCGGCGAGTACACGACCAATCGGCA
>JAYVVW010000135.1:0-10907 GCA_043786595.1 Sphingomonadales bacterium | reverse complement strand
AAGCCAAACAAAAAAATGTGTTACAGGATCGAAGTTTGGCCTTCACTTAAAAAAGCGTTGCTCAATTCGGCACTCTACCCAATGAATTGTTGAGACGCCATTCGGGCATCACAGCCGTTCATGCAAATTGTGCTTCTTCGAAACACGTAGCTGCCGCAAAGCACCGTGTCACTTTATCCACCTGTACAACGTCTTTACCGCTTATGCGCGTGATCTTCGTCACAATTATCCAATTGCAGTCAGGATCAATTGGATGTCATACTCGCGAACGCAATTTAAATTACGAATGAGTGCAATTTCCTCCCCCCAGCTAACAAATCTAAACGTCTGATCGAAACTGTGGCCTTGAAATTATCCGAAATTGGCAGAAGCGCCAAAGTGCTGAAGTGCTGAACGGTCAGCGGCGGCGATGTTGTGATCCCAAATCGATCCCGGATCGCGAGCTAAGCGACTTATGAGCGAAAGCCCACCCGCGAATCGGGCGCAACTTTTGATCGTGTTGAGATTTAGCGATACAGCGTGACGCTGTCAAGCAATAACTCCATATGGGAATATTGTGTGGGATTTTGCGTGCTGCGCTGGATTATTTTGTGACAGTGAATGCTGTGCCTGCGCCGTAGCAAGGCGGCAGCGCGCATGGCCTGAAATCGGCGCACCCTCCCGACAAACGTTTGCAGCAATTACACCCATTGAGGCGAGTCCCGGAACAGAACATTGTTCCGGCTAAGTTTTTGAAATGGAACCGGAACCTAACGCTAGTCGCTGCGTTGAGCATAATCGGCCCCTTAACCGATATTTAACCCTCAGTCTGGAGCGTACCCATGAAAAAACTACTCTTGCTATCCACGGTCGCAGCACTCGCTATCGGCAGCTCTGCCCAAGCCGCAAATTTGATCAGCGCCGCTGTTACCGGCCCGACTGGCACGGTGTGGGATACCACGTCGAATTCATTTTACACGCTGTTTTTGCAACAGCCTGGATTGGGCAATTTCCTCAACCCGAATGATGAAGCCATCAATGCAAATGTCACCACCGGCATCAACAGATTTTTGCTCGCTGGCGACGGTTTTCCGGTTGGAACGATCAACGACTCGGATCCACTTTATAACCTCACGCTGCGTTTTGCCGATGGTGCGTCACTCACCGGACGTTATACGCCACTGACGAACACATTTGCTGGCGGCACTTCGGCGACCGTCGGTCGCACAACTTATACGCTGTTAGAATTTTCGTTCCGCCGCAATCTTGGCGATTCAGTCAGCGAATTTGTTGCACGTCCAGGCGGCGACGGCAATGACTATTCGGGAAACTTCCGTTTCACGACAGCGTTGGCAGCCGTGCCTGAGCCCGCGTCATGGGCAATGCTGATTACCGGCTTTGGCCTTGTCGGTGGTGCCATGCGCCGCCGCAGCACGCGCACTGTCGTGTTTGCCTGAGCGCACCTCGGCACTGTGCCGCCGAGGAGCAAATTTGGCCCGTCGCGACTCAAGTCGGGGCGGGCCTTATTTTTGAACGGGGGATTTTCGGGGACACGCCCCCATTTCGGGGACACCCATTTCGGGGGGCATTTTCGCACATTTCGGGGACACATTCCGGGGACATTGCGTAATTGAGTTAGCCACTCTCCTGCTTGATACGGAATCACCCGTCACATTTCGGGGACACACATTTCGGGGACACCATTTCGCACATTTCGGGGACACAATACTCACATTTCGGGGACACACATTTCGGGGACACAATACTAATTAGCCCGCCGGGGCATTTCGGGGACACGGCATTTCGGGGACACAATACTAATTAACCCGCGCACCCCGCTTCGGTTTTGGCCCGCGCCGCGCCGGGCCGAGCGTACGCGCCATTGCCGTTTCGGCGCCGGCAATCCATTCGGGCGAGGCGAGCGGGCGACCCGTGCGCATACGCGCTTCGATGGTATCGACATCCGCCCGGTCGCCCTCCGCATCAACGCCAATCCGCAGCAGGGCGCGCCAATTCCGCACGTGCTTGCCCAGCGCCGCGACATCGGTGAGCCGATCGTCCGTCACCCGCTTGCCCGCAATATGCGACGCCGCACTCGACCAGCGCCAATCCTCGGCGCGCGCCACCATCCCCGCCGCGACCGGATTATTCTCGACATAGCGCACCGCCGCGATCAGATGCGCGTCATCCATCGGATAACTGGCAAAGCGCCCCTGAAACAGAAACCCGCGCCACCCTTCGCGAAAATTGATCCGTCGGCTGTAACGGCGATGCGCCTCGCCGAGCGTCGCACGCAACCCGTCCGCGCGCGCGGGCACGAGGATGAGGTGGACATGATTGTCCATCAGGCACCAGCCAAGGCAGACCGTGTCATGCGCGGCGCAAGCCTCAGCGATCAGCGACAGATAGGCGCTGCGATCCTCATCGGTAAAAAACACCGGCAAACGCCGGTTGCCGCGCTGCGTAACGTGGTGCGCGACGCCGGGGATAACAATACGCGCGAGTCTGGCCATGCACTGGTGATAGCCGACTGGAAGGGGGTTTGTCTAATTAGTATTGTGTCCCCGGAATTCCTAATTCCTAATTAGTATTGTGTCCCCGGAATTCCATACCGAAAATCGAGGTGCGGGAAAGTCCCGGTCGGCAAAATTGCCAACGGGAATCGCGAACATGTCTTGGTAAGGGCGGGCGTGATACCAGAGCGTGCTCCCGCAAGTTGGGCAGAAATGAAAGCTGGCCGCATTACCGCTATCGGCGATTTGCTCATAGATTTTGTCATCACCGCTGATCGTCACACCATCGGCAGGGAAGCGCGCCTGAACCGCGAACGCTGATCCGCTGCGCTGCTGACAATCATAGCAATGGCAAACAGAGACACGGAATGGTTCGCCGGTGCAGGTGATGCTGAGTTGACCACAACGGCAAGATGCCTTCCGCAACTTGTTCACTCGACTGCCCCCAACAATTCATCCTGCGTCACCCCTGCCTGTCGCAAAATCCCCGCAAGCGTCCCTGTCTTCACTTCCCGATGCAACGGAACAACCGCGCCATCGCTCCCCCGTCGCATCACAACATGGCTCCCTCGCTGGCGAACCTGTTCAAAACCCAATCGCTCCAAAGCTTTTATAAGTTTTGCGCCAGAGAGAACCGGCAGTCTAGGCATGCTCAAGCACGTTAAAGGTCGTGACCAAAGGCGTTGCGCCAAACTTCATCGGGAACTCTTCCAAATAAAGCTCAACGGCCTCACGTAAGTTAGCCAGCGCTTCTTCAACGGTTTCACCTTGGCTGGTCGTTCCAGTCTCCGGATTGAGTGCGACATAGCCACCTTCCTCGGCTGGGGTCAGAATCGCGGTAACTTGCATGATGAGTTCCTTTGTTCGGACCTTTAGCGCGCCGCCTTATTCAATGCTAGCCGCGCGGGCGCATCACGATTTCATAAAATCAGTAAAATCGTTCCAATGCTCAACCTTGAACGCGCGAATACCACGCACGCAGAAAAGGAACCAAGCCAGTGCCTTGAGTGCTTTCATTGCCAGCGTCACATTCACCAAGCTATCATTTTGCGACACATAAACACTGCCCTGAACACGCGTGAACCCATATCGGTTGAGCACTGCGCCGATATCGGCATAGGCTTGGCTCACGCTTTTGGGATGCGAGACGCGCGTCTGGTGGAGCAGAAGGTCAAAACCAATTGCAAACATCAATCAGCCTCTGGGTCGCGCAAAATCTCACTAACGGGATAATCCAAATCTTCATTTGATTCGAACAAATGTATGCGCATTTGCGTCTTCCCCGTCGCCGAAAGCGCTGCTGACCCCGTCACTTCATAAGGCGGCCCTTCAAAGCCAAAGCGCCTGATTGATCCCACGAAGGTTCCCATATCGACCATGCCCGGCTCCTTTCGCGTTCCGACAATAACATCCCTACCGCGCTGCCTTCTTCAATGCTAGCCGCACGAGCGCGTCGAGCCCTGCGCCGTCCCCCAGTTCGGCTTCTGCGGCGGCGACGGCGGCACCGGCCTCGCCGGGTTTGAAGCCCAGCCCTGTGAGTGCGGAGACGGCGTCTGCGGCGTGGCCTGCGGGGGCGATTGGGGTTGATCCCGCCGGGCCGATAGCGACGCCGCCGATCTTGTCCTTGAGCTCCATCACGATGCGCTGCGCCAGTTTTGGCCCGACACCGTTGGCGCGCGCGACCATCGCCTTGTCGCCTGTTGAAACCGCACGGCTGAGTTCGGATGCGTCGAGTGCGGAGAGAATGTTGAGCGCCACCTTGCCGCCGACGCCCTGCACGCCAGTTAACAGGCGAAACCACTCACGCTCGCCGCTACTGCCAAAGCCGAACAGCGTCATCGCGTCTTCGCGTACCTGAAGCTCGGTAAACAGCATCACCTGCCCGCCAACATCGCCGATCGCGGTCAATGTCCGCGCCGACGCGAGCACGAGATAGCCGACGCCGCCGACATCAAGCACCGCGTGATCACCTGCGATTTCGGTTAGTACTCCGCTCAATCGTGCAATCATCAAAACCCTTCCCGCTTGCCGCTTCTTGCTTCTCCAGTGGAGATAGCTACCCGATCCGGTCCGTGTGAGCCAGCCGCTCTAAATCTTCGCCAAATGCTTTGCGCTTGCCATATGGTGCGCGTGGCAGATTGCGACGGCAAGCGCGTCCGCCGCGTCGCTGCCGGTGATTTTCACGCCAGGGAGCAGGCGCGACACCATCGCGTGGATTTGCGCTTTTTCCGCCGTCCCCGTGCCGACAATCGCTTTTTTGACAAGCCGCGCGGCATATTCGCCGACCACCAGCCCCGATTTTGCCGCACCCAGCAGGATCACGCCGCGCGCCTGACCAAGCTTGAGCGTCGATTGCGGATTGACGTTGACGAACACTTCTTCAACCGCAGCCGCATCGGGCCGGTACGTCAGCAGCACATCGGCAAGCGCGCGATCAATCGCCACGAGCCGTTCGGCAAGCGGCATTTTGGCGTCGGTCGCAATCTGGCCATTGGCGATGTGGCTCAGCCGGTTGCCCACCGCCGCGATCACGCCCCAGCCAGTGGTGCCAAGCCCTGGATCAAGCCCGAGAATGATCAGCCCAACTTCTCCAAAATCTCATCGCTGATATCATAATTGCCCCAGACCGTCTGAACGTCATCGTCATCATCAAGCGCGTCGAGCAGCTTGAACAACGTCGCCGCGTCATCTTCGCTTACACTCACCATGATCTGCGGCCGCCACGCGAGTTTGGTGCCTTCGGGTTCGCCGAGCTTTGCCTCAATCGCTTTGGCGACGCCGTGGAGATTTTCTACCGCGGTCCAGATTTCGTGGCCGTCATCGGATGAGGACACGTCGTCTGCGCCGGCATCAAACGCGGCTTCAAACACGCGGTCAGCGTCGCCAGCCTTGGCGGGGTAGCTGATCAGGCCAAGCCGGTCGAAACCGTGACTGACGGCGCCGGGCGCGCCGATATTGCCGCCATTGCGCGATACCGCCACCTTGACGTTGGTTGCGGTGCGATTGCGATTGTCGGTGAGGGCTTCGATGATGAGCGAAACGCCGCCGGGGCCAAAGCCTTCATAGCGGATTTCTTCATAATTTTCGCCTTCGCCCGCACTGGCTTTGTTGATCGCGCGTTCGATATTATCCTTTGGCATCGACTGCGCCTTGGCGGCCATAACGGCGGCGCGCAGACGCGGGTTCATGTCAGGATCGGGCGTGCCCGATTTCGCCGCGACGGTGATTTCGCGGCTCAGCTTGGAAAACATCGCAGAGCGCTTCTTATCCTGCGCGCCTTTGCGATACATGATGTTCTTATATTTGCTATGGCCTGCCATCTCGCCCTCCCTATGCCAGCCCGAGCGCTGCCTTATAGGTGTCAAGGATCGCTTCCATTTCGGCGCGGTCATGCGCCTCCATTTTGCGTAGGCGAACGATCTGGCGCATGATCTTGGCATCATATCCGCGCGATTTCGCTTCGGAATAGACGTCGCGGATGTCGTCGGCAAAGCTCTTCTTTTCTTCTTCAAGCCGTTCGACCCGTTCGATCAGCAGGCGGAGTTCGTCTGCTGCCACTACTTCACTCATGCGATTCTCCAAATGATGCTCCGCGCGCCATAAGCGGGCTTAGCGATTTTTCGCAACACTTTCTGCCATTCGCGCCAGTTGCTCGGGTGTGGCTTCGCTCTGATGTTCCGCTTTCCACTCGGCATAGGGCATCCCGTAAACCAGCGCGCGACCGTCATCCTTGCTCATCGCGCCGGCTTCGGCGACCCAATCGCCCAGGCAGTTACGACAAAATCCGGCGAGGCCCATCAGATCGACATTCTGCGCGTCGGTGCGGACTTGCAAATGCGCGATCAGCCGGCGGAATGCCGCCGCCGCTACGGCATCATCCAATTTAATCTGTTCCATCTGCCATTTCCCTCGTTTGCGCAGCGCGCGTTACCACCTATAGCGGCGCGCAGCCAGAGGAGCCAAGCTTGACCAAATTCGTTGCCCCGCGTCAGCGCAAAGTGCGTGTCCTTGCAACTTTGGGCCCGGCGAGCCGATCGGCTGAAATGATCGAAAAGCTTTACCGCGCCGGGGCTGATGCGTTTCGCGTTAACATGAGCCACGGCACGCATGACGATCACCGCGAGACAATCGCGACGATCCGCGCGCTAGAAAAAAAGCTCAACCGTGTGACGACGATCCTTGCCGATCTGCAAGGGCCAAAGCTGCGCGTCGGACGCTTTGTCGATGGGCGCGTGATGCTTGAAACGGGCGCAAACTTCCTGCTCGACCGTGATCCAAAGCCTGGCGACGCGACGCGCGTGTGCCTGCCGCACCGTGAGATTTTTGCCGCACTCAAGGTTGGCGCGCGGCTGTTGCTTGATGACGGAAAGCTTGTCTTGCGCGTTACCGGGATGAGCGATGCCACGATCGTCACGCGTGTCGAAGTCGGCGGTGCGCTATCGGACAACAAGGGGCTCAACGTCCCCGATGTGATCGTGCCGATGGCCGCACTTACCGAAAAGGATCGCACCGATCTGGCGTTCGCGCTTGATCAGGGGGTTGACTGGATCGCTCTGTCGTTCGTTCAGCGACCCGAAGATCTCGCCGAGGCACGCCGCCTGATCGAAGGTCGCGCCGCACTGCTCGCCAAGATTGAAAAACCTGCCGCTCTCGACCGGCTCGACGATATTCTCGAACTTGCCGACGCGGTGATGGTTGCGCGCGGCGATCTGGGCGTCGAACTGCCGCCTGAAGCCGTGCCGCCTGCGCAGAAACGTATTGTCGAGGCTGCGCGCCGGTTGGGCCGCCCGGTCGTCGTTGCGACGCAGATGCTCGAATCGATGATCACTGCACCAACGCCAACGCGCGCCGAAGTGTCTGACGTTGCAACGGCAGTTTATGACGGTGCTGATGCGATCATGCTTTCGGCCGAAAGTGCGGCTGGCGCGTGGCCCGAAGAATCGGTTGCGATGATGGACAAAATCGCGAGCAGTGTCGAACGCGACCCCAGCCACGCCGCGCGCATTCACTTCACCGAAACACGGCCTGATCCCACAACAGCAGATGCGCTTGCCGAAGCCGCAGGTAATATCGCACAGACGGTTTCGGCTTCGGCGATCCTCTGTTTCACGCGCAGCGGATCGACCGCGCGCCGGATTTCACGCGAACGGCCTTCGGTGCCGCTGATGGTATTGACGCCAAGCATTGAAACCGCGCGGCGGCTCGGCCTGATGTGGGGCGTCCATGCAGTCGTCACGCGCGACGTGGCGTCGTTTGAGGATATGGTTGCCAAATCAAAACGCATGGCGCTGCGCCACGGTCTGGCAAAGGCTGGAGACAGCGTCGTCGTGATGGCGGGCGTTCCGTTCGGTACGCCGGGTTCGACCAACGTACTCCACGTCGTGCGACTGACCGGCGATGAACTGAAGGGGCGTTAGGCAGTGATAGATCAAATTCAACTTGAAAAGATTATCGCGCTCGAACGGTCAGCATCGCCTGCGCCGTGGCACGTCGCGCATTTGAATGATGCGCTGTGCATGAGCGCAGTCGCCATCACGAAAAGCCCGACTACAAGCCGCGAAATCGGAGCTTTTCCAGAATGGGTTGCTGAAGATGTCGTTGCGGCGTGTCTCGTTCAATCTCCTCCGATTGCGATCACCGACGATCGCCGTTGGGAAGAAAATGCGCGCCTGATAACAGCAATGCGCAATATGTTGCCCGAATTGCTCAGGCTGGCAAAACTCGGACTCGCCACCCAAAACGTGTCAAATCAGGTTTAGCGCTTTCAAAGCAGCCCGAAGCGTGTCTGCGTCCTTGAAATGATGCCCGACGAAACCATTCGCCTCTGCGGCTTCAACATTTTCGAGGCGGTCGTCGATGAAGATCGCTTCGCCGGGCACTAATCCGAATCGGCGCAGCGCGAGTTGATAGATTGCGGCGTCAGGCTTCACAAGCTTTTCATCGCCCGAAACTACGATGTCAGCAAAGCGATCAAATATCTCAGCATGCTTGGCGCGGAATGCCGGAAAGAATTGGTGGCTGAAATTGGTTATGCCAAACAGCGGCACTTTATTTGCGTCGAGCGCACGCACCAGTTCAAGCATATCGGGCATCGGCCCGCCGATCGTTTCATCAAAACGCGCGCCAAACGCTTTGATATAAATTTCGAGATCGGGATGCTGCGCGATCAGTTCAGCCGACGTTTCAGCAAAATCGCGACCGGCATCATGCTGCAAATGCCACGCATGGGTGACGGCATCGCGCATGATTCGTTCGATCAGCGCGCTATCGTTCGTCATCGCTTCAAAGAGGAAGCGGGGGTTCCAGTCGTAAAGAACGTTGCCGATGTCGAAAACGACGGCACGCACCGCCATGATCAGCCCTGACGGGCTTTGAAACGGCGGTTCGTCTTGTTAATGACATAGGTACGCCCACGGCGACGGATCACGCGGTTATCGCGGTGGCGGTCTTTGAGCGACTTGAGTGAATTGCGAATCTTCATGACGACACGCTGGCCTATCTACATTATATGTTGAAATTGTTGGGCGTCGCCTAAGGTCGTGCGCCAGCAAAGTCAAGTTCCTGTCTTGCGTATGAGGGTGTTTCTGATGGCGATAAAACCAATATTGATTTTCGCAGGCGCGGTGAGCCTTGCCGGCTGCGCGGCGTCGATTCCACCCGTGCAGGTGACGCGCTTTCACAGTGAGGCTCAACTTGCACCTGGCGGCGTTGTGATCGTTCCTGCGGGCGGTGGCGACCCGCAGGGTCTCGAGTTCCGCACCTATGCAGCCGCAGTCGCGCGCGAGCTAAACATTCTTGGCCTTTCCGAAACGCGCGATGCCCAGTCGCCCTATGTCGCGACCATCGAATATGCCCGCGACACACGCGAAGGATTGGTCAAACGCTCGCCCTTCACGATCGGCATCGGTGGCGGCAGCTTCGGGCGCGGCGGCGGCATCGGCCTTGGCACCAGCTTTGGCCTCGGCAAAAGCCGCTCGAACGATATCGTTGCCACGCGTCTGGGCGTCCAGCTTCGCAAACGCGCGCAAACGACCGCGATCTGGGAGGGCCGCGCCGAAACACAGGCCCCTGCCCGCGCACCTTCGGCACAACCCGGGCTTGCAGCGGACAAATTGGCGGCGGCATTGTTCAAAAACTATCCCGGTATTTCGGGGCAGACGGTAACGGTACCTTGACCATGATCATCAGCAGCGGGTTTGATGGCGGCAACATCACCGTCTCAAATGTTGAAGGCGACACGGCCACGCTAGAAATCAAGCGCGACCAACTTTCTGAATTTTACCAGTGGTTTTACTTTCGCGTCACGGGCGCGAAGGGCCGCGCGGTCACGCTCAACATCACCAATTGCGGCGGCTCTGCTTATCCCGGCGGCTGGTCAGATTACCGCGCGCGCGTCAGCGATGACCGGATCGACTGGCGCTGCACTGATACGTCTTATGCAAACGGCACGCTGACGATCAGTCACACCCCCAGCGGCGAAGCGACATGGTTTGCCTATTTCGCGCCCTACTCGATCGAACAACATCATGATCTGATCGCGCGCACCACGGCATTACCCGGCGTGACGCTGCGTCAGCTTGGCACGACGCTTGACGGTCAGCCGATTGACTGCATCGAACTTGGCAACGGGTCAAAGCAAGTCTGGCTCTACGCACGCCAGCATCCGGGCGAAACGATGGCGGAATGGTGGATGGAGGGGGCACTTGAAATGCTCACCGATCCGATCAATGATACGGCGCGCGCGCTGCGCGATACATGCCGCTTTCACATCGTCCCTAACATGAACCCTGACGGCAGCACGCGCGGTCATCTGCGCACCAACGCGGCAGGCGTAAACCTCAACCGCGAATGGGCCGACCCTTCGCCCGCGCGCAGCCCCGAAATACTCTGCGTGCGTGACGCAATGGACGTGAGCGGCGTCGATTGGGCGATGGACATTCACGGCGACGAGGCCATCCCGGCCAATTTCATTGCAGGCTTTGAAGGTATCCCAAACTGGTCCGAAGCGCAGGGCGCGCGTTTTTACGCGTTCCGAGCTGCGCTTGCCGCGCATACGCCTGATTTCCAGACGCGTCTGGGCTATCCTGCATCGGCACCCGGCCGGGCAAACCTCACCATGTCGACCAACCAGCTTGCCAACCGCTTCGGCGCGGTCGCGATGACGCTTGAAATGCCGTTCAAGGATCATGACGACAATCCCGACAGCGAACGCGCATGGTCTCCCGCGCGCTGCAAAACGCTCGCCCATGCGTGTCTTAAGGTGTTGGCGGAGATAGTTTGAACGCACTTGTCATTTTCTTAATGTCCCTCTCCCCTTGCAGGAGAGGGACTTATCGTAAATATTTGATTTTCTTACATAATTTATGACACTTTTTGGCTGTGTAGATACTGTGTAGGTAATTTTTCACATTTGAT
>JAYVVW010000134.1:0-1527 GCA_043786595.1 Sphingomonadales bacterium | reverse complement strand
GGCGCGCTGTTCCGCTCGACGCGTTACCGCAAGAGTGAAACCGAGCTTGTCATCATCGTCACGCCGTATCTGGTGAAACCCGTATCGGCCAATCAGATCGTTTTGCCGACCGATGGCTATAAAACGCCAACTGACATCGAACGCGTTTTGCTTGGCCGGACACAGTCGGGCAGCAGCGGCGGCGATCGCCCCAAACCGAGCCTCGCGCCGCCAGCGACAATTGTAGCGCCATCGGTGGGCGAGCTTGATCCGCGCGATCTGCCGCCATCAAACCGCGTTGCACCGGTTCGGCAGTCGCAGGCTCCAACGAGCCGTCGCGATAAACCGAACAAGACGGCATCGGCCAGCCCTGCCCCTGGCTTTAGTGGCTTTTAACAGATTTCAGGGAGATAGAACCATGCGAACATCAAAACAGATTTTCCTGATCGCGCTGTGCCTGAGCGCAACGGCGTGCGGAACCAAGAACCAATCGGTCGAGTCGGTGCACCAGCCTGTCGTCAGCCGAACTGACTATGTGTTCGATGCGAACGCTGGCTACAACGGCATCGCAACAAGCGAAGCCGCACGCATTGACGGATGGTTTCAAACGCTCGAGCTTGGCTATGGCGACCATGTTTCAGTCGACAGCGGCGACGGCGTCACCGATAATGCGGCACGCGATTCGGTCAGCGCAATTGCGGCGCGCTACGGCCTGCTGCTTGACGAGCGCGCACCACTGACATCAAGCCGCGTCGCTTCAGGCAATGTTCGGATTGTCGTCAGCCGTGCCATAGCAACAGTGCCGGGATGCCCCGACTGGAGCCGCGACCACAGCGCCAATTTCGGTTCGCACAACGCGTCAAATTACGGATGCGCGATCAACGGCAATTTGGCAGCAATGATCGCCGATCCGCGCGATCTGGTGTTTGGCCGTGGCAGCACAGGCACAACCGACGTGACCATGTCGAGCAAGGCGATCAAGTCATACCGCGACAAGGTTCCCAACACGACGCTCAAAAATGAAACGACAGGAACTGGCAAGTGAACGCACCCTGGTCTCCCTCGCGCCCCGGCGCTTCGCAGCGTGATCCGTTTTCGGCTTATATCTGCGATGAAATTACTGCCGAAACGCTCCGTCCGATTTGTATCGAACTGGGTTGGCCGATTGAAAAGATCAACAAGGGCGGGTTGCGCAATGCAGTTCAGTCACTGTCAATCTCGGCAAGCCCGAACATTCTTTTCGTCGACCTTTCCGAAAGCGGCGATCCACTTAATGATATCAATGCACTCGCCGAAGTGTGCGAACCCGGCACGGTCGTGATCGCAGCGGGTGAGGTCAACGACGTCAGGCTGTACCGCGATCTCGTATCAAGCGGGATCCAGGACTATCTCCTCAAACCATTCAGCCCCGAACAACTGCGCGATGCGTTTACCCACGCACAAGCTGTAGTAAACGGTCCCAAAGCAAGCGAAGCATCGGTTGAACGCACGCATCTGATGACCGCTGTCATTGGTGCGCGCGGCGGCGTCGGCGCATCGACAATCGCA
>JAYVVW010000133.1:0-2996 GCA_043786595.1 Sphingomonadales bacterium | reverse complement strand
CAGCGAACAAAAGCCAAGCCAAGCCAAGCCCCGTGTCAAGCACGGGGCGACGATTCAATGTAAAGTCAATCATGATCTCAGTAACCACCCCCAACACTGCCCGCCCTCCTCGTCACCCCCCGCGAAAGCGGGGGCAAACGCTGCCAGAGTACCGCCGTCAGTTTTGAAACACAGCTTGGCCCCCGCTTTCGCGAGGGTGACGAAGCGCAGAGAATTCAGGCTGCCAGCGGGACAATTCGCTCCAGATCGCCATTCAGCGCGCGCTTTGCCGCAAGCAGGTCGTGATCGAGTTGCAGCCCTAGGAAGAAGCCTTCAGACATACGAAAATAGCGTGTCAGACGCAGATCAAGGTCAGCATCCATTGGCCGCGTCCCATCAATCACCTCAGACAGACGCAGCGCATCAACCCCAAGCGGCGTTGCCAACGCGTAGGTGGTTATGCCAAGTGGTTCCATAAATTCGCTAACCAGCAATTCGCCAGCATGGCTATTATGCAACCAATCGGTATCAATGATAGTCTGCGATTTCAACGCCTGCCCTATGCCGCCTTCTTTTGAACCGTCAGTTCAAGTCCAAGCGCTGTCAGAACCGAAGTCAGTGTCTCTAGCGTCGGGTTTCCATTTTCGGAAAGTGCCGTGTAGAGCGCCTGCCGCCCAAGCCCTGTTTGCCGCGCGATTTCGGTCATGCCCGATGAGCGAGCGACATCACCGAGCGCACTAGCGATGTGGCGGGGGTCATTGCCCTCCATCGCCGCTTCGAGATAATAGAGGATCGCTTCCTCAGAGTTGAGATAATTTGCCGGGTCAAAGGGGCGCAACATATGGGCAGGGGAAACCGGCTTAGGCTGCGCGTGGGACGATACGGTCAAGACTGCCATTCAGCGCTAGCTTTGCTTGTTCGATGTCATAATCGATCTGCAGCCCCAGAAACATACCTTCCGACACACCGAAATAGCGCGCGAGGCGAAGGTCGGTATCGGCATCAATCGACAAACGCGCATCAAGAATGGCGATCAGTCTTGTTTCGCCAATACCCGCGCCCGCAACGACCTCAATAACCGGGATTTCGCTGCCGATCAGATAATCATGACGCAAGATATCGCCAGGGTGAACATTGTCCAGCCGGTCATCTTCAGTCGTGATAGTCCTCGAACCGGACATCGCTTGCATCTCCGTCAGACCAGTGGAACGTGATGCGCCACTGTCGATTGATGCGGAGACTATAGCGCAAAGGGGTAAATCCTTTCAACTGCTCAAATCGATTACCGATTGGCACACGCAAATCATATAGGTTTTTGGTGCGATTGAGTTGACGCATCTTCCGGCGCGCGGTGTTTTGAATGTCCGACGGCAGCCTGCGGCTGCGCTCGCCATTCCAGATGCGCTCAGTTTCGATGTCGGCGAATGAGCGGATCATTTTAAAGCTCGCTCCACAACGTCAACTAGATGTTCGGGCAGACGGTATTGATAGCAATCTTTATCGTAATTCCATTCTCTTTCGTAGAACCACGTCCCCGCTTTGTAGCCGACAGTAGAGCTAACCCGCTTTCCAAATGCACCGAGCAGGCCAGCAAACTGCGCTTTCGAATATCCCGTAGCCATCTGAAGGTCAGTAGCCGAAGCCCATTTGGAGTGCTCTGAAGCCAATTTTGCCAAAAACAGTCTCTGCTCACGCGAAAGTGACCTACGTTTGAGCGCTCGAAAAGCGACATCCTCATTCACGAACAAATCAATAGTGCTATTGGTATCACTTTTACTGCCAGTCTTTTGGATGACCGGCCTACTGTTCAAAGCTGCTAAAAATTCTGCAATTTCAACTGGAGTTCCTTCAATCTCCATGCCATTTACGCATGCTTTCACGGTAATTTCTCCACTACTTGAGGGTATCTTAAAGCATACCCTAAGGCCACGTCAAGCTTTTGCTAAATGAACAGGCTCGTATTTGTCGTCAGGGGCAATGATATAGCCCTGGCGCGAAAAATCCGACCGCGTGAGGTGATTAATATTCGGAACATATTAAAAACAGTCCTTGACTTGTGGGGAAATTTGGTTATACGTTACAGCAACAACTAACCGATGTAGGAAATTCTCCCATGCCCGCTCATCCCAAAACCGCCGCTACCGCGCTCGCCAAATCCGGCACGAAACCCAGTGCGAAACCTCCCGCTAAATCGGGGCTGCGTGAACGCCATGATGGGTGGACCAACGCGAAAATCGACATTTTCCTTGCAATACTCGCCGAAACGGGATGCGTGCGCGATGCCGCGCGGATGGTTGGGCTATCGTCGACTGCGGCGTACCGGTTGCGCGCCAAAAATGACATGGTGCGGCAAGCATGGGACGAATCACTCAATGCTGCGGGGAAAAATCTGCTCGCGGTCGCCTATCAGCGCGCCGTTGAGGGCAAGGAGACAATCATCATTCGCAAGGGCGAAGAGGTTGAACGGCGGATATCACCGTCGGATTCAATGCTTGGATTGCTGATCAAGCGCGGCGACCTTGCCAACGATGCCAGCCGGATCAATCCTGACACCGCGATCACTTACGCTGAGTGGCAAAATAATGTCCGTTTTGACGCCGAGGGCAAGAAATTTACCGAATTCTCAGACGAGTTCATACTCGAACAATATAAATTGAGAAGTGATCAGATACGCGAAAATATACTCGCTTATGCAGCCGATGCCGATGCCTGCTGGCACTGCCTTGAACCCCTCACCGAGCAAGCGCGCTATGAAATTCGCAACCGGTCGCACGCCGAGACCGAAGCGCTTGGTCTTGCCAATTATAACGCCCCCCACGCTTAGCTGCGCCGCCTTTACGCCCCCAAAACCCGCACCCGATCCCAAACCGCTTTCGCCTTCTCGGCAAAGCGCGCGTCGCATGTCATTAGGTCGCACTCCAGTTCGATCGCCAGCGCGAGGTAGATGCAATCTTTGAGCGGGTGACCGAGGGTGATGGCGAGATAAGCCGCGTCAATAGTTTGGCCAGGGGGCGTGC
>JAYVVW010000132.1:0-10300 GCA_043786595.1 Sphingomonadales bacterium | reverse complement strand
GCCTTCCCAAGCGCCGTGGCGATGTCAGTCAGGCTGAGGCCCAGCGATTGCAACTGTCCCGGATCGACATCGATCGCGAACTCACGTGGCGCGCCGCCGAGCACATCGACCCCGGCGACGCCCGGAACGGTGCTGAGTGCGGGCAGAACCTCGAGATCGGCAAGCCTGCGGAGCGCAGTGGTATCGAGCGTTTTCGAGGTCAGCGCGACGCCGAGCACAGGAAAAATCGTCGGGTCCGAGCGCCGCACGTCGAAGCGTGTTCCAGCCGGAAGATCGGGCAGGATGGTCGCAAGCGCACCTTGCGTTGCGAGCTTTGCGGCAACGATGTCGTCACCCCAGGCGAAGTTCATTGCGACTTCGGCCGAACCCCGGCTGGTGGTCGAGCGGATGCGCGTTACGCCAGGCACCGCACGCAACGCGATTTCGATCGGACGGGTGATCTCGGCGGCCATTTGCGCTGCGTCGCGGTCTCCCGCTTCGACCGACACGACGACGCGGGGATAGTTGATGTGCGGAAACAGGCTGACCGGAAGCCGGGTCGCGGCCACGATACCCGCGATGCTGAGCAGAATGGCTGCGAGAAAGACGGTCCGGCTGTGATGGCCGAGAAACCGCGTCATTTGGTTCGGACTTTCATGCCGTCCTCAAGCGCGGTGCCGCCGGCTATCACTACGGCATCACCATTTTTGAGACCGCTCTGGATCGCCACGCGCTCACCCTCAGCCGCGCCGACCATCACATCGCGGCGTTTGGCGACGTTCCTTTCAATAACATAGACAAAGGGTTGTCCACCTTCATCCAGCAGCGCTGCATAGGGAATGGTCAGCGCTGTAACGGGCGCACTCAGCTGGATTTGAGCGGTAAGCGACTCGCCCGCGCCTATATCCCATTGAAAAGGAATCAGCGTATAAACCGAAGCGAGCCGCGTTTGCGGATCGACCACAGGATCGACCGAAAGCACGAGCGCTGAAAACGGAGCGCCGCCGCCCGACGGAACGATGCGCAGCCGCAACGCCCCATCAAGGCGACGCGCCAGGCCGGGATCAATGCCGAAACGCGCGCGCAGATCGCCATCCCTCGCAACCGTTGCGACGACGCCTCCCGCTGGAATTATGTCCCCGACGCTCGGAGCGATCGATTGAACGGTTCCGGATGCAGAGGCCCGAAGAATGAGGCCGCTGCCGCGCGCGCCAAGGCTGTCACGGGTTGCAGTCGCCGAACGCGCGGCAGCCCGTGCCGCCTGCACCTCTGCGTCGCTCACAAGGCCATCGGCGCGTAGACGCTGAACCCGCGCCAGAGCGTCAGTCGTCTGTCGTGCATCACTGGCGGCGCGCACGAGATCGAGCCGCGCCGCAGGGCTTGGCGCGAGCCGGGCGACGGCTTGACCCCGCGCGACGCGCGCGCCAACGGATGCATCGATCGCGACCAGGATTGCTTCGATTGGAGCCGACAGGTCATTTCGGCCTGACGTGCCGTTCTCCGCTGCGCCATAGATCGTCACGGTTTCGGCGATCGGGCCAACCGCGACCGGCACCACGCTGACCAGTGCGACCGGCTCGGTTTTCGCCTCGGGGCTTGGGGACGAACAGGACGCCAGCAGCAACAGACCTAGGGCGGCGGATTTTATTTTCATCGGGGCCAACTCTCGCTTGGCACACCAGTCAGCAACTCGAGTGCGATCGTCTGTTCTGAAATGGCTTGTTCGGCCTGTGCTAGAAGCAACTGCTTGTCACGCAACGCGGCTTCGGCGGTTTGAGCGGTCGCCACCGCCAAGTCGCCGCGCCCGGCGGCACGCGTGTTGGCCTGCGCGAAACGAGTGAGGGTCGGCAAGTCGGCGAGCAGCGCGGCGCGTTGGCGTTGTGCCACCGCAATTGCACCTGCGGCTGCCGCGATCTCGGCGCGCGTTTGCGCAAGTCGCGCCGAATACTCGGCCTTTAATGCGGCTCGTGTGGCCTGTTCGATGGCGATGCCGCCCCGATTTCGGTTCCATAGCGGCAAGGTGAGGCCGATGGCGGGGCCGAACAGCCGGTTGCCGCCGGTATCGCGCGCCGCGTTCAACGTAAGGTCGAGGGTTGGGAACTGATCAAGCACGGCCTTGCGAACGGCGGCTTCCTCGGCGGCATACCCCGCTTGTAGTGCCTTCAGATCGAGGCGTTCGCGCGCGGCGACGACGAACAATCGGTCCGGTTCGAGCGGTTCGTTGGGAATTGAATTACGCGCCAGCCTCAATGGATAGCTGGGGGGCAAACCCAATAAGCGAGTCATTTCGAACCGGGCCGAAGCGAGGTCGCCTTCATTGACGCGCAGCCGTTCGGCAGCGTCGAACGCCGCAAGCCGGGCACCTTGAACCTGATCGGGCGGCAAATCGCCGCGACCAGCGGCGCGCAACATCCGATCGAGTAACGATTGCGATGCAGTCCGGCTTGCCGATGCGAGTGCCCCGGTTCGCTCCAGTCCGTCGATGCGCGTCGCCTGTAGGCGAGCACGTCCTGCGGTCTGCCATTCAGCCCATGCAAGATCGAGTCGCACCTGACGCGCCGCTGCCTGTGCTTGCGACCGCACCGCCGCACGTGTCCTGAGCGCCGCGAGGTTCAGGCCCAATGCGCCGGCCAGGTTGTCAAACGGGTCAGGGCCTTTAATGATGTGATCGATGCCGAAGCTGAAACTCGGATCAGGAAAAAGACCGGCCGCGAACGCTTGCGCGTCGGCGACACCGGCGCGTTCACGCAGCGCCTTGAGATCAGGATTTGCCAGCACGGCGAGCACGGCCACCGCATTTGCGTCGAGCGGTTGCGCGAGATCAATGGCGATCGGCTTCAGATATGGGCGGTCAATGGTAGCCGCGTCACGGGCCAGAATGGCGGCATCCGGAATCCTCAGTGAAGCCGCAGCGAGGTTGAGCGGCTCTTCATTATAGCGTGCGCAGCCCGCAACAAGCGGCATAAGCGCAATCAGGGCAGCAATGATGCGAACCAACGTCAAGACCGACAGCCGCTAAAGCGGAATGACGTTAAGTTCAACCGTTTGTCCCGAGCCCATCGACTTCGCGCGCCTGCAAGCATGTCCTGAGCTCCGCCGAAGCGGCAGTCGAAGGGCTCGACACAAACGGAGGTGATTCGACTTAAAGTCATCGGTTGCGAGTAATGACTTTCGACGGCTAAAGACAGTCCGTGTCAGATAATGATCAAATCGAATCCTTCATTGCGCAGTGGGCGATCACCGGCGGGTCTGAACTCGCCAATACGCAAAGCTTTGTGAACGGCCTTGCCGCGCTGATTGGCGTGCCGCCGCCCAATGGCAGTCAAACCGACGATGCCCAGAACGACTATGTGTTTGAGCGCCGCGTGTTTCAAGATAACGGCGACGGCACCACGAGCTTTGGCCGTCTCGATGCCTATAAACGCGGCTGCTTCGTGCTAGAGGCCAAACAGGGCAGCGATGCTGACCGCGAGGCCGCAAAGCGCGGCGAATCCGATTTCTTCGGCAAACCCGCGTCCGAAAAACTGAAGCAAGGCACGGCGAAGCGTGGCACGCCGGGTTGGGCATCGGCAATGTTCAAGGCCAAGGGACAGGCCGAACGCTATGCCAAGGCATTGCCGCTGACACACGGTTGGCCGCCGTTCCTGCTGGTGACAGATGTTGGCCACTGCATTGATGTCTATGCCGATTTCAGCGGCACCGGAAAGGCGTACACCCAGTTCCCCGATGCCGCGCGGTTCCGCATCATGCTGGCGGATTTGCGCGATGATGATGTCCGCGCCCGCCTTGCCGACATATGGACCAACCCGCTCAGCCTTGATCCGTCGAAGGAAGCTGCGCGCGTCACTCGCGAGATTGCGGGGCATTTGGCCGAACTGTCAAAGCGCCTCGAAAAACGCGAACAAAACCCCACTCGCGTCGCCGATTTCCTGATGCGCTGCCTGTTCACGATGTTTGCCGAGGATGTGCGACTCATCCCCGAAGGCAGCTTCACCAACTTCCTCACCCGGATGCAGAAGCGCCCGGAGAATTTCGCGCCCAACCTGTCATCGCTATGGCAGGCAATGGACAAGGGCGGATTGGCCGGTGTGCTGGGCGAAGCGGGCGAAACCGTGCTGCGCTTCAACGGCTATCTGTTCAAGGATACCACCGCGATTGCGCTCAATGCCGACGAAATTGGCCTGTTGATCGAGGCGGCAACGCACAAATGGAACCATGTCGAACCCGCGATCTTTGGCACCTTGCTCGAACGCGCGCTTGATGGGAAGGAACGCGCCAAGCTCGGCGCGCATTACACGCCGCGCGCTTATGTCGAGCGGTTGGTGATGCCCACGGTGATCGAGCCGCTCCGCGCCGATTGGGCGGGGGTTCAGGCGGCGGCGGCGAGTTTGATTGAGGCCGACAAGGCCGATGAAGCCCGCGCCGTGGTGGAGAAATTCCACGGCCAGTTGGCACAAACCAAAGTGCTTGATCCTGCCTGTGGCACGGGCAATTTCCTCTATGTCGCGCTGGCGCGGATGAAGGAGCTTGAGGGCGAGGTTGTCTCGCTGCTGAGCGAGCTGGGCGATGTCGATTATGTGCTGGGGCTGAGCGGCCACACCATCACGCCCGAAAATTTCCTCGGGATAGAGATCAACCCGCGCGCGGCGGCAATTGCGCAACTGGTGCTGTGGATCGGCTATCTCCAATGGCATTTCCGCGTATCGGGCGAAGGACGGATGCCACCCGAACCCGTGCTGCGCGATGTGAAAACCATTGAGAACCGCGATGCGCTGATCACATGGGACAAAAAAATTCTGGAGCGCGACGAACACGGCAAGCCGCTCACCCGCTGGGATGGCGAGACAATGAAGCTGCATCCCGTCACCGGCAAAGAAGTGCCCGATGAGGATGCGCGGGTAGAGGTCGAGCGCTACGTGAATCCCAAGGCGGCGAAATGGCCCAAGGCGGATTTTATCGTTGGCAACCCGCCGTTCATTGGCGGCAAGGACGTGCGCGAACGGCTGGGCGGCGGCTATTTTGATGCCCTGTTCAAAACCACCGATGTTCCCGAAAGCGCCGATTTTGTGATGCATTGGTGGGACAAGGCGGCGCTGGCGGTGCGTAAAGAAAAGACCCGCCGCCTTGGCTTCGTCACCACCAACAGCATCACGCAGGTGTTCAGCCGCCGGGTGATTGCGAAGCATCTGGATGCCAAAGACCGAGTGAGCTTGCTCTTCGCCATTCCCAATCATCCTTGGGTCGATGAAAAGGACGGCGCGGCGGTGCGCATTGGCATGACCGTTGCGGCCAAGGGCAAGGCCGAAGGGCGCGCGCTGGACGTGGCCGATGAAAGCGGTGCGCCAGATCACCTCATTTTCACTGAGAAGGCTGGAACGATCAGCAGCGATTTGCGCACTGGTGCGGACGTTGCTAGCACCGTAGCACTGAAATCGAACTCCGAAATTTCCTCACGTGGAATGCAACTGTCCGGTGACGGCTTTATCGTGACGCCGGAACAGGCTGAGGCGATGGGGTTTGACGACCAGAATTCAACCCAACCGTCATTGCGAGCGAAGCGCGGCAATCCAGAGGCCAACGCCAGACAGTCTGGATTGCCGCGTCGCTCCGCTCCTCGCAATGACGAAGAGGGCAAAGGTGTGCGCATCCGCACTGGCATGGGCGACGAACCCCAAGTGATCTTCGACTATCGCAATGGGCGTGATCTGGCCTCCCGTCCACGCTGCGTGAAGGTAATTGACCTCTACGGGCTGAGCGAGACGCAAGTGCGGGATCGCTATCCGGCAGTGTATCAGCATGTTGTAACCACCGTGAAGCCGCACCGCGAACAAAACAGGCGCGCAAGTCAACGCGAACGCTGGTGGATTTATGGCGAAGCACGCAGCGAAATCCGCAAAGCACTGGCAGGCGTAACCCGCTACATCGCCACCATCGAAACCGCCAAGCACCGCGTGTTCCAGTTCCTGCCGATGTCGATCCTGCCGGATAACAAACTTGTCTGCATCGCCTTGGACGACGCCTATTTCCTCGGCGTGTTGACGAGCCGGTTTCACGTTTCTTGGAGCTTATCAGTCGGTGGCTTGCTTGAAGACCGCCCTGTTTACGTGAAATCACAATGCTTCGATCCTTTCCCCTTCCCGACAGACGTCGCCGAAGCGCTCAAAGCCCGCATCCGCACCGAGGCCGAGGCGCTTGATGAGCTGCGCAAAAAGGTTCTGACCCAACATGCCGACCTGACGCTGACCGGCCTCTACAATGTGCTTGAGGCGCTCAAAGCGGGCCGCGCGCTGACCGACAAAGAACGCGACGTGCATGATCGCGGCCTGGTAACGCTGATCCGCCAGCATCACGAGACACTCGATACGCTGGTGGCGCAGGCTTATGGCTGGGATGATTGGGGGGAAACCCCCTCTCCCCTTGCGGGAGAGGAGATTACCATAACTAATTGATTTAATTGCATAATTTACAGTAATATTTTACTGTGTAGATACTGTGCAGATAATTTTTCACATTCTTTCCAGAAATGCAGTTTTCTCCTGCTCGAACCAATGGCAGCTTCTATGTCGCTAGTCCATCAAAACGGCGAGAGAATGAGAGTTAGTGTCTGCACCCCGCACAGTTTGCCCTTGGGTGCGGTGGAACTCGCCGGGGGCTTGATCCAGCAGATTGTGAGACTGCCTTTTTGGCTGATATGAAGCGGATAGATCAATTTTCAACGGGTGGTCAAACAGATGTTTTTGCAGTATTTCGGTCTGGTGGAATTTGGCCCGAAAGCCACGACAAGGCGGAGCAGCGTCCCGTCCTCATATCTCACTTGCGGATCTGCACACGTCCTGGTCGCGATCGCATTGACCTCGAAGGTGCGCGCGCGAGCATCCTCGTCAAGTCCGTTCAAACTCGCAATTTCACAGAGCGTTAGCTTCTTGCTCGCTCCGGAAGGTACCGAGTCCACAACATATTCCAATCCGATGTCTGTTTCCTGCTTTGCTGACTGCGTGGTGGATGGCACCGATCGTATTTGCAACGCAGCAATCCCGACAAGCGCAGCAGCCCCCACTAATGACAATAGTGTAAGTTTTGCCAATGGTGTCATATCGGCGATCCGTGTTGCGGCTTACTCGGTACGGAACACTTACCTCTTTTCTCCATCAAGCGTGAGCGCAGCATAGACCCTGACTTAAAAAGATCGTTTACCATGTCGAGTGTCGGTTTATAACCTCCGCCATACGCCTGAAAGTTGATTGCCAAAGTTAGCGCCGCAACTGGCTTTTCCCGAGCATCATCCGCATTGCAATAACGTGCTACGACCATGACAAACACCTTTCCGTTCCCGTGTTCGTCGTCCGTCTCGGTTGAAACCGGCCACAAAACTGAGTTGCCCTGTATGATAGACTCGCCAATTCTGGCTGACTGAAGTCTGCGCCCGCGCATGAGCTCACCTTCAAGTGTTTTCGCCGACACTCCCATGCCGGCGAGCGACGCATCGCTGCGCAATATTCGTTGAAATGCCTCGGCGCGACTCTCTCCCGAATGCTTCACATCTGGCAAGTTAGCAAAGTCTATAATCACTTCATGTCTGCGGGCCAGCTCCGCCATGAGCGTTCTGGTTGCGCTGTCCTGCGTTGGAGCAATCGACGGTGTGCCTGTTTTGGCAAAAATACGAATGGTCTCGCCAGGCGCATCGGAAGAGAGTTGTCCAATCACCCCTCGTATCTGTTTCGCAGTACCATTTTCAGACAGGACTACGTTCTCCATCGCACCAAGAAGTCGGCGCCGAACCTCCGGATCAAGCCCATCGAGATGCCCGCCGATCACAATTTCCGGTCCGGCAAGCATAGTGGCGCTGACAGGCCGGTTCATCACAAGGCGCGAATAGATTTCGGCGAGCTTGATCGTCGTCCAGCGCGAGTGGACGCCCCCCAGAATCAGATGGATATAGTCATTGGTGAAGGTCCTGACCTGTCCAAGCTGAAACCTCTCCTGCTCGGGCGAAACTGCATCCAGCACGCGCGCATTGTCGCTCCTCGCTAAGTCGCCCCAAACGCCGCGGTTCCATAATGCCTGAGGCACAGTCTCTAAGCCGGGAATATCAAAAATTGTCTTGAGTCGCGACACCCAATAGATTCCGCTGCCATCCTGAGGAATAAAGCTCGAAGGTGGATCGCTGAATCTGGTGAAGGTGCCACCACACTGATTTATCGCGCCTGACAAGCCGACAAAGCCCGCAAAGCGTGGGCGCTGTACCAGGAGCTTTCCGTTAAGCCAGTACGGCTCGGAGGGGCATGCCATGTCCATGTTGCGCACCAGGCCGAATGCCATCAGACTGGCAGCATATCTATTGCTAGATCGTATGATAAAATCATCGAAGCCGATCTCTCCGCTCACTAAATCCTTTACCTCGCGGTCAAGATTTGTCCCGAAAAGTCGATTGGACGTGCCAGCCTGCACCCGCAAGCCAAGCAGTTCGGGTCGCTGGCTGACAATCGCCGCGGAAAATGGAATCTTCGCAGTTGAGCCAGCTGGAAGTGGCATGAAATTGTAATTCCGGCTTGAAAGGCGCGCGGACAGCCCTGCATCCTCTTCCTTGGGCGAGGGATAAGTAGCCAGCGCCAGTAATTCGCCGCTTTGCGTATCCATCACTGCGGTGGCAGCCGGAAAATTGCTACGACCGATGGAACGAGCTAGTTTCCCGGCGGTTTCCGTAAGCTGTCCTTGCACAGCGCGATGGAGATCGCGGTCAAGGCTGAGGCGCACCGATTGACCACCACTGGTAACAACGCTGGTCAAGGCGGTTTCGAGCGATGCTCCAAACGATCCCAACTCCAAATCCCTGCTTCGAGGTCCAAACGGACGATAACCCGAAAGACGAGTCTGTTCGGTTTGAAAACGGTAGGTAGGGCCAACTTGGCGGTCCCCGTACATGAAGGATATATTTCCGCCGCTCGCAACCAGAAGGGGTGTTGGCCTAGAAGCATTAGACCTTTGCTTCCCTCGACTTGAATCCGTCACTACGGTAATACGGCCCAACCGCATGATGACGAGCGTTGATCCGATGAGCTGTGCCGTGCCAAATTCGCTGCCAGGCGCATCACTGTCGCGCATCGCAAATTTTCTGGCGACAGTGCGTGTTTTAGCAGGTGAGAGGCCTGTCATTGAAACCGACAAAATATCTGGAGCTTGATTGGGATCAGGTTGACGAAGATTGAATTCTATTTTCGCACCACTGCCGTCAAGCGCTGTCAAGGTTGCGAAGGCTCGTGCACGGCCATAGAGAATGTCTCCGGTCCAGCCAGAGTCGCGGAACGGTCCCTGCGCGAAGCGGGCATTCGCCTGCAAACCGACGAGACCACCGCCCTCAAAATCCCAGATATCAGGATCATCCCGCTCCAGATCAGATTTAAGCGGAGAAGAGCGATAGAACTTACTCAATGCGGGAAGTGTGTCAATCACACCGGCGCGAAGCTTCACGACAGAAGTCTCACCGGGCGTCGCAGCAACTAGCCATCCCATTGGCACAAGTATCTCGTTGATCGCTGCAGCATAGCCGGGCGCAGCAATATTGTTGCTGAAGTCTGGCTTGCGGGAATTTGACAATAGTATTGCGAGCGTAACAAGCGCTAGCAGGGCCGGTACAAAAGCACGGATGAGCCAAGCAGATTTTGCCGGTGTTAGTTGAGACAGCCTTGCATTTTGGCGGAGCTTGGTTTTTGCCATCAGAATTTCTTCTGCCCAAGCACACGTATCGCAATCGCAAACAGCATACCACCTTCGATCAAATCGCTGACCGAAAAGGCCGAAAGCAGATAGATGTTACGCCCGGTGAATGGAAGAATTGCAAGGTTCGCCAGCACCATATAAGCAGCCGTCGAAAACAGCGTCCAAAGCGAGAGCGAGGCGGCAACGCCGGCAAAAGTCGCAAGATCAAAACGCCTGCTGGCGACCCAGGCAAGCAACCCTAACACCAGCACCATCAGCGCCGTGCCGAACCGACCGAAGGGTGACATGAGATGGACCGCACTGAGATTGTCGTCAGCCTGATAACGACGAATGTCGCCCGGGTTTGATGGATGCATCCAGCCACGCCCGACCAGGCTGCTGCTGTAATCGGCAAGGATGGCCGCTACGCGGAACTGGCTTTCGCCCGCGCTGGTTCCCGATTCAGCTAAGCGATCAGGCGCGAGGACAGTATCGAGGCGCAACAAGTTGGCGTCGTGAGCTATGCGATCCGCAAGAACCCCTGCAGCTAGCTGGTCTGCGCGCTCCCTGCCTCCTCCATGCGTTACCAGTTCACGTGCTTCTGCAAGTCTAGCGTCCTCTCTGT
>JAYVVW010000131.1:0-10305 GCA_043786595.1 Sphingomonadales bacterium | reverse complement strand
TCATCATCGGCGCAGGCGATGGCACGCAGGCGGCTTGGGACAAAGCGAGCGCAGTTTGTGAGGGCGTTGCACTGACACGTGAACTTGTAACGGAACCTGCAAACATCATTTACCCCGAAAGCTTTGTCGAGCGGTGTCAGGCATTGGCGGCTGAAGGTGTCATCGTCGAATCGCTCGACGAGGCCGAAATGCTGGCGCTTGGCATGGGCGCATTGATGGGCGTCAGTCAGGGATCAAAGCGCGATGCGCGGCTGCTCATTCTGCGTTGGGACGGCACTGGCGGCGCGCAGAAAACGCCGCTTGCGCTTATCGGCAAAGGCGTCACGTTCGATACCGGTGGCATCTCGCTCAAGCCTCCGGGCGGCATGGAAGACATGAAATGGGATATGGGCGGCGCGGCGGCTGTCGCGGGGACGATGCTCGCGCTCGCGAAGCGTAAAGCCAAAGCGCATGTCATTGGCGTGTGCGCGCTTGTTGAAAACATGCCCGGAAGCAATGCGCAGCGCCCTGGCGACGTCGTTACATCAATGTCTGGCCAGACAATTGAGGTCATCAACACCGATGCCGAAGGGCGCCTCGTGCTGTGCGATGCGATGACCTGGGTTCAAAAAAATTACGCTCCAAAGGTCATGATCGACCTTGCGACATTGACGGGCGCAATCATCATTTCACTGGGCAATGAGCACGGCGGCATGTTTACCAACGACGATAATCTTGCCGCGCAGTTGAACGCTGCTGGCAAAACATCGGGCGATCCGTTGTGGCGGATGCCGCTGGGTGCCGCCTATGACAAGCTGATTGATTCACCAATTGCGGACATTAAAAATGTCGGCCCGCGCGAGGGCGGCTCGATTACCGCCGCGCAATTCCTCCAGCGCTTTGTTGATGAAGGCGTCAAATGGGCGCATCTTGATATTGCCGGGATGGTGTGGGCAGCAAAGCCGGGGGCGGTCTGGGATAAAGGCGCAACAGGTTACGGCGTTCGCCTGCTCGACCGATTTGTGGCGGATAATTTTGAGGGCTGACTTTTACCATTTGACCGATGTCCCGCTCGAACGCGTGGTGCCGAGTATTGCCGAACGTGTACTCAGCCAGAATGAGCGTCTGGTGATCGTCTCGGGCGTTGAGGCGCAACTCCGCAGCCTTGATGCACTGCTGTGGAGCTTCAAGCCCGAAAGCTTCGTGCCGCACGGACGCGGTGGCGATCAGCCGATATTGCTGACGATTCCCGAACGTGCAGGCGAAAGCAAGGCTGAAAACATCGCGTTGGTTGACGGCACATGGCGCGATCTTGCACTTGGCTTTAACCGCGCGTTTTATTTTTTTGATGGAAACAGCATTGCAGAGGCGCGCGCAGCATGGCGCGCTCTTGCTGACCGAGATGCGGTTGAACGCCACTATTGGAAACAGGATGAACGCGGCAAATGGGTCGAAGGGCCTTGATCTTGCACGCTCTGCCCCTTGCCATATCGCACTGCACCATCTAAGCGCGCCGCGATATTATCACACCAAGTCTGGAGTAGACATCATGGCCGGCACGCGCACTTTTTCGATCATCAAGCCTGACGCGACACGTCGTAATCTGACCGGTGCTGTCACCAAGATGCTTGAAGACGGTGGCCTCCGCGTCGTTGCATCAAAGCGTATTCACATGACCCGCGAACAGGCCGAAGGATTTTATGCCGTTCACAGCGAGCGTCCATTTTTCAACGATCTGGTGACCTTTATGATCTCAGGCCCGGTCGTTGTTCAAGTGCTCGACGGTGAAAACGCAATGCAGCGTAACCGCGACATCATGGGCGCAACCAATCCGGCAAACGCCGACGCCGGCACAATCCGCAAAGAACTCGCGGAATCGATCGAAGCCAATTCGGTGCATGGTTCGGACAGTGACGAAAATGCCGCGATTGAAATTGCTTACTTCTTCAAGCCCGAAGAGATCGTCGGCTGATCAGGCGCGACGCCAGCCTTCGTTAATATTTGTCTCACTATCTGTCCCGCAACGGAACAGTGACCATTTGGGGGGAAGCCGAGCGCGTTAAAATACGCTACTGGCCCGTCTTCCCCGCTCATGTCGATTGTTTGGGGGCGTTAACGGGGTGGCAATGGCAAGCGTGCGGATCAAACGGAGCAAGAAGAGATGGCAGGGGCCGCGCATTGCGTTTGGCCTTGCGATGCTTGCGCTTCCGATCATCTGCATCCAGCCGCTCATCGCCGCGCGTGCGCCAGCGATTGCGCCGCCTGCGCACATTTCGGTCATGCTTGACGCGCCAAAGCCGTTTGATGCCGCGATTGATCCGATCGGGCTGCTTGCGCCTTTAGTTGCAGGCGCGGCGCTTATCGATCCGATTGCGGTGCCCGCGCTGTTTGTCCCGCCAGCCGCATCAAGCTTTTCGCCCGGCGCTGCTGCAACGCCCTATGTGTTTCGTGGACGAAATGCGACCGACACGCTGCGCGCTTCGCTGTGCCTGACGTCGGCAATCTACTACGAAGCAGCGAATGAACCCGACGACGGCCAGCGGGCAGTGGCGCAGGTCGTGCTGAACCGCGTGCGACATCCGGCTTGGCCGTCGACGGTTTGCGATGTGGTTTATCAAGGGACAGAGCGGCCCGGCACGCTGTGCCAGTTCACATTTGGTTGCGACGGCGCAATGGCACATACGCCCTCGCTTGCCGGATGGGTTCGGGCACGACGCGTGGCTCAGGCTGCTCTGGCCGGCTATGTTTTCGCCCCCGCAGGGCTCGCGACCAATTATCACACATTGGCGGTTGCGCCGTCTTGGGGGCCAAAATTGACGCCGGTGGGCATAATTGGTGCGCATATCTTTTATCGTCTCCCAGGCGGTGCGGGTGAACCCAAAGCGTTTTTCGCAAGCTACCGGGGGCATGAGCCTGTTCCGGGGCCACGCGCAAAAATCGTATCGCCGCTCGATTCGCTGATCTTTGCCGCAGCGGGCGCGGCAGCTTTGCCGGTGGTTGACGCGGGAGTGGTGTTATCCGAAGCGAGCGCGGCTCAGGTCGTTTCGGCAAAGCCAGTTGCTGCGGATCGCCGCTATGTTTCGGGTGCGCTTCCCGAATCCGATGTGCGTGAAGAATATCGTGCGTCGGGCGAATGGATTACCCGCTAAACCCGCCAAGTCTGTGTCTTGGCGGTCTTAACCAGACAAATCCGTCTCATCCTTCTGTCTTGGGCGTGGCCATAGCATTGGCAACATTGTCACGGGCTGCGTTGATGCTGCGCTTGTAGCATGTGCTCGCGCTCATTTTGCTGCCCAGATCGGTTGCATCGTTAACGCCGCAAACCGAGCGCGCGGCGCGCGTCAGGCGCGTGTCGAGCACCGCACGTCCGGCGTCGCTGGAGAGGTCGAGGTCGCCGTAACGGACGGTCTGCCGCTGCACGTTGGTTGTGTTGGCGAAGGCGGGCGCAGCGAGTGCTATCGCGGCGGCGGTAATTGCTTTGAACATGATGTATTTCCTTTTTACATGGCGGGGTGGGGGCTGCCATGTTTTTTGTTAGAAGGCACATGTTCGAAATGCGCGTGTGGATCGACTGGACGGTATGTGTAGTAGATCAACAACACAGCTGCGTGATAAACGGTCAATGCCAATCGACCAGCGTCGAATCGACTTGAATAGCAACCGCAAACGCCCCATTTCGGTCAGAAGCGGCGATCCGCTATATGCACCCTTGCATTTTTTGAACAAATCTGGAACAGATAGCTGCATGCTGACTCATATTTCGGTTCGCGGCGCGCGCGAACATAATCTCAAAAATGTCGATGTTGATATCCCGCGCGATACGTTGACCGTGATCACTGGCCTTTCTGGTTCGGGCAAATCGAGCCTTGCCTTTGATACGATATATGCCGAGGGGCAGCGTCGTTACGTTGAATCGCTGTCGGCTTATGCGCGACAGTTTCTTGAAATGATGCAAAAACCCGATGTCGATCACATCGATGGGTTGAGCCCTGCAATCAGCATTGAGCAGAAAACAACGTCGCGCAATCCGCGTTCGACTGTTGCGACAGTGACTGAGATTTACGATTATATGCGGCTGCTATGGGCGCGCGTAGGCGTTCCCTATTCGCCCGCCACTGGCCTGCCGATTTCGGCGCAGACGGTCAGCCAGATGGTTGACCGCGTGATGGCGCTACCCGAGGGGACGCGCGCGTATCTGCTTGCGCCGGTCGTTCGCGGTCGTAAGGGCGAGTATCGCAAGGAACTCGCGGAATGGCAAAAGGCGGGGTTTACACGGGTGCGGATCGACGGGCTGTTTTTCGATATTGAAGACGCACCCGCGCTTGATAAAAAATATAAGCATGATCTCGAAGTTGTCGTTGACCGGATCGTCGTGCGCGAAGGGATTGAAACCCGACTTGCCGATTCGTTCGAGACCGCGCTCAAACTTGCCGACGGATTGGCGTTCCTCGATCTTGCCGATAGCCCTGATGAAGCCAAGGTTTCCGACGGCGAAACGGCCAAGAAAGAGGTGCTGGGATCAAACGCGCCGCCGGGCCGCATTACGTTCAGTGAAAAATTTGCATGCCCCGTGTCGGGGTTCACGATCACCGAAATTGAGCCGCGCTTGTTCAGCTTCAATGCGCCGCAGGGGGCTTGTCCGGCGTGCGATGGTTTGGGTGAGAAGCTTTACTTCGATCCCGAACTCGTTGTGCCCAACGAGGGGCTGAGTATCAAGAAGGGTGCGATCGTTCCTTGGGCGAAGTCAAACCCGCCGTCGCCCTATTACATGCAGGTGTTGGGGTCGCTCGCGCGGCACTACGGCTTTAGCATGGACGCGGCGTGGGCCGAGCTTCCTGACAATGTCCGTGAGGTCATCCTCAACGGATCGGGCAAGGAAATCATCCGCTTGACGTTCATGGACGGGCGCAAAAGCTATGACGTGCAAAAGACGTTTGGCGGTGTGATCGGAAATCTCAACCGGCGGATGCTCCAGACCGAAAGCGCGTGGATGCGCGAGGAGCTTGCCAAATATCAATCAAGCGCACCGTGCGAAACCTGCGACGGCGCGCGGTTAAAGCCAGAGGCGCGCTGTGTCAAAATCGCGGGCGAAGACATTAGTATTTCAACGCGGCGCAGCGTTGTTGATGCGCTCGACTGGTTCAGCAGTCTGGAGCAAAAGCTCAGTCCGCAACAGCAGCAGATTGCCAAAGCGATCCTCAAGGAGATCAACGAACGGCTTGGCTTTCTCAACAATGTCGGGCTTGATTACCTCAATCTCAACCGGACATCGGGCACGCTCAGTGGCGGAGAGAGCCAGCGCATCCGGCTTGCGTCGCAGATTGGCAGCGGGCTTTCGGGCGTGCTCTATGTGCTGGACGAGCCAAGCATTGGTCTGCATCAGAAGGACAATGACCGGCTGCTCGAAACGCTCAAGCGGCTCCGCGATCTGGGCAATAGTGTAATCGTTGTCGAACATGACGAAGACGCGATCCGCACCGCCGATTATATCATCGATATGGGGCCAGGCGCCGGCGTGCGCGGCGGCGCGATCGTTGCGCAGGGAACGCTTGCCGATATCGAAGCAGCAGAAGGGAGCTTGACCGCAGATTATCTGACCGGGCGACGCTCAATCCCGATTTCGGACAAGCGGCGCAAGGGTTCTGGTAAGAAACTGACGGTAAAGAACGCCACGGCGAACAATCTGCGCGGCGTGACGGCGTCGATCCCGCTATCGACGTTCACTTGCATCACTGGCGTTTCGGGAAGCGGAAAATCGAGCTTCACGATCGACACACTCTACGCAGCGTCGGCGCGGGCGCTTAACGGCGCGCGGATGATTGCAGGCAAGCATGACAAGATTGACGGGCTGCAATATCTCGACAAGGTGATCGACATTGATCAATCGCCGATCGGGCGGACGCCGCGATCAAACCCGGCAACATACACCGGGGCCTTCACCAACATTCGTGACTGGTTTGCAGGACTTCCCGAAAGCGGCGCGCGCGGGTATAAACCGGGTAGGTTCAGTTTTAACGTTAAGGGCGGGCGCTGCGAGGCGTGCAGCGGAGACGGGCTGATCAAGATCGAAATGCACTTTCTGCCCGACGTCTATGTCACCTGCGAACAGTGCAAAGGCGCGCGCTACAATCGCGAAACGCTTGAGGTCAAATTCAAGGGCAAGAGCATTGCCGACGTCCTCGACATGACAGTCGAAGATGCGGTCGAATTTTTCAAGGCGGTGCCGCCGATCCGTGACAAAATGGCGATGCTCGCCGAAGTCGGGCTCGGCTATGTCAAGGTTGGCCAGCAGGCGACAACGCTTTCTGGTGGTGAAGCGCAACGCGTCAAGCTGGCAAAAGAACTCAGCCGCCGCGCGACGGGGCAGACGCTTTACATTCTCGATGAACCAACGACGGGCCTCCACTTTGAAGACGTCCGTAAATTGCTCGAGGTGCTCCACGCGCTTGTCGAACAGGGCAACAGCGTTGTCGTGATCGAGCATAACCTCGATGTCATCAAGACCGCTGACTGGATCATTGATCTTGGTCCTGAGGGCGGCGTGAAGGGTGGCGAAATCGTCGCGGAAGGTACACCCGAGGATGTGGCCGCGAACCCGCGCAGCTATACCGGCCATTACCTAAAGAATATGCTCGCCAAATCCGGGCGCGTGGCGCGCGCGCCAGTGGTCAAAGCGCGGAAAAAAGCAGAGGCGTTAGCGTGATTTCAGCCCCTTTTGTGCCATCCGCCATTTCATCTGGTCAAAACGATCCTGTCCGAAGAATGGCTCGCCGTCAAAAACCATGAGCGGCACGCCGTAATGGCCGCCGCTCCGCTGATCATCCTGATTTGCGTTGATTGCGCGGAGAAGGCGATCGCTTTCGTTCGCGACAATCGTATCGAGTGTTGCAAGGTTTAGCCCCGCGCGCGCCGCTGCTTGCGCCAGATGATCGCCTACGTTCCATCCGTCGACCGACCCGCTCCAGATAAGACTGCTGACCTCATCGAGAAAAGCGAGGCCTTTGCCAGCCTCTGCCGCAGCCTGCCCCAATTGGGTGAGACGGTGGATGTGGGGTTGGTCGCTGGCGCAGGTTCGCGTTGCAATGTCGAACACGACCGGATCAGGCCGTGCCCAGCGGAACGGCAGGCCGAGATATTCGGCTGAACGGAAGACATCGCGCATGAAATAGCTCAGCCACAACGGATCGTTGTTCGCGAAGAAATCAGGCTGCCTCACTGCAATCGGGTAAACAACGCGAACGTTACATTTCACATCATAATCGCGTTCGAGCGCGACGAGCCTTTTCGTGATCAGATAGGAATAGGGCGATCGGAACGACCAGTTGAGATCATAATCAAGCGTCATCCGCTGTACCTTGTATCGCTGATAAACTGATCGATCAGCGCCGCGAGTTCGTCTGGCTTATCCTCCTGAAGGAAATGCCCTGCGTCTTTGATGATGCGGTGCGGTTGCCCTGCTGCTCCGGGCATGCGCTTGATAAACAGCTTCTCACCGCCTGCCGTGACGGCGTCCTTGTCACTAAAGCAGGTCAGCACCGGGCGTTCAAACCGGTCAAGCACGTCCCATGCGGCGATATTCTCCGCGACAGAAGCATGTTCGGCGGTGACGGGGACAAGCGTGGGGAATTGCCGCGCGCCTTCTTTGAAACGTTCGTCGGGAAACGGCGCATCATATGCGGCTACCTCGGCGGGTGTCAGATCGCGAACGCAGCCTCCGTTGACGATGTAGCCCGATGGGAACGGATCAACTTTCTGACTAAACGCGCGCCAGCTTTCGAACCCTTCAGACCAGCCCGTACCAATCGGCAAACCCGTATTGGCAATCACAACGCGGGCAAACAGATCGGGGAACGCGGCAACGAGGCGAAGGCCAATCAGCCCACCCCAATCCTGACAAAACAGCGTGATGTCTGCGATCCCCGTGCCGCTTAACCACTGGCTCATCCAGTTGACATGGCGTTCATAGGTGTAATCGTTGCGGTCGGTTGGCTTGTCCGATTTGCCAAAGCCGATCAGATCAGGCGCGATCACACGGTGCCCCTGCGCCACAAGCAGCGTGATCATCTTGCGGTAGAGGTAAGACCAGCTTGGCTCACCGTGCATCAGCAGGATGGGCGGCGCATCGCTTGGCCCTTCATCGACGTAATGGATGCGCAGCGCGGTGCCATCGTCGTCGGTCACCATCATATAATGCGGTGCAAACGCATAATCGGGCAGATCGGCAAACGCTTCATCGGGGGTGCGCAGAACAAGCATGTTAATCCTCTCAGCGTCAAATTATCTGCGCGAAGGGAGCCACAATATTCCGCCTAAGTCAACGCGCGGTCTTGCGTTCGGTTCGCTGAAAGGCCACCACGCGATCAAGACTGGGATATCCCGTTTTCGGCTGCGAGGTGCGTGTGGATCAGGTTTATGACATCGTCGTCATCGGCGCGGGCGCGGGCGGGCTGACAGCAGCGGGTGGTCCCGCGATGCTCGGGCTGAAAGTGGCTCTGATCGAAGAAGGGCCAATGGGCGGCGATTGCCTCAATACCGGCTGTGTACCTTCAAAAGCGCTGATTGCGGCGGCGGCACGTGCGCATGAAGCGCGGCATGGCCAGCGCCTTGGTGTGACGATCGACCCGCCAAAGGTCGATTGGCTGGCGGTGCGCGATCATGTGCGCGCGGCGATTGCGACGATTGCGCCGGTCGATTCGCAGGAGCGGTTCGAAGCCATGGGTGTTGAGGTCATCAAAGGGCGTGGCGGCCTCATTGACAAGCAGACCGTCGCGGTTGGATCAAGGCATCTGCGCGCCAAGCGGATCGTGATCGCCACCGGTTCGCGACCGCGCGTGCCCAAGGTCGACGGCCTCGAGAGTGTTGATTATCTTACCAATGAAAAGATTTTCGATCTCGACGTGCTTCCCAGCCATCTCGCGATCATGGGTGGCGGCGCGATCGGGATGGAAATGGCGCAGGCGTTTCGACGGCTTGGATCAGACGTTACGGTGATCGAGCAGGATCGTCCATTTCCGCGCGACGATCCAAAGGCCGCAGCGATTGTGGTCAGCGCGCTTGAACGTGAAGGTGTTGTGTTCAAGACAGGCAAGGCCGTCACTTCGGTTGCACGTCACGGCGCTGATATTGTCATCAACCTTGATGGTGGCGAAAGCGTCGCTGCCAGCCATTTGCTTGTCAGCGTCGGCCGTGCGCCCAATGTTGAGGATATCGGGCTTGAGGCCGCAGGCGTGAAAGTTGGAAAAGACGGAATCGTCGTCGATGCGCGCAGGCGGACGAGCAATCGTAGAATCTATGCCATTGGCGATTGTCGAGAAGGCCCGCGTTTCACCCATGCCTCGGGCTATGACGGCGCGACTGTGGTTGCTAACCTTGCACTTGGCCTGCCCAGCAAAGCCGATTTCCGCGCTTTGCCGTGGGTATCCTATACCGATCCCGAGCTCGCGCAGGTCGGGCTGACCGAACACGCAGCGCGCAAACAATTCGGCAGCGTCGATGTCACCACTCAGCATTTCGCGCACAATGACCGCGCGATTGCCGAAGGTGAAACGCAAGGCTTCATCAAAGTCATGCGCGCAAAGGGCAAAGTCGTCGGGGCGACGATTGTCGGGCGGCACGCGGGCGATTTGCTGCTGCCATGGTCGCAACTGATCAACGGCAAAGCGACGCTGTTCGGGTTGAGCGGCACGATCATCGCCTATCCCAACCGATCCGAAATCTCGAAAACGGCTGCCTTCGCCGCCTACGAACCGGTGATTTTTGGCAAATGGCCAAAGCGCTGGGCGAAACTTTTGGCAAAGCTTCGGCGTTAGACTGGCGATGCCTGAGTCCGTCATCCTCTGGTTCCGTCGCGACCTGCGATTGGCCGATAATCCCGCACTTGATGCGGCGCTGGTCGACGGCGCGGTAATCCCTGTTTTCATTCTAGACGATGATACGCCGGGTGATCGCAAGATGGGTGGCGCGTCGCGGTGGTGGCTGCATCACAGCCTCGTCGCGCTTGATGCGGCACTCCGCGAAAAGGGCAGTCGCCTGATCTTGCGGCGCGGCGATGCGTTGTCAGTGCTGACCACGCTTGCGCATCAAACGGGCGCGAAAAGGATCCACGCCAATCGCCATTTTGAACCGTGGTGGAAATTGGCTGAATCCGAACTGGCGCAAGAGATTGATCTTGTCCTCCACGATGGCAATCAACTGGCGCGGCCCGAAGATATTTTGACGGGCAGTGGCGGGCGCTACCGGATGTTTACGCCGTGGTGGCGTGCGCTGGTTGCCCGGATGCCGCCGCGCAAGCCGATTGTGACGCCCGCGACAATTACTGCGCCGTCG
>JAYVVW010000130.1:0-16547 GCA_043786595.1 Sphingomonadales bacterium | reverse complement strand
TGTACTTGCCGCATCACTTGGCCTTGCTGCTTGCAGCCAGAAAGCTGCTGACGAATCAGCCAACGCTGCTGATGCGATGGCAAGCGATGCCGTTGCTGGTGCTGAAAACGCTGCTGATGCATCGATGGATGCAATGGGCAACGCAACCGATGCGATGTCGAATGGTGCCGATGCAATGGCCAATGGTGCCGATGCAATGGCAAACAGCGCCGACGCAATGAAGGACAGCGCTGTTGATGCCGCTGCCAACGCTGCTAAGTAATATTCGTTTAGCCTTCGGGCTGAGTTGATTTATCATGAGGCCGCATTCCTTCGGGGGTGCGGCCTTTTGTTGTTTGGCTTGTTTCCGCCGGAGTTTCAAATGAACATGTTTCGCCACATCACCGCGATCGCGCTTGCCGCCGTTCTTGTAGCCTGTGGCGGCGGCCCTAATGATCCTGGCGTAGGCGGCGTTACGCGCGGTGAGGCTGATGCGCTCAACGACGCCGCAGCGATGCTTGATGACCAGAGCATCACGCCCAGCCTCACCAACGACACGACCGAGGCACCCGAGCCGCCACGGCCCGAGTAACCAACCCGACAAAAAGGCCGGAAGTTTCCTCCCGGCCTCGCTTTGTCGTGAAGCAAAAGCGTTCGGACTAGAAGTCCATACCGCCCATGCCACCCATTCCGCCCATGCCGCCGGGCATTCCGCCACCGCCACCAGCTTTGTCTTCGGGTGCATCGGAGATTGCGGCTTCGGTGGTGATCAAAAGACCCGCTACCGATGCTGCATCCTGAAGCGCGGTACGAACGACCTTCGTCGGATCGATCACGCCAGCCTTGACGAGGTTTTCATACACATCGGTTGCTGCGTTGAAGCCCATCGTTTCGTCATTTTCGCGCAAGAGGTTGCCCGAAACTACCGCACCGTCAACGCCCGCATTCTGGGCAATCTGACGCAGTGGCGCGACGATCGCCTTGCGGATGATGTCGATCCCGCGTGTCTGATCGTCATTGATGCCTTTGAGGCCATCAAGCGCCTTGGTTGCATAGAGCAACGCTGTACCACCACCGGGAACAACGCCTTCTTCAACCGCTGCACGCGTGGCATGAAGCGCATCATCAACACGGTCCTTGCGTTCTTTGACTTCGATTTCTGAAGCGCCGCCGACCTTGATCACGGCTACGCCGCCAGCAAGCTTGGCAAGGCGTTCTTGAAGCTTTTCCTTGTCATAGTCGCTTGTCGTGTTTTCGATCTGCTGACGGATCGCTTCGACGCGGCCCTTGATCGCATCCTTGTCACCCAGACCGTCGACGATCGTGGTATTGTCCTTGTCGATCGAAACGCGCTTGGCCGAGCCAAGCATCGCAAGCGTGACGGTTTCAAGCTTGATGCCGAGGTCTTCGGAGATCATTTCGCCCTTCGTCAGGATCGCGATGTCTTCAAGCATCGCCTTGCGACGATCGCCAAAGCCAGGTGCCTTGACCGCAGCAACCTTGAGGCCGCCGCGAAGCTTGTTGACGACGAGCGTTGCAAGCGCTTCGCCTTCGATGTCTTCTGCGATGATCAGGAGCGGGCGGCCCGATTGAACGACAGCTTCGAGAATCGGGAGCATCGCTTGAAGGTTCGAAAGCTTCTTTTCATGGATCAGGATGTAAGGGTCGTTGAGTTCGACGAGCATCTTTTCAGCGTTGGTGATGAAATAAGGCGACAGATAACCGCGGTCAAACTGCATCCCTTCAACAACGTCGAGTTCGAAATCGAGGCCCTTGGCTTCTTCAACGGTGATCACGCCTTCCTTGCCAACCTTTTCCATGGCTTCGGCAATCTTCTGGCCAACCACAACATCACCGTTTGACGAGATGATCCCGACTTGAGCGATTTCGGCCGTACCCGAAACGGGGTTCGAACGCTTGACGAGATCGGCGACAACTGCGGTCACTGCGATGTCGATGCCGCGCTTTAGGTCCATCGGGTTCATGCCAGCAGCTACCGATTTCATGCCTTCGCGAACAATCGCCTGCGCAAGAACGGTTGCTGTCGTGGTGCCATCGCCCGCGACGTCGTTGGTTTTCGAAGCGACTTCGCGAACCATCTGCGCGCCCATGTTTTCGAACTTGTCCTTGAGTTCGATTTCCTTGGCAACGGTAACACCGTCCTTGGTGATGCGCGGTGCGCCGAAGCTCTTGTCGAGCACGACATTGCGGCCTTTGGGGCCGAGTGTGACCTTCACCGCATCTGCGAGAATGTCGACGCCGCGCAGAATGCGTTCACGCGCATCGCGGCCAAATTTTACGTCTTTTGCAGCCATGTTGCTGTTCCTTTATGTGATGTGGGGAGAAAGTTAGCCAACAATCCCGAGCCCGTTGGCCTTAGCCAACAATCCCGAGAATATCCGATTCCTTCATGATCAGCAGGTCTTCGCCGCCAAGCTTGACTTCGGTGCCCGACCATTTGCCGAATAGAATTTTGTCACCAGCCTTGACGTCGAGCGGCGTGATCGTGCCGTCTTCTGCCTTGGTGCCCGAGCCGACCGAGACGACTTCGCCTTCTTGTGGCTTTTCCTTGGCGGTATCTGGAATGATGATGCCGCCAGCAGTTTTTTCTTCCGCTTCAACGCGGCGAACCAGCACGCGGTCGTGCAGGGGACGAAATGACATATGCTTTCCCTTTATGTTTGCTGCACCGGCCAACGCCTGAACAGACTTTGCGATTCGCATGTTAGCACTCACCAAAGGGGACTGCTAACGAGACGCATATGGTGGCGACATGCCGCGTCGTCAAGGCGAACTGCGAATCTATTTAGGTGGGGTGGTGCGGCACCAGGCCAAGCCGTTCGCGGCGTGCCCAACGCCGCAGCATCAGCGCTGACACAACCGCAAGCCCCGTCGCCAGACCGAGCCAGATGCCCTGCCCGGCGAGCGGCGTATAAAACCCCAAAACAATCGCGGTACCAAATCCCGCGATCCAATAGCCAAAGCCGGCGTAGAGCATCGGCACGCGCGCATCCTGAAGCCCGCGCAGCGCGCCAGCGCCGACAACCTGGGCACCGTCAAACAGTTGAAACAGCGCCGCGACGAGCAGAAAATTGAGCGCCAGCGCCGTCGTGCGCGCATTTTCGGGTGCGCTTGTGTCGATGTAAATGCCGACGAGCATGTACGGCGCGGTCCACATTAGCAGCGCGGTGATCACCATGAACCCCGTGCCGAGAATGATCGCTGTCCACCCCGCACGCTGCACGCCGCCACGGTCTTCACCGCCGTAAGCCAGCCCGACGCGGATCGTCGCCGCCTGCGCGACGCCGAGCGGGACTTGAAACGCCAGTGCCGCGATATTGAGCGCAACGCCGTGCGCTGCAACTTCGGCAACTCCGATCAGCCCCATCAGCACCGCAGCGCCACCAAACAGAGCACCCTCCATCGTCCAGGCAAGTGCAATCGGCGTTCCCAGTTTGACGATTTCGATCATGCGTGACCATTCGGTGCGCCACCAGCGCCCGAACAGATGATAGCGGCGCAGCTTGGCATCGAAGCGCAGCACGGCACCCCAGGCAAGGCACATCGCGGCGCTGGTGACAACGCTTGCCAGTGCAGACCCTTCAAGCCCGAGCGCTGGCATACCCAGATGGCCAAAGACGAATATCCAGTTGGTGATGATCCCCATGCCGAGCGCGAGCGCGGTGATGATCAGCGCCCAGCTTGGCCGCCCGAGTGCTGCCGATACATTGCGCATCACGCCCGAAGCGACACCGGGGATCAGACAGAATAGAACGATATCGAGGAAAGCACCCGCGCGCGCGGCGACGAGTGGATCCTGCCCGGCAAAGCGGAGGGTCGTTTCGCCGTTTGCCAAAACGAGCATCAGCGGTAGGCTCGCCAGCACCGAAAGCCACATCGCCATACGGAACGATCGGCGCACTTCACGCACCGCGTGCGTCTTGCGGCCAAGCTCGGCCGCGATGATCGGCGCGCATGCACCCGTCAGGCCGATGAGCCCCCATAACGCCAGGCTCAGCAGGAATACGCCAAGCGTTGACGCGGCAAACTCGACCGTACCCAGGCGCGCGACGAACATCACGTCGACGGCATAAACCGCCATCTGGAGCAGGTTCGCGCCAACCAGCGGCAGCGCAAGTGCCAACGTCGCGCGCAATTCCTCACGCCAAAGCGACCGGCTGTGCGTTCGTGCCAATTGTTCGGTTGTGTCCACCACGCGTCCTTAGCGTAGCATTTTCGAACGCGCGATGTAACTTTTTGCAGCGCCGCCGCGAACACCCGGTGTCGAGATTGTGAAGAAGTGGGTCAGCGGGATTAGAGCTCCCGGGTCGTGGATCTTCACAAAGGTGCAAGATAACATCATGCACTGGATCTGCTTGTCCGAGTGAACCGGCCCCTTTGCTCGGACAAGTATGATATATCGGCTAAGTCTGGCGAGTGTGGGGAGGTGCGGTGTGAACGATGACAGTTGATGATGCCTCTCTTTCACGGCTGATGGCGATGGCGCAGCGCGGTGATAGCGCGGCCTATCTGACGCTGCTAACCGAGAGCAGGAAGTGGCTGACGCGCTTTTTTGCGAAGCGGATCGCGCCCGTGATGGTTGATGATCTGGTGCAGGAAACGCTGATCTCGTTGCACAAAAAGCGCGCGACGTTTGAAGCTGACCGGCCGTTCCTGCCGTGGCTCGCGGCGATCGCGCGCTACCGCTGGGTTGATCAACTGCGTAAAACCTACCGTGCCGATGAGGTGTTGATTAGCGACGATTGGGCTGCAACGCCGGTAGAACCCGCGATCGTTGCGCGAATCAGCATCGACCGTTTGCTCGAACAGCTTCCGCCGCGTCAGGCTGACGTGATCAGGCTCGTCAAGATTGACGGGCTTTCAATTGCCGAGGCCGCAGCGCGCTGTGGCCAATCCGAACCGCTTGTTAAAGTGAATATCCACCGCGGCCTCAAAAAACTGGCCACTCTGGTTGAGAGAGAGTGAATGGCGTCTAATTTAATCATTGATGATCTGGTTGCAGATCTTACCCCTGTCCGGCCAATCCGCCAGAATGACCTGCTGCTCGTCGCAGCCGCGATTGCCGCGCTGACGTCAATCGCTGTCGTCACCCAATTCGGGATGCGGCATGATCTGGCGGCGGGAAATCCGCATCCGATCGTGATCATCCGCAGCGGATTGCTGCTGCTACTTGGCCTTGCGACGATTTTTTCGGTTTCGGCGACGGCGCGGCCCGCAGTTGGCAATCATTACAATGGCTGGAAATGGATGCTTGCAGCGGTGGCGCTGCTGCCGATTGCCGCACTGTGCCGCTTTGCAGCGGGGATGTCGGCGGGTCATCCTCTGGACATGTACACCGTGGGTTTCCAGACTGGCCCCGCCTGCCTGATGATCAGCGGCGCGAGTGCGATCGTGATTGGGGGTGCGATGACGGCCTGGCTGCGGCGCGGCGCACCAACCGCGCTTAACCACGCGGGCTGGCTTGTCGGTATCGCTGCGGGCAGCTTTGGCGCGTTCAGCTACAATCTCCACTGCCCCTCAGACAGCCTCTATTACATCGGGCTGTGGTACAGCCTTGCGGTGGGAATGTGCGCGGCAATCGGCCGCCTGATCGTGCCGCACCTGATTGCCTGGTAACATGTTCCCCTCTCCCGCAAGGGGGAGGGGCGTCGTCCCGCGCCGCCTGTCTTTCCCGGTAGAAGCCTAGCTCCGGATGATTCCCACGTCGCTGGCTGACTTTAGCTCATCGGGCGGGGTTGCGGCTTCGGCGAGTTCGCGCTGCCACAGCCCGACATCGTTCCATTGTCCGCCCTTGTAGCTCACTTCGCGGTAGGCACCCGCGCGGCGGAAGCCGACCGCTTCGTAAAGCTGGATCAGTTGGTCATTGGGCGTCATCAACGTGCAGATCGCCTGCGTGAAATTCTGTCCCGTCAGCGTCGCGATCAAACTGCCGAGCAGCGACCGCTTGACCCCCTTCCCCTCAAGCGCGCCCGCAGCATAGACGGCGGTTTCCACGACGAAGCGGTAGGTGGGGCCGAGCCGGAAGGGCTTGGCAAAGGCATAGCCGAGCACGATGTCGCTTTCTTCCTCAACCGCGACGAGCCACGGATAAAGCCCCTCATGCGCGGTCATCCGCGTCCGCATCGTCCGCGGCGAGGGCGCCTCGGTTTCAAACGAAACGGCATTGGTGACGACGTAGGGCGCGTAGATTGCGGCGATCGCCGCAGCGTCGTCGGGCGTGGCGGCGCGAATGTCGATCATTTGAAAAATCTGTCCTTGATAAGCGCCAGAATCGACATGGGTGGCGTGCGCACGGGCGCGGCGGGACATTCGAGGCAACGAAGCTGAACGACCGGCCCGCCAAGAATTTCAGCCGCACCAACGAACCCCGAAACAAACTGCGCGTGTTGGATAGCGATCATCCGGGTGAATATATCACTGCGCGTGATTGTTGATGATCCGTCGCGCTGGCCAGCGCTGTTGATCAGGCTGAACAGGAAACCAGGCTTTTTATCGAGCATCACGCGGCGGACGGCGGAGGGATCAAGCTTGGCGCGGCGGGCGGCTTCGGCAACCGCATCGTCAAGCGATCCAAACGCATCGACAAGCCCGATCTGGCGCGCGCTGCCACCATCCCAGACGCGGCCCTGCGCGATTTCGGCAACGCGTGCGAGCGGCAATTTGCGTGATTTCGAGACCAGCGCGAGGAAGCGATCATAGGTGGTGTTGATCCCCGCCTGGATCATCGCATCGGTCTGTGCATTGGTGCCGCCGATGATGTCGGGCTGGCCCGAAAGCGGCGTTGCCTTGACGCCGTCGCTCGTCACGCCGTAGCGCGCGAGGCTGTTTTCAAACGTCGGGACAATGCCGAACACGCCAATCGAACCCGTGATCGTCGACGGTTCGGCATAGATTTTGTCACCCGCCATCGCCACCCAATATCCGCCCGATGCGGCGACGTTGCCCATCGAAACGATCACGGGCAACCCCTGCTTTTTGGCTTCGAGGATCGCCAGACGGATGCGTTCGGACGCAAACGCCGAACCGCCGGGCGAATCGACGCGTACCACCAGCGCCTTGAGGTCATTATTCGCCAGCCCGTCGCGGATCAGTGTCGCAATCGTCTCACCGCCCGCAGTGCCCGAGGGCGCTTCACCGTCGACGATTGATCCAGCGACATGGACGATGCCGATCTGACTGCCCGATCCTTTGCGTGGGTTCGCTGCAATATAGTCGCCAATTTCGACGTTTTTGAAATCGCTCGGAGTGTCATCATCGTTGCTGCCGACGAGCGTTGCGACGCGCGTGCCGAATGTGTCGAAATCGCCGAGCTTATCGACAATCCCGGCCTCGATGCTTGCCTTGGCCAGATCGCCCGATTGTGCCGCCGCGCCGGCTGAAACCGCCGCGATATATTCGTCAAGCTTTGCCTTGGGGCGCGCCGCTGCGATGCGCGCTTTCCAGTTTGACCAGATGGCATCGACGAGCGCGAGATTGGCCGCGCGTGCTTCGGGTGATTGCTGCGTAAGCGTGTACGGTTCGACAAAGGATTTGTATTTTCCGACACGGTAGACGTGGACGTTGACGCCAAGCCGGTCGATCAAACCCTTGAAATAAGGCTGGGTGCCGCCCGGCCCCGAAATCGCCGCCGCGCCCATCGGATCAAGCCATATCTCATCGGCATAAGCTGCAAGCCCGTAGCTTTGATCGTAATAGCCCGTGGCAAAAGCATAGATCGGCTTTTTTGCGGCCTTCATCAGTTTGAGCGCATCGCCGATATTTTCAAGCGCGACACGCCCCCCGCCCGAAAACCGGTCAAGATCAAGCACGACGGCCTTGATCGCATCATCCTTTGCCGCGCTTTGAATCGCGCGCAGCACATCATCAAGCCGGTACTGCGTGCCAACCTGCGCTGCGCCGATCAGCAGTTCGCGCGTGTCGATTGCGGTGGGCTGATCAACAATCGGACCGTCAAATCCGAGAACGAGCGCGCCGCCCTTATTGCGCGCGGCATTGGGCGTCGCCGACATTGCCATGTAAAGCGCGCCGAAAAACAAGAGCATGAAAATCAGGACAAGCCCGTCCTTGACTCCGCGCAGGATCGACCATGCCAAACGCACCAGCTTCATCGTAAAACCTTCCTTGCCGCAAAAGCACGCGGCTCAATCCGGCTTTACGCAGGTGGGGGGCAGGTTGGCAATCATGTCCCACTCGCTCGCTCGACTTCGCTCGGGACATCCCTGCGGGAGAGGCTAGGAAAGGGGCGGGCGACGTCGGTCTAACAAAGGACTTTGTCCAACCGTTGATTTGTACCAAGGCTCATCGAGATTGACTCATGGCAAACACCCGTTCCCTGAGCTTGTCGAAGGGTCGCCCTTTCTTTTCAACAACATCAAGTACGAAGTGCAGCCCTTCGACAAGCTCACGGAACGGAAATAGGTTCATATCATCATGCCCTAGTTTCAACCGGGGCGATGGGGCGTACGCGGGACGGCACTCCTCTCCCGCAGGGGGAGAGGAATTCGATTTCTCGCCCCTAAATTTTCCACTTTCCCACACGATATGTTTATGCTAAGTTCTGAGAATGAACCGATTCGCGAAGCTGGCCCCACAACACAAGTCGCGGCGCGCGATTGCGGTCTGGTGCGCCAATTTTTTGTTGGTGATCGCCGCTTATGTGATGTCCGCACGCCGCGTTTGCAGCGTCGCTCTGGCCCGGTTTTGGGGGCACATGAGTGTCAATGTTGTGTATGTTGAGGGAAAATTTCTCCCGCTAGATATGGATCGGTTTGCCCGTAACCGCCATCGCGGCTTCCTTGATCGCTTCGCTGTGCGTCGGGTGGGCGTGGCAGGTGTAGGCGATGTCTTCGCTCGTCGCGCCAAATTCCATCGCTTGCGCAGCCTGCGCGATCATTGTTCCGGCAAGGCTCGCGATAATGTGGACGCCCAGCACCCGATCGGTTTTGGCGTCGGCGATAATTTTGACAAAGCCGTCGGTGTCGCGGTTGGTTTTGGCGCGGCTGTTCGCCATCATCGGGAATTTGCCAATTTTGACCTCGCCGCGCGCGCGCGCCTGTTCCTCGGTCAGGCCAACGCCCGCAATTTCGGGAAGCGTGTAGACGACGCTCGGGATCACATCATGGTTGACGATGCCCGTCAGCCCCGCGATGTTTTCAGCCACCGCAATGCCTTCATCTTCGGCCTTGTGCGCAAGCATTGGCCCTGGAATAACGTCGCCGATCGCCCAGATGCCGGGAATATTTGTCGCAAATCTGTGGTCGGTATCGATCTGGCCGCGCGCGTTAAGCCGCAGTCCCGCGGCATCGAGTGCAAGCCCGTCAACATTGGGTCGTCTTCCGATCGAAACGAGCACGACGTCAGCTTCGATCGTTTCGGCGTCGCCGCCGTTTGCGGGTTCAAGCGTCACGGTGGCGCTATCGCCCGTCGCCGTGACGCCGGTGACTTTCATCCCCGTCTTCATCACAAAGCCCTGCTTTTTGAAAAGCTTGGCCGATTCCTTGCGAACCTCTTCGTCAAATCCGGGGAGAATCTGGTCGAGATATTCAACGACGGTCACCTGCGCGCCAAGCCGACGCCAGACCGATCCGAGTTCAAGCCCGATCACCCCGCCGCCAATCACAACCATGTGCTTGGGCACCTGAGGCAGCGTCAGCGCACCCGTCGAATCGACCACGAGCTTTTGATCGACAGTCACGCCGGGCAGCGGGGTAACCGACGACCCGGTGGCGATGACGATATTCTTCGCGGTGTAGGTCTGCCCTGCAACGGTGACGCTGTTCGCACTCGTAAAGGCCGCGCGACCCTTGATCCAGTCAACCTTGTTTTTCTTGAACAGGAAGGCAATTCCGCCGGTCAGTTCCTTGACCGCAAGCGCCTTTTCAGCGTGCATCGCGTCAAGATTGAGCGTCACCGATTTGAAATCGACGCCGAATTTGGCAAGCGCGCCCGAATGCGCCGCTTCAAACAGTTCGGACGAATGGAGCAATGCTTTGGACGGGATACACCCGACGTTGAGGCACGTGCCGCCAAGCGTCTCGCGGCTTTCGATACACGCCGTTCTCAGCCCCAACTGCGCCGCGCGGATCGCCGCAACATAGCCGCCAGGGCCAGAGCCGATAATGAGAACGTCGTAAATGGTGTCAGTCATTATACTATCCAAGGTTCTGATCGACACTCAGCGTACGCGCCTTGCCATGCATCAGGTTCGGGGAAATTCAGCATATATTGCTGAGCTTGTTTTTCTGAAAGACTATTTAACCGGAGGCAAAAATTCCACTGCACCACTTGCCCGTAACCCATCCTCCAACCGATTCCCGGAAAAGGTAACTCAAGGCATTGATGCCACGGTGGAAGTAGCGGCTCGTTCGTCAGCACGACGTATGATCTTCAGTCACGACCAAAGATGTCGGGCCAGTTCAAGGTTAAACCAAACTCGGTCAAATCAATCTGCTCCCCGTCCGAAAATTCGGTTTCATTCCATGCGCGCGGCCCTGTGCGTGTGAATAAGCTGACGATCTCTCCTTCGGGATCGACATAAAGGATATGCCGAAGCCCCGGCAAAGCGCGGTATTCGGGCAACTTGCGGTCGATGTCTCGTCGTTTCGTCGAAGGGGAGAGAATTTCAACCACAAGCTTGGGATCGTCAAACGCCTGCAAACGATCATTGTCTGGCCCGTCCCGACCACAAAATACCGATACATCGGGGTAGCGCAGTGCAAGATCGTGCGTCCGTATTCCCATGTCCGATCCATATGGGCGACACCCCGTCCCCCTTAGGTTGGCAAACAACGTAGCAAACACATTACCTTGAATCCGGGCATGTGCGGCGCTGCCGCCAGCCATCATGTGAATCACACCGTTATCAAGTTCAGCCTTAGCGTCGGGATCATCCCACACAATTGCGAGGAACTGTTCGACAGTGATGCGATAGGGTTCAGATGCAGCGGTTGCCATGTTCACAAATCAATCAAAAGCCGTGTGGGATCCTCGATAGCATTTTTGAGCGCCACAAGGAAGGTGACGGCTTCGCGGCCGTCGATCAGGCGGTGATCGTAGCTGAGTGCCAGGTACATCATCGGGCGGATGACGATCTGTCCGTCGCGGACGACCGCGCGGTCTTCGATGCGGTGGAGGCCGAGGACGGCGCTTTGCGGCGGGTTGATAATCGGCGTCGACATCAGCGAACCGAACACCCCGCCGTTTGAAATTGTGAAGGTGCCGCCCTTCATATCGTCCATGGTGAGCGTACCCGCCTTGGCGCGCGCGCCAAAATCGCCGATCGTCCGTTCGATCGCCGCAACGCCCATATCCTGCGCGTCACGGATCACGGGGACGACCAGCCCGTTGGGTGCCGACACTGCGACCGAAATGTCGACATAGTTGCGGAACACGATCTCTTCGCCGTCGATCGAGGCATTGACCGATGGGATATCGCGCAGCGCCATACACGCCGCCTTGACGAAAAAGCCCATGAAACCGAGGCGGACGCCGTGCTTCTTTTCAAACAGGTCTTTATATTTAGTGCGCGCTTCGATCACTGCGGTCATATCGACATCGTTGAACGTCGTCAGCAACGCTGCGGTATTTTGCGCTTCCTTCAGCCGCCTCGCGACGGTCTGGCGCAGGCGGGTCATCCGCACACGTTCTTCGGGGCGACTGCTTGCTGATGACGGTGTCGCCGCGACAGGTGCGGGTGCGACAACAACAGGCGCCGGCGCAGGCGATGCTGACAACACATCGTCTTTGGTCAGGCGACCGTCCTTTCCAGTGCCCTTGATTGTCGAAGGATCAAGGCCTTTTTCAAGCACCAGACGCCGGACCGAGGGTGACAGCGTGAGATCACCCGGCACGTCTGACACGGCGGCCACAGGCGCGGCAGCCTGAGGCAGCGCCACAGCAACGGGCACAGCAACGGGCGCAGCCGCAGCGCCGCCAGCTTCAATCGCCGCAATCACCGCGCCAACCTTGACCGTATCACCCTCGGCAACAAATTGTTGGCCCATCACGCCCGCGACTGGCGAGGCAACGTCAATCGCGACCTTGTCGGTTTCAAGGCTCGCAATCGCTTCGTCAGCGGCAACGGCCTCTCCGGGCTTTTTGAGCCACGCGCCAAGCGTCGCTTCGCTGATCGATTCGCCCAGTGCGGGGACATTGACTTGCGTACTCATGTTCAACCTTTCCTTTGTCGGCGAAGTTCTTCGCGGACATTATGGCCAAGCGCATCGGCAACGAGTGCGGCCTGTTCGGCCTGGTGGCGTTTGGCGAGCCCCGTTGCTGGCGATGCGCTGGCCCGGCGGCCAGCGTAGCGCGCGCGGGCTGGGCCCGTTTTGGCGGCGGTGAGGCATTGTTCGAGATAGGGCTCGACAAAAAACCAGCCGCCGTTGTTTTTGGGCTCTTCTTGCGCCCAGATCACCTCTTTAAGTGCGGGCATCCGCTTGAGCCGCGCGACGAGCGGTTCGCCGGGGAAGGGATAAAGCTGCTCAATGCGCAAGATTGCAGTCTGTGTGTCGCCTTCGACGTCGCGTGCGTCGATTAAATCAAACGCAACCTTGCCCGAACAGAGGACGAGGCGCTTGACGTCGTTATCGGCGGGCGGATTGGGATCAGACAGGATCCGCATGAAGTGGCTTTCGCCAAGGAAATCGTCGCTCGTCGATACCGCCTTTTTATGCCGCAGCAGCGATTTGGGGGTCATCACGATCAGCGGCTTGCGGAAACTGCGGTGCATCTGACGGCGCAGCAAATGATAATAATTCGCTGGCGTCGTGCAGTTCACGACCTGAATATTATCCTCCGCGCAGAGCTGGAGGAAGCGTTCAAGCCGCGCCGAGCTATGCTCTGGCCCCTGACCCTCATAACCGTGCGGCAAGAGCATCACGAGGCCGTTCGCGCGCAGCCATTTCGATTCGCCACTCGCGATAAACTGATCAATCATCACCTGCGCGCCGTTTGCGAAATCGCCGAACTGGCCTTCCCAAAGTACCAGTGCCTTGGGATCAGCCCCGGCATAGCCATATTCAAAACCGAGGACGCCAAATTCGGACAGCGGCGAATCGAGCACTTCAAACCGGCCATGCTTGACCGTTGCAAGCGGAATATATTTGGCTTCGCTATCCTGATTGACCCAGACTGCATGGCGCTGACTGAACGTTCCGCGCCCCGAATCCTGGCCCGACAGGCGGACGCCGTAGCCTTCGGCAAGCAGCGATCCGAATGCGAGTGCTTCGCCCGTTGCCCAGTCAAAGCCCGTACCGCCCTTGAACATATCACGCTTGGCATCAAGGATGCGGTTGAGCGTTTTGTGGACGTTGAGATCATCGGGCACCGTCGTCAATGTCCGGCCCAGACTGTCAAACAGCTTGCGCTCAATCCCCGTCGCGACATTGCGCCGCGCGCTTTCCGGATCGGCTGGTTTGCTTAACCCCGCCCAGCGGCCGCCAAACCAATCAGCCTGATTGGGCTTGTACGATTTGCCCGCTTCAAATTCGGCTTCAAGCTGCGCAACGAAGCGCGTCGCGTGTTCGGCGGCCCAACCCTTGTCGATCACGCCCTGTTCGATCAGACGCGCGGCATAGACGTGGCTGACGGGCGCGTGCTTCTTGATATTGGCGTACATCAGCGGCTGGGTGAAACTGGGTTCATCGCCTTCGTTATGGCCAAAGCGGCGGTAGCACCACATGTCGATCACGATATCGCGGTGAAAGCGCTGGCGAAATTCGATCGCCATCTTCGTTGCAAAGGTGACCGCTTCGGGATCATCGCCGTTGACGTGGAAGATTGGCGCCTGAACACCCTTGGCAACATCGGATGGGTAGGGCGAAGAGCGCGCGAACTGCGGGCTGGTGGTAAAGCCGACCTGATTGTTGACGATGAAGTGGAGGCAGCCCCCGGTATTATACCCGCGGATCCCTGAAAAGCCGAGGCATTCCCAGACGATACCCTGGCCTGCAAACGCTGCGTCTCCGTGGAGCAGAACCGGCAACACCTGCTTATGTTCGCCCAGATCATCCCGGTCGGTCTGGATCGCGCGGACTTTGCCAAGCACGACCGGGTCGACGGCTTCAAGATGCGATGGGTTGGGTGCCAGGCTCATATGAACCCGAATGCCGTCAAACTCGCGGTCAGTGGAGGTGCCGAGATGATATTTGACATCGCCCGATCCGCCAACATCATCGGGGTTTGATGACCCGCCCGAAAATTCGTGGAAGATCACGCGGTACGGCTTGGCCATCACATTGGCGAGGACGTTGAGCCGGCCCCGGTGCGGCATGCCGTAAACGATTTCGCGAACGCCGAGCGCGCCGCCGTATTTGATCACCGCTTCAAGTGCCGGGATCATCGCTTCGCCGCCGTCGAGTCCGAAGCGTTTGGTGCCAACATATTTGCGGCCAAGAAAACTCTCATATTGTTCGGCTTCGATCACCTTGGCGAGAATTGCGGTTTTGCCTTCGGGCGAAAACTGGATCGCCTTGTCCTTGCCTTCCATCCGCTCTTGGAGAAAGCGACGCTCTTCAACATCGTTGATGTGCATATATTCAAGGCCGACGGTGCCGCAGTAATTTGCGCGCAGCGTCGTGATCAGTTCGCGCACACTGCTCCATTCAAGGCCGAGAACACCGCCGACATAGACATTACGGTCCATATCGGCCTCACTGATGCCGTGATATTCAGGCGTCAGGTCTGATGGAATATCCTGCTTGGCAAGGCCCAGCGGATCGAGATTGGCCGCAAGATGCCCGCGCACACGGTAAGTGCGGATCAGCATCATCGCGCGGATCGAATCGCCCGCTGCACGCGCCAATTGCTCTTCGCTCAAGGGCATCGCGCCGGGCTTGGCCGCCGCTTTGATCTCAACCGCCATTTGCGTCGGATCAAGTGCAGCCGTCAGCGCATCGGTAGACGCCAGCGGCCAATTCGCGCGCGTCCAACTCGGCTGTTGCGCCGTTTCAAATTCGTAATTTTCGTAACCCATTACACATACTTTCCTGGGGGGAGGGAAAAGTCAGTTCCGGTAAAATCTAGCCCTTGAGAACCGCAGCAAGCGTGGTGCCGAGTTCGGACGGGCTTGCCGAGACGCGGATGCCTGCGGCTTCCATCGCGGCAATCTTGTCCTGCGCGCCGCCTTTGCCGCCCGAAACGATCGCGCCAGCATGGCCCATGCGGCGGCCCGGAGGTGCGGTAAGCCCGGCAATAAAACCTGCCATCGGTTTTTTGCGTCCGCGCCTGGCTTCGTCGATCAGGAACTGCGCGGCTTGTTCTTCGGCGTCGCCACCGATTTCGCCGATCATGATGATCGATTTGGTTTCATCATCGCCGAGGAAAAGCTCAAGCACATCAATGAAGTTTGTGCCGTTGACGGGGTCGCCGCCGATGCCAACCGCCGTCGTCTGGCCAAGTCCTTCGGCGGTCGTCTGAAACACCGCTTCATACGTCAGCGTCCCCGAACGCGAGACAACACCGACCGAACCTTTTTTGAATATGCTGCCGGGCATGATCCCGATCTTGCATTCGTCAGGCGTCAAAACGCCGGGGCAATTCGGCCCGATCAACCGCGATTTCGAACCCGAAAGCGCGCGCTTGACCTTGATCATATCGAGCACGGGAATGCCCTCGGTGATGCACACGATCAGCGGTACCTGCGCATCAATCGCCTCAAGAATTGAATCGGCGGCAAACGGCGGCGGCACGTACACCACGCTCGCATCCGCGCCAGTCATGCGAACCGCCTCGGCGACGGTGTTGAAAACCGGCAAGCCGATGTGCATCGTCCCACCCTTACCGGGGGTCACGCCGCCAACCATCTGCGTGCCGTAAGCGAGCGCCTGCTGCGTATGAAATGTGCCCGTCTCGCCGGTCATTCCTTGGGTAATGACGCGCGTGTTTTTGTTGACTAAGATGCTCATACTATCTCCCACGCCATTTCGGCAAACTCCAACGCCATTTCGGCAAATTCAATCGTCATCCCGGCGAAGGCCGGGACCCAGAAGCTAAAACAATGACCCATACAGATCATTCCAATCTGGATTAGCCTCTTCAATCACCCGAAGCTTCCATGCGCGCTGCCATTCCTTCATCTGCTTCTCGCGCTTGATAGCAAATTCGATGTCTCCAAATTCTTCAAACCAAACGAGCAATTTGCAGCCATATTTCTTCGTAAAACCGTCTGCTGTGCCTTGCTTATGTTGCCATACTCGCCCGGGCAGATCACTTGTCACACCGATATAAAGCGTGCCGTTTCGCTGGCTCGCCATGATGTAAACAAACCCACCCTTTTCGTTCATGTCATCGCGGGTCTCTCGTCATCCCGGCGAAGGCCGGGACCCAGTCCCCTGGCACCAACATCATGACCTAACAGACCGAGCCCGCGCCCGTCTGGGTCCCGACCTTCGTCGGGATGACGGGACGGAGATAGGAAGCCTTCCGAAATCATGCACTGTTAACCTAAAGATCCATCAATCGCCTTGCACGCCACCAGCAACTCGCGAACCGCGTCGACGGACGCGTCAAAGTTTGCCTTGGCTTCGGGGTTCAGTTCGATCTCGACAATT
>JAYVVW010000129.1:0-1847 GCA_043786595.1 Sphingomonadales bacterium | reverse complement strand
GAGCGCCGCTCACACTCCACCGGCATCAAGAGCGCGCAGTTGCAAAGGCGCGGAATCAAGAGAGTTTTGTCGTCACGACCGGAACTGGCTCGGGTAAATCCCTCTGCTTTTTTGTGCCCATTGTTGACGCAATTGTGCGGGCGAGACGTGCCGGTGAGCCGCCTCGCACACGCGCCATCATAATCTATCCAATGAATGCTCTCGCTAACAGCCAGTTGGGAGAGATCAAAAAATACATCGATGACTCGGGCATCGACGAGAATCTTCGTCCGACCGTCGCACGATATACCGGCCAAGAAAACGACGCTGAACGGCGAGAGATTGCGGAGCGAAAGCCCGACATATTGCTCACCAATTTCATGATGCTCGAATTGCTCATGACGCGCCAAGACGGTCTTGACCAGGCTGTGATCGGGAACGCGCAGGGCTTGGAATTCTTGGTGCTGGATGAGCTGCATACATATCGCGGCAGGCAAGGCGCTGACGTTGCGATGCTCGTTCGTCGTGTCAAAGAGCGTCTGAGTGCCGACAAGAAACTAATTTGCATCGGCACGTCTGCAACCATGTCGAGTTCGCCAGACGATCATGAGCGGGCTGTGGCAGTATCGGATGTCGCCACCAAATTGTTCGGCGTTCCGATCCCCGCAAGCTGTGTGATTGATGAGTCGCTCAAACGTGCGACCTCAACCGCTGTGAAGATCGAAACGATGGGCGAACAGTTGCGGGCTATCGTGCAGCAACCGATCGCCGAGAATTTGACGGATCAGGAATTAGAAGCTCATCCGCTAGCGTGCTGGATTGAAACCCAGATTGGGCTTCAAGAGGGAGAGAAGTTGCGTCGGAGACCGCCAATCACTTTGAAAGCGGCGGCTGAAGTTTTGGCCGCGCAAACGACATTGCCTTTGGCCCTCTGTTTAGCGTCACTCGCTAAAATGCTCGCACTGATTGGTAAGCCGGAAATCGAGCGCGGCGGGGCGAGCCAGAGGGCGTTTCTGGCCTTCAAACTCCATAGATTTATTTCGGGTGCTGGGCGAGCATATGCGACGCTTGAGCCCGTCGGCATTCGGCGCGTCACGTTGGATGGCCAGTTATTCTTGCCAGACGACCCCGAGAAACGACTCTATCCGCTCTTTTTTTGCCGCGAATGCGGCCAGGAGCATCATAGCGTTTCGGTTGTAAATGATCTGGTTGGACAAAGGGTTGTTGCACGCGCGATTGATGAACCCGCCCGCGACGAACCAGAAGCGGATGGAACGAGAACCGGGTTTCTTGTGCCGGCATTCAATGTCGAATTTTCTGGAATTCCCAGCGACTACCCCGATGATTGGCAGGAAGTGACAGCCTCTGGACAGGAGCGGCTCAAATCCTCGCATCGTGGAAAACATGATGGTGAACTGCTCAATATCTTAACTGATGGAATGATTGGCTCCGAAGGCGAAGCCGTTTGGTTTTTTCCCGGAAAATACCGCTTTTGCCCGAGCTGCAAACATCAACCTCCGCAGCAAGCGCGTGACATAAACAAATTGGCTGGCCTTTCGGCGGAAGGGCGCAGTTCGGCGACGACATTGATTGTATCGGTGATTTTGGCATGGATGGAACGCGATGGGTCACTCGACCCTCACACGCGCAAATTGTTAGGCTTCACTGACAACCGCCAGGACGCGGCACTTCAAGCAGGGCATTTCAACGATTTCATTTTCGTAACGCTATTACGCGGTGCGATTCTGCGAGCCGTCAACGATGCTGGTGAGAAAGGCTTGGCTCCTGCAAAATTTGGAGAAGCCATAAGGCGCGCATTGGGTTTTGAACTGGAGATACCTGACCGTTTGGCAGACTGGATGCTCGAT
>JAYVVW010000128.1:0-27758 GCA_043786595.1 Sphingomonadales bacterium | reverse complement strand
GGCGGAAGCCCGTCGAGTAAGTCGCGTAAATCAGGCGGTCTCGGTCAATTTTCCAGCTTAGATTGACCTTATGTGTCTCACCCGATTCGACATATTTTTCGTCAACATTCGGGCAGCCTTGCACGGTCACGACGGTACAATTATCGATGCCCGCTTGGCGCGTGACAGTGTCTTCGTTGCCTGAAAAACCGTCGAGCGTATTTTTTGCAATGAATCCGCGGATGCCTGCGTTGAGCGTCAATCCGGGCACGATATCGAGCGCCGCCTCGGTAAAGACCGCATAGTCGCGGTCAACGCGGTGGATGTTGGTGTAAAAGACATCGTCGGCTGGCGCGCCGGGGACGGGTGCGTTCAACGGATTGACTGCGCGTGAAACACCCGGGATGCTATAGTCGGCGACGCGGCGGTCGACTTGACGTTGTAAAAACAGACCAGCCGTCAGGCGGAACCGTTTGTCAGCGGGCGAGCTAACGCGCAGTTCGTGAGACATTTTTCTATATCTGTCGCTGCTGCTGACATTCTGCGTCGGATCAATGTCACGGCCAAGCGAATCCTGCAAAAACGTATAGTTTGCGTAATTGGCCGGATCATCCTTGGCGAAATTGTCATACGCCACGGTGAAGTAAGAATAGTCTGTGATGTTATCAACTTTGCGCCCGAAATGAGAGCCCGAATAGGTCACATCCCAGTCGCTCAATTTTCCCTGAAGCGTCATTGACGCGAGATACCAGCGATCTTTGTTCTTGTTTGGCGTAAAATCATGGTTGATGAGATCGCCCGCGCGCGGATCAAACAGGAATTGGCCGTTTGCGACCTGATGCTGGTAGATGACGCCCGGCGTGATCGTCCAATTGTCATCAAGATCAATCGCGAGTGCCGCGCGCGCGCCGTATGTGTCAACATCATTATAGTCGTCTTTGACAAACCGGCTGTTGTTGACGGTCAGCGGCGCGTCTGAAAATCCGCTGGGATCCGAAGCATCGACGCGCGTGCGCAAATAGGTGCGCGTTGTCGGCGTGTTATCGATGTAGCCGCCATCATGTTGATAGAATGCGCTCGCGCGGAACGCAGCGCTGGCGCTAAGCGGAATGTTGATAAAGCCCTCCGCTTTGCCGCCGCTATCGCCTTTGCCAAATTTATTGCCTTCAAGATCAAACCCGCCTGCAAACTTTGTTGGATCGGGGCGATTGGTGATCAGGCGCAAAGTTCCCGAAAGCGAGCTTGCACCGTAAAGCGTGCCCTGCGGCCCTGACAATGCTTCAACGCGGGCGATGTCGTAAACATGGATGTCGACCGATCCAAAGATCGTCGTCACCGGCGTTTCGTCAATATATAATCCGGTTGCTGGCAATGGCCCAACGGCAACGCCGTCACCGCCCGATGTGATCCCGCGGAAATAAAGCTGCGATTGTCCCGGTCCAAATGACTGGTAACTCACGCTTGGCAGCAACCGGGCATAGTCATCAAAGTTTGAAACCTGATGTTGATCAAGCGTTTCGCCACCCAACGCCTGAATGCTGATCGGCACGTTTTGCAGGCTCTCGGAACGCTTCGTCGCAGTCACGATGATTTCAGCAATTTCATTTGAACCCGCATCATCTGCGGCAGCTTGTGCGAATGCGGCGGGGCAGGTGGCCAATATCGTACCGCATAACAGCGTAGCGCCAGTTTTTAGCAATGAATTGCGGCGACTCGTGCGATTTGCGACCATTAGTTAACCCCTTGTCGAACCGGAAGTTGAACTTCCCTTATCGGCGCTTTCTGCGCCTGCCATTTCACTGTCAATCAATGTTCGCAGGGGTGCCGCGCTTTGCTACCGCGGCGTGTCAACATTGTCACAAAGTGCTGCCTTCAGTTCGGTTAAAAACGGATCAAACGCTTGCCATTGGTCAATGCCGTCGCGATTGATTGGTCGGCGTACCTGTTCAGAGCTAGCGGTTTGTACCGAGCGATCATGCTCCCAGAAGCGCAGACATGCCGGGTCGAACGGCAGCCCGAGATAGTCAAGCAGGCGGCGCACTTCATGTTCGGTGTTATCAACCAATTGCTCATGCGCGATCAAATGGACTCGCCCGGGCAAAACTGCGTTCATGTGCGCCATCAGACGGACATAATCAGAGTAATAGCGGCCTAAATGGGTGAGATCGTAGCTAAACGCTTGGCCGCGGGCAAAATGCTGTTTGAAGTTGGAAAAAGCGCATGCCATCGCGTCGCGCCGCGTGTCGATGATTTTGGCCTTTGGAAACATAAGGTGGATCAGCGGGATATAGGCCCAATTGTTGGGCATTTTGTCGATGAAATAGGGCGCGCCATGTTTGCGGTGGACACGCGTGCCATCAAGATAGGCCGAACCGAGCGCAGCGAACTGCGCAAAGTCAACATTTTCTATAGACGCAGGGTAAAGAGTCCCGTTGCGTTCGGTTTGGCGCGCGAGCGACTGGATGTTGGGAAGCTCGCGCGTGCCCTCGATGAGGGGGTGGCTTGCAAGGATTTGCTCGACAAGTGTTGACCCCGAACGCGGCATACCAAGGACGAAAATCGGATCGCTTCGTTTGTCGCCACATGCCATGCGCTCGGCGAAAAATTGCGGGGTGAACTGCCCGATCGACGTATCGACGAGGCGCGTGATAATCTCGGGATCATATCCAAGCTGGCCAGCGCGCAGGCGATTGCCTTCAGCGTAGTGTTCAAATGACGCAGCATAGGATTTTCGATCTTCCAGCGCCTTGCCTAGCGCGAAATGCAGGTGGAAACGGTCGTCTTGGGTCAATCCCGCGACCCGCAGCGCATCGGTCATCGCCGCAATATCCTCGTCGGAGAACCGGACAGTCTTCAAATTGGCAAGGCTCCACCACGCTTCGCCCGACGTTGGTTGCAACGCAATGCTTCGGCGGTAAGCGGAGATACTGTCCTTTTGTCGCCCAACGGTCTTGAGCGAATGGCCAAAGCTCATCCAGATGCCGGGCTGTCCGGGCCGCTGTTTCAATACAGCCTCAAATTGGTCGATTGCATCGGCATAATCGCCAATCTTGGCCAGGATCACGCCCTTGAGATTGAGATAGGCCGGATTGGCAGCGTCTTGGCTGAGCAGCAGATTGACCTGCTCAAGCGCTTCAACCGATCGATCAAGCCGGTGGAGCAACATCGCATAATTTTGCCGTGCGGCGGCAAAACCCGGTGCCAAAGCCAATGCTCTTGATAACAATGCTTCGGCGTCGCTATTGCGCCCAATTCGTCCTGCAAGTTCAGCAAGCATGCGAATGGCGACGACATCGGTCGGGTAAAGCTTCAAATGTGGCTTCAGGAGCCGCTCGGCAATGTCGAGCCGGTTTTCTGCCAGCGCAATCGCGGCGTCGCGCAATCGCGGATCATTGACCGACGCGAGGATATAGCGTTGATAGGCTGCGTCTGCTTCTTCGATCCGTCCGGCGTGGAAGCAGGCGTCAGCAACCGCGCGCCATACGGCGGCGTCATGTGGTGCAGCGTCTGCGCTGGTTTGCAGGTCTGCAATGTCGGGTTCGCGCGGTGCTGTGTTGGAAACCATGTCACCCGCGCTATCGGGCCGATGGCTGCGCGCCGTCAAGTCGCATTGCCGTACTGGTTTCCTCACCCCATGGGTGTGATAAGGATCGACTTGGGTTGGTCGTCCGGCATACAGGGGACTTGAGACTCTCGACACTGAAAGGGCATTGCATGGCGGGATTATGGTTTGACGAACTTGTGGTAGGCCAGATGTTTGACCATGCCATCCGGCGCACGGTCACCGAAACCGACAATGTACTGTTTACGGCGATGACACATAATCCTGCACTCCTTCACCTCGATGAGGAATATATGAAGGGCACTGAATTTGGCGCGCGTATCGTCAATTCAGCCTTTACGCTGGGGCTGATGGTTGGAATATCAGTCGGTGACACCACGCTTGGCACAGCAGTCGCAAACCTGGGCTGGGATGAAGTCCGCTTTCCAACGCCACTCTTCCACGGCGACACAGTACATGTGACAACCGAAGTGATCGAACTGCGCGAAAGCAAATCGCGGCCTGAGGCGGGGATCGTCACCTTCCTGCACAAGGCTTATAATCAAAAGGATCAGCTCGTGGCCTCATGCAAGCGGTCTGGACTTCAGCGCAAAAAGCCAGTGACATGAGCGTGATAGCGCTGCGATCAATGTTGTTCATTCCCGGCGACAGCGAGAAAAAACTTGGCAAAGTCGATGCGTGCGGTGCCGATGCGGTCATTCTCGATCTCGAAGACTCTGTCGTGCCCGATAATAAGGCAATTGCGCGCGACCTTGTGTCCGCATTTTTGTTCGCGCGACCGCGCCCATCGCGCCGCGTTCAGCTTTGGGTGCGCGTTAATCCGCTCGATACAGGACTGACCCTCACCGATCTCGCCGCCGTGATACCCGGCGCGCCCGACGGTATCATGCAGCCGAAAACAGATAGTCCTGAAGACCTGCGGCGGTTGTCTTACTATCTTGACGCGCTTGAAGCCGCACACGGCATTGCTGCGGGATCGATAAAAATTATCCCGGTGGCCACCGAAACAGCGGTTGCCCCGTTTCATTTGGGCGAATTTGCGACGGCGGGTCTCTCCCGGCTTGCCGGCCTGACATGGGGTGCCGAAGATTTGGCGGCTGCAGTCGGCGCGAGCACGAATTTGGACGCAAACGGCGAATGGTCGTTTACCTATAAAATGGCCCGGTCACTCACTTTGCTCGCGGCCCACGCCTCGGGCGTACAGGCGCTTGATACATTGTTTGTTGATTTCAACGACGATGCCGGGCTGCGCACCTCATGTCGCGCCGCGCGCGCCGAAGGCTTTACCGGAAGGCTCGCGATTCACCCGGCGCAGGTCGCTGCGATCAATGAAAGCTTTATGCCGTCGGCAGCCGAAATCGACCATGCCAGGCGCGTGCTTGATGCATTTGCGGCAAATCCGGGCGCGGGGACGGTCGGGCTCGACGGCAAGATGATCGACATTCCGCATCAGAAACAGGCGCTGCGGGTGATCGCACAGGCCAATGCATTCGCTGCGTTCTAGCCTGCGCTTGCCGCCCATGCAGCGACGAATGCGCGGGCGTTTACGCCGACCAATGCGGGGTTCATTCGGGGTGAATAGAGCGCCGATCCCAACCCGAAGCCCGCAGCGCCAGCACCGCGCCATCCGCTTAACGCGGTTGATGTGATCCCGCCCACGGGCAAAACGCGCATCCCCGTCGGCAGCACCGCGCGCATTGCTTTGAGCACGGTCGGGCTTGCTGCTTCGGCTGGAAACAATTTGAGCGCGGTGGCGCCTGCGCCAATCGCCGCAAATGCTTCGGTTGGCGTAGCAACGCCCGGAATGGCGACATAGCCGCTCGCCACCGCCGCTGAGATAATTGCAACATCGGTATTGGGCGCAATGATCAGCGTGCCGCCAGCCGCGCCGACCGCCGCTACGTCGGCTATGGTTAACACCGTACCAGCGCCGATTACCGCACGGCCCTTCAACCGCCGTGCCATTCGCGCGATGCTGTCAAGCGGATCGGGCGAATTGAGCGGGACTTCGATGATGGTAAAACCGGCGTCGACCAGCGCCTCACCGATGTCCTCGACCTCGCCCGGCGTGATACCGCGCAGAATCGCGACAAGCGGGCAGCGCGCAAACGCAGCATCGAAATCAGCGACATGGTTCATTTCAAAAGTTCCCATAGCCGGGTAATCCCAGCGATGAAAGCGGCCTCACTGTCTACAATCCGCGCGGTAGCACCAAGTGTCTCGATCGCGATCTGGTATAACAGGCCAAGCGCGGGTTCCGCCAGAACATACACGCGTTCGCCGTCTTTCACACGCACCGAGACATCTGATCCGATCAGCAAACCGCTGGCATAGGACGCGCTGTCATCATCGTCGATACCCAGCACAGCGCGCGCGCGGATTGCAAAAAGGCGCGCGGCCAAATCGCCGCGTGCGCCTTCGGTGACGCCTGCACGAAATGCCGTACCCGCGGTGACAGGGCCTGCAAGCTGCGGCGCGATCAGGCTGTGCAGGCGTAGCAAGGCAAATAGCTCGCCCGTCATTGCAGTGGTGAAATGTGTGATTTCAGCGTTGCGAAGCGTCGCCCATTTGCAGTGCGTGCCGGGCTGACACAGCAGCGCATCGGTGGGCACCATATTTGCGATCGCCGCGCCGAGCATCTGCACCTCTTCGCCGCGCATCACATCGGCGTGATCGTCTGCGATACATGACAGGCCCGGCACAATCGCGGTGCGTTTGTCGACCCAATCCACGCCAGCCGCAAGTGCTGGCAACGCGGCGGGCGTTCTGACATAGTTGACCGCGCGCCAGCCGATGTTTGATCCGACCATCCCCGCAAGCAGCATCGGCAGATCGCCGAACCGCCGCCGGATCGCGGCAATTTCGTCCGCGAACCCGCCGGGCGCAATTGCAGACACCCCGCGATCGTCGCGTTCAGACCGGGTGACGCTGCCATCGACGATCAGATAAGCGCGGCGATTGGTGGTGCCCCAATCGACAGCGATGAACGCATTGCGCTTCACCGCGCGGTGGCTGGCGCGCGCACACCGAATTGCGTGATAAATCCCGAGCGCATGATTGCCATGCGATGTCCTCTCGTTAAAATAGCGTTTTCGCGTGCGCGCCGACTTAAAGGATAATCATTTCGTGTCTAGCGTGTTCGGCGTCGGGGGAAACCGGCCATTGCGCATCGCCATTGCAGGAGTGGGTAAAATTGCGCGTGATCAGCATATTCCCGCGCTGATGGCCGATCCGGCGTTTGCGCTCGTTGCCGCGATGACGCTTGAGGGCGGAGTTGACGGCCTTCCCGTTCACCGGTCGATTGACGCACTCTTGCGCGGTGGACACGCGCTTGATGCCATCGCGATCTGCACCCCGCCAACCGATCGCGGCGCGATAGCGGTGGCGGCAATTGACGCTGGCGTTGCGGTGATGCTCGAAAAGCCGCCTGCCGCAACGCTGTCTGAAATCGCGTTGATCGCGGCGCGCGCCGCCGCGCGCGGGGTTACGCTGTTTGCCGCATGGCACTCACGCGAAGCCGCTGGTGTCGACGCGGCGCGGGCGTGGCTGGCGGATCGCGCGATTGACCGCGTGGCGGTTTTCTGGCGCGAGGATATCCGCCGCTGGCATCCGGGACAGGACTGGATTTTGGCGGAGGGCGGCTTTGGAGTGTTTGATCCAGGGATCAACGCGCTCTCGATCGTGACGCGAATTCTGCCGCAACCGCTGATCGTCGAACGTGCCGAAATCTTTGTGCCCAAGGCGCGTCAGGCACCGATCAGCGCCAACGCTGTGATGCGCAGCGGCCAAATTCCGGTGACGATCAATCTCGATTTTCTACATCAAGGCGAACAGCAGTGGGATATCGATGTGAGCGCTGGGGGCGATACGCTCAAACTGCGCCAAGGCGGCAGGATCATCAAGGTTGATGGCCGCCTCACGGAGGGCGCAAACGACGAATATCCGCGCCTCTACCGCAAATTTCACGCGCTTGTGACAAGCGGGCAAAGCGATGTCGACGTTGCCCCGCTGCGATTGGTCGCGGATATTCTACGCGTCGCGGTGCGCCGTGATGCGCCTGAATTTGAGTGGTAGCGCGGTGTCACGCCTGATCCTCTTCAACAAACCCTACGGCGTACTGTGTCAGTTCACCGATCGCGGCAGCGCGGGCAGCGCGCGGCCAACGCTGTCCGACTTTGTCGAAGTGCCCGGCGTGTATCCGGCGGGCAGGCTTGATCGCGACAGTGAGGGGCTGCTGCTGCTCACCGACGACGGCAAGCTGCAAGCGCGGATCGCCGATCCCAAATTCAAGCTGCCCAAAACCTATCTCGTTCAAGTCGAAGGCGAAGTCGGCGAAGCCGCGCTGGCGCAGTTGCGAACGGGTGTCACCCTCAAAGACGGGCTGACCCGCCCCGCGCAGGTAGAGCGCATCGCAGTCCCCGCGCTATGGCCGCGCGATCCTCCCGTGCGCGTTCGCAAGACCGTGCCCGATTGCTGGATACAGCTTATCATCACCGAAGGCCGAAACCGCCAGGTGCGCCGGATGACCGCCGCCGTCGGTCACCCCACGCTCCGCCTGATCCGCTGGGCGATTGGCGATTGGAGCGTCGAAGGACTAGGGCAGGGCGCGTGGCGCGAGGAAGCAATGCCTGCCCACCGATCCAAAATGAACACTTGACAGCGTCACGCTGTTTCGCTAAATATTCACATAGTCGAAAGTTGCGCCTGATTCGCGGGATGTCTTCCATTTTTTGGCCACACAGCTCCCGAAAGGGATCATGATATCGCCGCCGCTGACCCGTCAGCACCCGCCGCTTCTGCGGCTGAACCTGTTTTTGAGGAGGAAGTTATATGTTTGAAGCTGGACACCCCGATCAACCTCCACTTCGTCACCCGCGAGCGAAGCGTGGCAATCCAGTACCCCAATGTTTGCGCAACCTTATGGATTGCCGCAGTCGCTTCACTCCTTCGCAATTGTCTGTTGAGAATGTCGTATAAGTTTTCTGTTCCGAGTCGGAATGCACTGTGTCTGGCGGCCGCCAGACACAGTGCGCGGCCGGATCGACCACACATGAAAAAGGCTGCCGAGGCATCTCTGCCCCGGCAACCCTTTTGCATGGTCAACGATCGGAGAGATTTCCGATGCGCGGGAGACCATGTGCGGCCTGCTAATATGCGTTAGCGGCGCGTCCCCCGAACGAATTTCTCCGACCTCGTTGCTGAACCATGAGACATCGGATCACCTCCTTTCGCTAGTGTTAAAAGCTATGTGACTTCGCAGCCACAAAGAGAGAATGATTCAAAGCGGGCGGCAGTGCAAGCGAAAAGTTAGCTGCGGCAATCTTCGATCACACGTGCGACTTCGGGCCAGGCCGGAATGACGAGATCGGGGCTCCCTTTGACCGAAACAAGGAAGCGTCCGCGGCTGTAAGTGAGTATGTCGAGTTGCGGGTCGCTTGTCGTCAACGCCGCAACGACATAGTCTGGATCGGCTCTAACATTGCTGACCGGATATGTTTTGAGCGCAGATGTGCCGCGCAGCGTTATCTGCCCGGTTTCGCTGCCTGCAAACGCGCCTGCGCGTGATAGGAGGATGCGGCGCGGCGTCATTTCGCACCTGACAACAAACAACGCATTTTGGGCAACCGGCCCGAACAGCGCGACCGACCCACGCGCATCGCGACGATAGGCCCAATCGCCAAGTGTTATCGGCCAGTCCTGCCAATTTTCGGCAATCGACACAGCGGCAGCAGGCGGCGGCGCGGGTGCGGCGGCAACGGGGCGCTTGTCTGGAACAGCAGACGGGGCTGGCGGCTGAACGCAACCGGCCAGCAAGAACGGGAGGACAAGAGGCAAAAAGCGCATCGCCGCATTCATAGAGGCAGTGCCGCCGCGCGCAAGCCGGATTACCTCTTGTCGGTGGCGACGCGCCCCCGCATAGCGACGCGAGGAGGCGGTTATGTCAGGCAGGATCACACGTGCGCGATTAAAAGCGATCATAGGGGGCTCGGCGGGCAATCTTGTCGAATGGTATGATTGGTTCGCTTACGCTACCTTCTCGCTCTATTTCGCCCCGGTATTTTTTCCCAAAGGCAATTACACCGCCCAATTGCTTGGCACATCGGCGATCTTTGCATTGGGATTCCTGATGCGGCCGCTTGGCGCTTGGTTCATGGGAATTTACGCCGATCGTCACGGACGTAAAGCGGGGCTTGCGCTGTCGGTTGGGTTGATGTGTGCGGGGTCACTGCTGATCGCAGTTGCGCCGACCCACGCGCAGGTCGGGATCGCAGCGCCGCTGATTCTCGTGCTGGCGCGGCTGATCCAGGGACTGTCGCTTGGCGGTGAATACGGCGCCAGCGCGACCTATATTTCGGAGATGGCCCCCAAGCACCGGCGTGGCTTTTGGTCTAGCTTTCAATATGCCACGCTATCGGGAGGACAGCTTTGTGCGATTGGCGTCGCGCTGATCATGCAGGCGTGGTTGACCGAGGCTGAGCTGACGGCGTGGGGATGGCGTATCCCGTTCGTGATCGGGGCGGTGCTTGCGCTGCTTGTGTATTTGCTGCGCCGCCAGCTTTCGGAAACGCCGTCGTTTGAAGCAATGCCTGCAGACCGTCCGGAATCGTCAATCAAGCATTTATGGGGCAATCACCGGCGTGAATTCATTCTTGTCGCGATGATGTCGGCAGGCGGCGGGCTCGCGTCATATGCGTTTACAACGTACATGCTCAAATTCCTCGTCAACACGACCGGGTTTGACAAACGAACGGCGACGCTGATCATCGCGGCGGTGCTCGTGTGGTCATTCATCAGCCAACCGATCTGGGGGCATCTGGCGGATAAATTTGGGCGCAAACCGCTGTTGATATTTTCGGGTACTGGCGTGATGCTGTGCGCGGTGCCGGTATTCAGCGCAATGGCGCACGCGGCAACGCCGCTGATTGCTTTTGGCCTCGCGCTGATCCCGATCACGCTCCACGGCGGTTATACGGCAAACAATGCGATGGTGAAGGCGGAGCTTTTCCCCGTGCATATCCGCTCGCTTGGCGTTGCTCTGCCCTATGCGCTTGGCAATACCGTGTTTGCTGGAACAGTCGAAAGCGTCGCCTTGTGGTTCAAGGGGGCGGGAATCGAGGCTGGGTTTTACTGGTATGTCAGTGCGGTCGTCGCGATGGCGCTGACCGCGTTCATCATGCTTCCCGAAACGCGCGATAACAGCCTGATCACCGAAGACTGATGGCAAAGGCACGCGCAGACCAGTTGCTCGTAGACCGCGGGCTTGTCGAAAGCCGCGCGCGCGGGCAGGCGCTAATCCTTGGCGGGCATGTCTATTCGGGCGAAGTCAAGATCATCAAGGCGGGCCAATCGATCGCGCTTGACGCGCCGATCGAAGTGCGCGGGCGCGATCATCCTTGGGTGTCGCGTGGTGGGATCAAGCTGGCGCACGGGCTTGCACATTTCGGTTGGGATGTGAGCGGCGCAGTGGCGATCGATGTCGGATCATCGACGGGCGGGTTTACCGATGTATTGCTGAGCGGCGGTGCAGCGCGCGTTTACGCGGTCGATAGCGGCACTAACCAACTGGCGTGGAAATTGCGACAGGATCCGCGCGTCATCGTTCACGAACAGACCAGTGCGCGGATACTGACCGAGGCGCACATTCCCGAACGCGCCGACATCATCGTATGCGACGCAAGTTTCATTGGTCTTGCCAAAGTGCTCGAACGACCGCTGACATTTGCAACGCCATCTGCAAAACTCATCGCGCTGATCAAGCCACAGTTTGAGGCGGGCCGCAGCGAAGTGGGGAAGGGCGGGGTCATCCGCGATCCCGAAGTCCATAGCCGCGTCTGTAACGAAGTGTCTTGCTGGGTTAGCGGGCAGGGTTGGCGCGTTGCGGGGATCACACAAAGCCCGATTACGGGGCCAGAAGGCAATATCGAATTTCTAATCGGCGCAGCGCGGTGCCGAACGTTGGTCGAAAACGACCCGCACTTGGTCGAAGCATGAGGGCGACGCAACACGGCCTCTGATTGGGTAGAGTATGAAAAAGAAAATTTGTCTACCCGCCTTAATTGTCTTCGCCGTAATTGCACATCCGGCACTGGCACAGCGCACCGACAATAATGTTGTGACGCAGTCAGATGATGCGTTTGGCAAAACCGTTGGTGATGAACAGATCGGCATTTACAACGCCAATGATGTCCGCGGATTTTCTCCAATCGACGCTGGAAACGTGCGGATCGAGGGATTGTTTTTTGATCAGCAGGCAGGCGTCACAGACCGGCTCATCGAAGGTTCTGCAATCCGGGTTGGCATTTCGGCGCAGGGCTATCCCTTCCCAGCGCCGACTGGCATCGTTGATTACACGCTTCGTCGACCCGGCGCGAAAAACCTAGTTGCGGTTCAGGCCAATTACGGCCCGTTTGGCGGGCGATCGGCTGAATTTGACGCGCAATTGCCACTGAGCGGTGATCGGCTTGGCATTGCAGCGGGCGCGGGGTATTTTCAGGAGGTTCAGCCCTACCATAGTTCGTCGAACGTCTATGCGGCGGGCATTCTTGGCCGGTTCAAGCCGCGCGAAGGCATTGAAGTCATTCCGTTCTGGAGTATCATCAGCATTAAAGACGAGGAAAGCCAATCATTGATCTTCACCAATGGTTCGTTCCTCCCCAATCGCATTCGGCGCGATATTTTCTTGGGTCAGAAATTTTCCGATTTCGGCGGTGTCGTTCACAATTACGGCGTTATTGCAAAGCTCGATCCGTTTGGACTCGATGTGCGCGCGGGACTCTTTCGCTCGGCGCTTGATATACGTGAAGATCACATCGATCTGCTGTTTGATACCGATCGCGCGGGCCGGGTTGGTCGGCGTGTCGTTGTTGCGGGCGGTGATGATCGCTTCGCATCGACTTCGGGCGAACTGCGCGTTTCGAAAACCTTCAAAGATGGCGCGCGCCGACATACGATTGTTGGATCATTGCGCGGCCGCGACCAGGCGCGCCGGTTCGGTGGTGCCGCGCTGATTGAGCTGGGTGCCAGCCAGATTGGCGTGCAGGATTTTCGTGAAGAACCGACGAGCGTTATCGGCCCCAAAACGCGCGACGCCGTCCGGCAATTTACCGCTGGGCTGCGCTACGAAGGGCGGTGGGCAAAGATTGGCGAGATCAGTTTTGGCGTTCAGAAGACAGATTATCGCAAGGCAACCTTGAGCCCCGATCCTGCCATCACCTTTCCCGTTACCCGGGCACGCCCGATCCTTTATAGTGTCAATGGCGCAGCATATCTGAGCAGCGCAGTCGCGCTCTACGCAGGCTATACGCGCGGGCTTGAAGAAAGCCCTGTCGCGCCAAACGAAGCGATCAACCGCAACGAAGCGCCGCCTGCAATCCGCACCCAGCAAAAAGAAGTCGGCGTCCGTATCCGTTTGGGGAAAAATGTCACTGCGGTCGCGGGGTTGTTTGATGTTGCAAAGCCCTATTTCAACCTTGATGCCGGATCACGCTTTCGCCAGCTTGGCATGGTGCGCAACCGCGGACTTGAATTTTCGCTCGCGGGCGAGGTTGCGCCGGGGTTCACCATTGTCCTCGGAAACGTATTGATCGATGCGAATCTTTCAGGCGAGGAGGTCAATCGCGGTCTGATCGGCAAACGACCGATTGGTGCGTTTGTTCGCAACACAACGGTCAATATGGATTATCAGGTTCCGGGTATCCCCGCGCTATCGCTTACTTACGCGTTTCAGGCGACAAGCGACCGCACGTCGAACAGCGCGAATACGCTGTTTGTTCCGGCGCGCGCGGTGGCTGGGGTGGGCGCACGCTACAAGTTCAAGATTGATCGCTACCCCGCGCTGCTGCGCTTTAACGCTTCAAACATCACCAATACTTTCGGCTATAATGTGACGGGCAGCGGCGCATTTGTGCCTAACGGTGCGCGGCGTTTTTCTTTGGCGCTCGCCGCTGACATATGATCAACTTGGTTGGCGGCGGCGCGCTTTGCACGTTATAGTGGTGCTTCGGCCAGCAGGAGTGCCTCATGCGTGAACTAGCATCGAAATCCCAGTTGCGCATGTCGTTTGCACGGCGGGCTTTGATTACCGTGCCGTTGATTGTCTTTCTCGGTTTTCTGATGGGCAGCCTTTCGGGCTCGGGTGAGAATAACAGTTGGTTTGCCCAGCTTGTCAAACCTTCGATCCAGCCACCCGGCGCGGCCTTTGGAATCGCCTGGACGATTCTTTACGTCATGATGGGTTTTGCGGTTGCGATGATCCTCCATGCGCGCGGAGCGGCGGGACGAACCGTTGCGCTATGCCTGTTTGCCTTTCAATTAACGCTCAACCTTGGCTGGTCACCACTGTTTTTCTCCGCGCATCAGGTAAGCGCTGCGTTTGTTCTGATCATAGTCACCCTGATTGCAGCGACGGTGACGACGATCGCGTTTTGGCGCGTGCGACGTTGGGCGGCATGGTTGATGGTGCCGTATCTGGCATGGCTTATCTTCGCGGCAGTGTTGAATTACCGTATCGATCAACTGAACCCGGACGCGGAGTTGATGCTGCCGTCGCCTGGCCGAGCGCAGGTGATTTTATAGCGGTCACCCTTGTTTGAATGGGCTTCGCGCCCCATTATATTTGTCAACGGCGCACTTCGCCTGATCTGGAGTATGACATGCAATCGCAAAATCGCTTTTTTGATGACCTGGCCAAGGTGGTGAATGGTGCGGCTGGAACGATTGCCGGGATGGGTCGTGAAGCTGAAGCTTCGACGCGTGAGAAGGCGCGTGAATGGATCGGCGGGCTCGATTTTGTTTCGCGTGAAGAGTTTGACGCGGTGAAAGCCATGGCCGCCGCTGCACGCGATGAAGCCGATGCGTTGCGCGCGCGGCTTGACGTCCTTGAGGCAAAGTCGGCTGCGAAAAGTTGAAATCCACAACTTTTCGTCAAAACGGCTTGATGCGACGCAGCAATTGCGGGCATGGGGGCAGCAATGACGATTGAAGATCTTGAAATTGACCGGCCGGGAACAACGCCAATCGATGTGCTTGAAAGTTTTTTCTCGGCGCATGGCTGGACCCACGAGCGCGTGGGCGAAGAGGAAATTGTCGCGGCAACCAATGGCTCGTGGGGCCAATATGAGCTCCGCGGTATCTGGCGCGACGATGACCGCGTCCTCCAGTTTCTGGCCTTTCCTGATATCAAGGTCAGCGACGAAAAATACGGCGAGATTTACGAAACGATCGGGCTGATCAACGAACAACTCTGGATCGGGCATTTCGAACTATGGTCTGCCAATGGTACACTCGTGTTCCGTCATGCGACGCTGCTTGATGGGCAGGACGAGGCGATGTTGAGCGCAGATCAGAGTGAAGCCGTTGTTGACGCCGCGATTGGTGAGCTTGACCGCTTTTATCCCGTGTTCCAATTTGTGCTTTGGGGTGGGAAAACGCCTGCCGAGGCCATCGCAGCGGCTATGGTCGAAACGCATGGCGAAGCCTGAACCCTCTATCTGTTTCATCGGCTGCGGCAATATGGGCGGTGCCATTCTGACGCGCTGGCTCGCGACGGGCATTGATCCCGCGCAGGTGACAATTATCGATCCCGCGCTTCCCGAATTCGGGGTGAGGACGGTGGCAGCGCCGTTGGCAACGATGCCCACAGGCGAAGTCGTCATGCTCTGTATCAAACCGCAGATGGTCACAGCGATTGTGCCCATCGTCGCGCCATTGATCTCCGCGCGTACAATTGTCATTTCGATCATGGCAGGCGTTTCGATTGCAACACTCCGTACTCATTTTCCGGAAGGTGCAATCATCCGCGCGATGCCCAATTTGCCCGTTGCAATCGGGCAGGGGGTTGTCGCGCTCTACGGTGAAGGTGGCAGTGTTCGCGATACGGTCAATCGCTTGATGACGCCTCTGGGTATTGTTGAATGGCTTGAAAATGAAACGCAGTTTGACGCGGTAACCGCGCTGTCGGGATCGGGGCCGGCATTTGTCTACCGCTTTATCGGTGCGATGGCTGCGGGCGGTGCCAAGCTTGGGCTTGACGCAGAACAGGCGCGGCGGATGGCGGCGGCAACCGTCGCCGGGGCTGGCGCGCTCGCACAAACCAGCGGCGAAGATCCGCGCGCCATGGCAGACCGGGTAACGAGCAAAGCGGGGACGACGCAGAGCGGGCTTCGCGTGATGGACGCTGGCGGCGTGCTTGAAAAGCTCGTTGCACAAACGCTGAGTGCAGCGGCGAAACGCAGTGAAGAACTCGGCGCGCGCCCCGACTAATCTTCGCGCTGAAGCGCAACAACGCGCGATATATCGTCGTTCGGTATGAGTCCTTCAAGAACATGCCAAAACCCGGTTACGGCCGATTGGCCAGCCTTGCCGTAAGCCGCACCAAGCCGTTGGCGAAGCGCATCAAATAACTCGGCTTCTAGCGCGCGCCCCGCAATGGTCAGCGTCAATAGCTTTTGCCGCCGGTCTGTCTTGCCGGGGTTGGTTGCCACCAAATCACGCGCAATCAGTTCGTTAATCACGCGGCCAAGCGATTGTTTGGTAATCGCGAGCAGCTTGAGCAGCTCGCTCACCGTCAATCCCGGCTGACGCGCGATGAAATAGAGCGCGCGGTGGTGCGCACGTCCCAGACCTTTTGACGCAAGGTCGGAATCGATCACACGCGTGAGATGGCTATATCCGAAATACAGCAGTTCGACCCCGCGCCGGATTTCGGCTTCGCGCAAAAACAGCGGTGATGCACCAGCGATCTTGCTGCTCGAACTATGGGAATTTGGGACAGCCATATTGACGTAATTAGCGTGTCCGATTAACGCTTTGCAAGACATATCATGGCAAGCCTACGATATGCACGATCAGGACGAGACAATGGCAGACGTACACATGATTGACCAACAGGCATCACTCACATTCTCGTTCGAGCCCAATGCCAATCCGGTCGCTGCGGCGGAGCGCACACGTCTGTTGATCGATCCCGGTTTTGGCCGCGTCTTTACCGATCATATGGCGATGATCCGTTACAGCGACGAACGCGGCTGGCACGATGCCAAAATCACGACGCGCGGTCCGATCCTGATCGATCCCGCGTCGGCTGTGCTCCATTATGCGCAGGAGATTTTCGAAGGTCTCAAGGCGTACCGCCTGACCGACGGCAGCATGGCGCTATTCCGCCCCGACGCAAACGCGCGGCGGTTCAACAGCTCGGCGCAGCGGATGGCGATGCCTGAACTGCCCGAAACCTTATTCCTAGAATCGATCGAAGCCTTGGTGCGGACCGACCGAGACTGGTTCCCCGGATGTGAAGGCGGTTCGCTGTACCTGCGTCCATTCATGTTCGCGAGCGAAGTCTTTCTCGGCGTCAAGCCATCGGCTGAGTATCTCTACCTAGTCATCGCATCGTCGGTGGGCAATTACTTCAAAAGCGGCGCGCCTGCGGTATCACTGCTCGTTTCGGATAATTACACGCGCGCAGCCCCCGGCGGCACCGGTGCTGCCAAATGCGGCGGCAATTATGCATCAAGCCTCGTCGCGCAGGCTGAAGCGATCCGTAAAGGCTTCGATCAAGTCGTGTTCCTTGACGCTGCTGAGCGCCGCTGGGTTGAAGAACTTGGCGGCATGAACCTGTTCTTTGTATTTGACGATGGCTCGATCCAAACGCCGCCCTTGGGTGGCACAATCTTGCCGGGGATCACGCGAGACTGCCTGATAACGATCGCACGTGAAGCCGGATTGACAGTGCGCGAGGAACGCTATGCCATCGATCAGTGGCGCGATGATGCACGCAGCGGCCGCATCATCGAATCGTTTGCATGCGGAACCGCAGCAGTGGTTACTCCCGTCGGTAGCGTCACTTGGAAGGATGAGACGTTTGCCATTGGCTCAGGCGGTCCAGGGCAACTGACAACCCGGCTGCGCGATCAGCTCGTTGCGATCCAACGCGGCAGCGCGCCCGACAATCACGGCTGGGTTCGCCGCCTCGATTGAATCGATTGAAATTGAAAATTGTGCTGGTATAGACCCGCATCCGCGCACACGCGATGGGGCGTCGCCAAGTGGTAAGGCAACGGCTTTTGATGCCGTCATTCGCAGGTTCGAATCCTGCCGCCCCAGCCAATTTCCTCGCTGACACCCTTGCAGAAGCGGCAAATTAAACCAAGTTTTACAAGTATTTTTCAAATGGTTCTCACTTCCCAATGACAAAAACCCGCAACCTCATTCTTGTGCTTGGTGATCAGCTGACGCCAACGCTCTCCAGCCTTGCAGCGGGTGATCCCGCGCTCGATACGGTGCTGTTAGCCGAGCTTCATGATGAAGCGAGCTATGTGTGGCATCACAAGAAAAAGATCGCGTTTATCTTCTCCGCAATGCGCCACTTTGCCGAGGAATTGGGCACGCTTGGCTGGACAGTGGATTATGTGAAACTGGGCGACCCTAGAAATCAGGGTAACTTTTCCGCGCAGGTGGAACACGCAATCGCCGAACACACACCCGAGCGCATCATCGTCACCCAAGCGGGCGAATGGCGTGTAGCGGAAATGTTTAGCGGCTGGCAGAGTGCGTTTGGTATTCCCGTCACTATTCTCCCTGATACGCGGTTTATTTGTGACGTTGCCGATTTCACCCGATGGGCAGAAGGTCGCAAACAGCTGCGCATGGAATATTTTTATCGCGATATGCGCCGAAAAAGCGGGCTGCTGATGGACAACGATCAGCCGGTGGGTGGTAAGTGGAACTTCGATGCCGAAAATAGAAGGGCGGCGGAGACTGATCTGTTCATGCCAACCCCAAAAGCCGTTGCGCCCGATGTGATAACGCTGGAAGTGCTAGCGCTTGTCGACGCGCATTTTGGTAGTCATTTTGGTGATCTTGCTCCGTTTTGGTACGCAGTCACGCGCTCCGAAGCAGAGGCCGCATTCAGCGCCTTTGTCGATAACGCTCTGCCACATTTCGGCGACTATCAGGATGCAATGCTTGCCGGAGAATGCTTCCTGTATCATGCCGTGATCGCGCAGTATCTGAATTGCGGACTGCTCGATCCGTTGTGCATTTGCCAACAGGTTGAGGCGGCCTACCGCGAAGGCAAAGTACCATTGAACGCCGCTGAGGGTTTTATCCGCCAGGTGATCGGCTGGCGAGAATATGTGCGCGGGGTCTATTGGCTGAAAATGCCCGAATATGAACGAAGCAATTTTTTTGGTCACACCCGACCTCTGCCCGATTTCTATTGGAGCGGCGCAACTGAAATGGCGTGCGTCTGCGCGGCGGTGAAGCAGACGAAGGAACAGGCTTATGCCCACCACATTCAACGCCTTATGGTCACCGGTAATTTCGCAATGCTGGCTGGGGTTGATCCGCACGCGCTCCATCTATGGTATCTGAGCGTCTATGCCGATGCCTATGAATGGGTCGAGCTGCCCAATACAATTGGCATGAGCCAGTTTGCCGACGGCGGCTTGCTCGCTTCAAAGCCTTACGCGGCGAGCGGCGCATATATCAACCGTATGTCGAATTATTGCGGCACGTGCCACTATGACGTGAAGCAGCGTACAGGATCACGGGCTTGTCCTTTCAACGCGCTGTATTGGGATTTTATATCACGCCACCGGGACAAGATTGGCAACAACCCGCGCATGGCTCAAATGGTGCGTACCTACGATAAATTCGCTGCCGCAGAACAGCAACGGATTGTTGAAAGCGCTGCCAGTTTTCTGGCGAGCCTCTAACCAACGACGAAGCCAAATCCGATCTGCTCGATAGGATCGGTATGACTTGCAGCGAATCCGTCACATGGTTCGCGGTGCAGATCGAAGCGGTCGGAATCCGCAACGGCGATGGTCCGCACGTTGATGATTCGGCGAATGACCGGTTTCTTCCGGAGCATTGGTGCCAATGTCATGTGGCGTGATAATGGTCTGATACCACGAGACGTTTTTCGGCGTCGCCAGAAAATTTCCCCAATCTACGGCGCTGCGACGCAAATATAGCGCCTAGTTTTGATATGTGACAGTTTGTTGCAACGCACGCGCCAATTGTTTGTTCCATCGTTCGTCAAAAAGATTGAGTTAGGAGTATCTTTACAGTTTGATGTCAGTGCCACCGCGAAGATGTTTACTCGGTTTAATTTGCCGTGTGCTGCAACTTTGCCACACCATTTGGCCATTTGTGCGTTTGATGGTTAAAAAAAGCGGGCCGAAGCGCTGATTGCGGGTTGAACTAACTGCGATTCGGTGCCAAACGCCAGAACGGTTTTGCGAAAGCTGCCAAAATAAGGAGTCCGATATGCGTGTACTTAAATCAGCAACGGCTGCGGTTCTTGCCGTTGCTATGCTTGCTGTTCCAATGGCTGCTCAGGCAGCCGAATCAAATCGGGTCGGCGTAAGCAAGTCGGCTGCGGTCGCTCGTCTTGGCGTTCGTCCTTCGAAGCAGAGCGAGCTGCGCGGCGGGAGCATCATCATTGCTCTTCTCGCAGCTGCTGCAATCATCGGCGGCATCATCATTGCTTCCGACGGCAAGAACTCGCCTACAAGCCCATAGTAGGTTTCAAACCTTCTGGGAAAAAGGGGTTGCTTTCGGGCAGCCCCTTTTTTTGTTTCTGCGCGCGGTTGTTTCAGGATCGCGCCACCGTTAAACGGGCGTATCGCTATTGGAATGATCGCCCATGACCACGCTCATCAAACCCGTAATTTCATCGACAGGGTTGTTCACGCCTGCTGACTCGATTTCGAACGAGGAATTGGTCGATTCTTTCAATCAATATGTGACGCAGTTCAATGCACAAAATGCGGACGAAATCAATCGCGGGGCTGTTACCTCGCTTGTCCCATCGTCTGTTGAGTTTATCGAGAAGGCATCAGGAATAAAATCGCGGTTTGTCCTTTCGAAGGCACCGATTCTTGATCCCGAAATCATGGCCCCGCGCTTGCCCGAACGCAGCAACGACGAACTTTCTGTGCTTGCCGAAATGGGGGTCATTGCGGCACGTGACGCACTGGCACGCGCTGGACGGAGACCTGAAGACGTAGACGCTGTTTTGTGCGCCTGTTCAAATCTGCAACGCGCCTATCCTGCAATTGCCGTTGAGATACAGGACGCGTTGGGTATCGTTGGCTTTGGATTTGATATGAACGTTGCATGTTCGTCGGCAACATTTGGCATCCAGACCGCTGCCGACTTTATCAGGTCGGGCAATGCGAGATCGGTACTGGTCGTTAATCCAGAGGTCTGTTCGGGCCACCTCAACTGGCGCGACCGCGATAGCCATTTCATTTTCGGTGATGTAGCAACTGCGATCCTTGTCGAGGCTGCCGACATGGCCCCCGCAAACCATTGGGAGATTCTGGGAACCAAGCTCAAGACCCAGTTTTCGAATAATATTCGTAACAATTTTGGCTTTCTTAATCGCACCCACCCTGAAACGGCGGGTGCCGTCGACAAGTTGTTTGTTCAGGAAGGGCGGAAAGTTTTCAAGGAAGTGGTACCGATGGTTGCCGAACTGATACTTGCAGAGCTCGAGCGGCACGATTTAACGCCAGCGAATCTGCGCCGGATGTGGCTGCACCAAGCAAATAAGGGTATGAACCGGCTGATCGCCGCGCGCGTATTGGGCCATGAAGCCAGTGACGATGAAGGGCCAACGGTACTCGACCGCTATGCGAACACCTCGTCGGCCGGCTCGATCATTGCATTCCATCTCTACCACCAAGATTTGAAGGCGGGCGACGTGGGATTGATCTGTTCATTTGGCGCAGGCTATTCGGCCGGAACGGTACTGATTCGAAAGGCGGCTTGATCAATGTGTGATATGGGGCGCCACAACATGTTCAAACACCGCGATGTGCAATGGACAAATAAACTGGCACCCATAGCCGCGATAATCGGTCCAGCTTACTTTCGATTCCAATCCGCAAAGTCCAGGGATCGTTAGCCAGACGCGCGCACCGATATCGAGACGATAGACGGTTTCAATGCGATATCCGGTGGTCGACATATCGATTACAGTCACATCAAATTTGGCCAATCCCGTTTCGCGGAGTGACGCGGTCATTCGCAGTGCGAGCCGATCAGCTTTGCGATCATCGCGTGTTTTTCTCAAATGCATATCTGACAACATGGCCGATTACCTCACACATGTGGGTACGCATACTGGCAATCAATCTATGAGCTTTGCTGGTTAATTTTTCGTGATGATTGCGCAGGAGGTATTTTGCGATAATGTGATAAAAAGCACAAATATGGGAGGATATTCGGAGATGGCAATCGACGTGACCAGTGAAATGACGCTCTTGTCATTTGATAGCTTCATTAACGAATGGGCAACGACACGCCCACATGTTGCTGCACTGATCGAGGAAGATCGATCGCTCACTTTCGCCGCACTTGAGCAACGGACGGCGCAGGTTGTTGGCGCGCTACTGTCTGCGGGTCTGAAAAAAGGTGACCGCATTGCCTGGCTTGGCAAGAACTCCGATTTGTATTTCACGTTGTTTTTTGGTGCGGCGCGGCTCGGCGTTGTCATGGTTCCCGTTGGATGGCGATTGTCACCCGCAGAGGCGAGCTACATCGTCAACGATACCGAGGCGCGGTTGCTGTTCACTGGGCCGGGTTTTGATGGTGCTGCCCGCGCGATGGCCAATGATCTAACGCATGTTGAGCGAGTATTTAGCGCAGATGAGGCACGCAACTGGATTGACCACGCGCCGCGCACCGCTTTTACGCCTGCCACGCCCGACGAAGCAGTGCTTCAGCTTTACACGTCGGGGACGACGGGTAAGCCCAAGGGGGCCGTGCTTTCAAACCGTAATCTGTTTGGCCTGCGGTTGCCCGCATCTGATGCCAGTCTACCTTGGTCGCTATGGGATGAGGGTGAAGTTGCGCTTGTTGCGATGCCCTGCGCGCATATTGGTGGCACGGGGCTGGGGGTAATGGCATTGGCCGCTGGGGTGCCTGCCTATATATTGGCCGAATTTACGCCTGACGCCGTGCTCGACGCGGTTGAACACGGCGGTGTCACGCGATTTTTCATGGTGCCCGCAGCACTTCAACTCGTGATCAATCATCCGCGTACAGCAACTACCGATTTCAGCCGCCTCAAATACATCATTTACGGCGCAGCGCCGATCCCGCTCGAATTGCTGCGCGAATGTATCAAAGTCTTTGGTGCCGAATTCATCCAGGCTTACGGGATGACTGAAACGACGGGGACAATCGTGTCGCTATGGCCCGAAGATCATGATCCCAACGGCAATGTACGAATGCGCGCCGCAGGTCGTGCATTGCCTGGGGTCGAGCTCAAAGTGGTCGATGAGGATGGCAATGAATTGCCATGTGGGCAAGTCGGCGAACTGATGACGCGGTCTTCAAACAACATGATCGGCTATTGGAAGCTGCCCGAAGCGACGACGAGCACCGTGACACATGACGGCTGGATCAAGACGGGTGACGCCTGTTACATTGATGAGGATGGCTATCTCTTCATCCACGACAGGATGAAAGACATGATCATTACCGGCGGTGAGAATGTCTATCCAGCCGAAGTGGAAAGCGCAATCTACGGCCATCCCGCTATCGCCGAAGTCGCGGTAATCGGCATTCCTGATCAAAAATGGGGAGAAGCGGTCAAGGCGGTTTGCGTCGCCAAGCCGGGTATGGAAATCGACCCCGACGATGTGATTGCATGGACGCGCGCAAAGATCGCGGCGTTCAAGGTGCCAAAGTCAATCGATGTGATCGCGATTTTACCGCGCAACGCTAGCGGCAAAATTTTGCGTAAAGACCTGCGTGCGCCCTATTGGGAAGGCTTTACGCGTCAAGTCAACTGATGTGCCCCGATTTTACAGCCCGAACGGCTGATGCATCGCCATCGCGTAATGCGCGATCGCCATCGTTGAATATTGGGCGTTGACGCGCATGTTGCTCGGGAAAACGCTGGCATCGGTCACAAAAAGGTTTGTGGTGCCGTGAACGCGCAGGTGCGGATCAACAATCCCCTTGTCGGGATCGGCGTTTATCGCATTGCCGCCGTGCGGGTGTGAACTTGAAAGTACCATGTCATCGGGTTCTTTGATCCGTTCTTCAAAGAATGCCAGTGCTTCGGCTTCGGTGCAGGGCAGGAGTGTTTCGCCCGTCATCAGCGGCGGGTAAACTTCTATCGCGCCATTGGCAAAATGCACGGCACAAAGCTTAGCCAGCGCGCGCCGTGCGAGTTGCAGTTCAACGTCGGGGCGCAGCTTCATCTGGAGCTTTCCACCATTGAGCCAGCCGATCCGATCAACCGGAAACAGGATGCCCGCCGAAACGATCCGGCCATAGTTGCGCATCCGCCGGTGATGCTCTGCGAACCAGCCTGGCATCAGCGTCGCCATGCTCATCGGTGGCTGAAAATGCGATTCGAGCAAATACTCGCCTTGATCAACATAGGTCGACATCTGATCTTCATCCCAGGCATTGACGTCATTTGCAGGCATCAGCGCCGGGACAGGGCTCGCAATGTTGAGAGAAATGCCGCTCCCCGTGTCGTGAATTCCGCTCGCGTCGAGCAGGTGGCTAGAGGCCATCGTGCCGCACGCAATGACGATTCCTTTCTCTGCCGCAACGACCCGCGTCTTGCCATTCGGCAAAACGATTTGAACCCCCTTCGCCACGCGCTTGCCGTTGGCGTCGGGCGATCCCCACAGGATTTGCGTTACACTGGCATCAGCAAGGATTTTATTACCCCGTCCGGTCGCTTCGCGCAGGAAAGACTGAGGCATCGCGTTATGGCGACCATAGGGGCAACCGGTGTTGCAATAGCCGCAGAACGCGCAACCACCGTTCAGTTCGTCGGGGCCGAAATTCTTGACGAATGCGCGGGCAGGGGCCTTTGCATCATGCACATTGCCGCTTGCCAAGACATGTTTGTGCCAGCCTGCCAGCAAGTGAACGCCGTTATGCTTGCCGCGAAATGTTTCGACGCGATTGATTTTCAAAGCGATGCCAATGTCTTCAAATGCTTGAGCAAATTTGACCTTGTCGATGTCCGCGCCAAGCAGGTTCCATTCGTCGCATGGTTCTGCGGCGTCGGGATGAAGGTGTTCGCCCTTGAGCGCAGATAGAAAAATACCATTGTTGATAATTGTTGATCCGCCAACGACGCGGCCTTGAAACAATATGATATCTTTGTCTTTGCTCGTTTGCAGACCGCCATCGACGTATAGGCTCGCGGTCATGCGCGCTTCCTGGTGTGTGATTTGAGACGCTGGCTTGTGCGGGCCAGCTTCGATGATTAGAAGTTTGTGACCCTTTGCAGAAAGCGCAGCAGCGGCCGTTGCGCCGCCTGCGCCCGAACCAATGATGATGATCTCTGCGCTGTCGGGGATTGCATCATGCCCGATGAACGCTTCATGCGTGAGTTCGCGCGCAACGAAGCGGTTGATTGGCGCGCGGGCGCGGTGCCCCGGTAACGTAAAGCCGATCTGTTCAAGCACCGGATTGTCGCGGTTTTCATCTTCGGTGCTGCCGATCCAGTGGCCGTAATACCCCGCGTAAACGATCCCGCGCAACCGCGCCAAGTCCTGCACCACATCGACATGCGAATTGCGTAAATGTTCATCGAGAAATTCCTGAAGCTCACCCGGCGAACGCGCTGAAAAAAGCGGTCCGCCCGCCAATAGCCACAGCGCCTGAAGCGCAAGATTGATTTCTTCGGGCTTGCCCCCGGCAAAAATGGCAAATTGTTTCTGAATGTTATCGACGACCTGTTTCGCCGAAATCTTCATTTCAACGCCGTGAAACATCGCTTCGGTAAATTTGCGCAATGTGTGTGCGGCGAGTGGTGACAGACGTTTGCGCATAAAATTCCCCCAAATCGGAGGAAGTCATGGTGCTTTCATCGCTAAAAATATGTGTGCAAGATCACGGATTTTTCTGGCGCAATTTGGCAGCCTTGAAACTGGACGTAGCTGATAGCCGATCCCACCATGCGTGCGTATGTTCACCAAGCGCGTCTGCCAGACCGAGCGATCTGGCGAGCATTACGGCATATCCTACACAAATATCGGCAATGGTGAAACGTTCTGCCACCAGCCAAGATCGCCCGTCGGCAAGTGCCGCCTCAATGCTGCGCGCGCGGCCGAGGAAGAAAGCCTTGTAATCCTCAGCCACGTCGAGCTTGCGGTCCTCAGGCGCTGGAAAGACGCTGTAGCGCAGCATGATCGCGAGTGGGAAAGTAAGCGTAGCATCGCTACGGTGCAGCCAGTTAAGATAGTCGGGATAATCGGCTTCGTCCTCACGCACCGACAGCGATGTCCCGCGCGCGATATGCTGGCAGATTGCGGCGGACTCGGTCATCACGCGATTACCCTCAACCCAGCCAGGAATGGTTCCGAGTGGATTGATAAGCTTATATTCGGGTGCGTGAGCGCGCGGCGGGAACGGCATTACAATCAGATCATAATCGACGCCTGCTGCCGCTGCTGCCCACACACAGCGGAACGATCGGGCGTCGATACAATGGTAAAGCTTGGGCTTTGTCACGCGCTAATCTCCCGTACCGATTGGATGTGCAGCCGGTGTTCGCGAATTGCAATATAGACGCTGCTCAGAATAATCACGGCGGCGCCGATCCATGTCGCTGGCCCTGGAATGTGGCTCCAGATCAGCCAGCCGAACAAAGTCGACCAGATCAGCGCACTGTAATCCATCACGATCACCGTCGACACGGGGGCGAGCCGCAGCGCAGCGGTAATCCCGATCTGGCCGATCCCGCCAAGCACGCCGATCGCGATCATCAAGATCCACTCGGTTGTATCGTGTGGCGTGATGAAGAAAGGCAGCAACACTGCAAGCGGAACTGCTGCGATGAGCGAAAACCAGAACACGGTGGTCGTTGCAGCTTCGGTTCGCCCCATTGACCGGATTTGCAGGCTCGTAATCGCGACTGCGAATGCAGAACCCAAGCCGACAGCAGCCCCGATCAGCGGAATGTGTGTCCCGCCCGGCTGAACGACGATAATCACGCCGATAAATCCGATCACGACTGCGCCCCAGCGGTGCCTCCCCACCGCCTCTTTGAGAAACAATGCCGACAGGATCGTCGCGAAAATCGGTACTGCAAATCCCAGCGTTGTCTGTTCGGCAAGTGGCAGCAGCATGATCGCCGAGAACGTAAGCGCCATCGCGGTCAGCCCCATCGCGCTCCGCGTCAGATGGAGGCCAATCCGCTTCGTTTTGAGCGAACCGATCCCCGGCCCCGCAATCACCCACGCGAGTACAATTGGTATAGCCGCCGCCTGCCGCCAAAACATCAGTTCGGGCACGCGTACGCCGCGGTCACTTGCCAGCTTGATCAATACCATCATGATTGCAAAGCATGAGATTCCGAACAAACGCAAACCCAGCGCGCGAAAGCGGAGGTCAGGGGTGGGCGGCATCGGCTGCATCCAAGCGGCCCTACCGGGGATTGGGTTGGGGGACAAATGGCGAGTTGCGGGGTGGCGGGATATCAATTCTGCCCGCAGCCTTTCACTTTGCGGTCGCGGTCAACGATCTTAAACAACCAAAAAGCTTCGCGCATGACCTGCAAGTGGTTCGAGGAAAACTCGGCCAGCCAATAGGAAACCTCAAAATCGAACCCTTCGTCCCGCCCCCGCACGTCCTCCTCATCCTCCCTTGCCGCGTGCCACTGATTGCGCAAGAGTTCGACAACGTAGAGAGGATCAAATTTGTCGTCTTTCAATTGAAAAACATTTGTAATTGTGATCGGTTCCTTGTCCCGCTTTCCATCCGAAGTGCGCATGTAGTCGTTGAAGTTGGCGCGTTCTTCGTAGTCGACGATTCCGAGCCCATCAGTGTAGACGATTGTAAAAACATCCTGCTCTAAATCCAAGTTCAACTTTTTAACAAATGCAGTGACCGACTTGCATACGTGTCGTTGAGCATGTGGAGCGGCACTAACGACAATCGACTGAACTGACTGTGGTATCAATGCCGCTAGCGCCGCAATCAGAAGATGGGATGCACGAACTTTGACTGTCATATGACTGAGCCTCAAAACACAGGTAAAGGCTATTCCACATTGCCCACGCTAGCAACAACGCATTCTCCTTCCCCGGAGACAATCGGGTAACGCGTTCCTCTCCCCCTGTGGGAGAGGCTAGGCCGTGTTGACAAAGGATTTCAACCATAATCTTGCAGCGGCGAGGTTGAGGAAGCTTTCGAATGACAGGATAGTCTTGTCGTAGCGGGTGGCGAT
>JAYVVW010000127.1:0-7334 GCA_043786595.1 Sphingomonadales bacterium | reverse complement strand
GCAGCGGCGAATTTTGCCGATTGGCGGCTGGTGGTTGACGGGCTGGTGACGCGGCCATTGTCGCTCAGCCTGCCGCAGATCAAGACGATGCCCGTGCGCACGCAAATCACGCGGCATGACTGTGTCGAGGGGTGGAGCGCGATTGGCAAATGGCACGGCGTGCCCCTGAAACTGCTGCTCGAGGCGGCGGGGATGAAAACGTCGGCGCGGTTTATCGTGTTTCACTGCGCCGATACTTACGGGAATAGTGGCCAGCTATATTATGAAAGCTGCGATCTGATCGATGCGTTTCACCCGCAAACGATCATTGCGTGGGGGATGAACAATCACCTTGTTCCGATCGCCAACGGTGCGCCGCTGCGGCTGCGGATCGAGCGTCAGCTTGGTTATAAGCACGCCAAATATATCGAACGGATTGAAGCGGTTGCTTCGCTATCGGCGATATACGGCGGCAAGGGCGGCTATTGGGAAGATGCGGCCGGCTATGAATGGTATGGCGGTCTTTAAGCGCGTGCGATAAGGCGCGCGCATGGCAAGCGTTCCCGTAAATTATCAGGCGATTGCGCAAAGCGGCGTAGCGGCGTGGCAGCGCGGTGATGCGCAGGCGGCTTATACTGCGTTCGATCAGGTTGCGCAGGCCGGTCGCGCGACGCCGCAGCTCTGGCTGCTGCTGGCGCAGGCGGCACAGGCGGTGGGTGACCGGGGGGCGTGCGACGGCGCGCTTGATCACGTTCTGAAGGATGATCCGCGTAACGCTTACGCGCTGCTGATGAAGGGCGAGGTGCAGACTGCGCACGGCGATGACCGCGCGGCGGCTTCATGGTACGGCATGGCGATATCAAGCGCGGCGCTGATCGCAAAACTGCCGCCCGATCTGCCACCCCGGCTTGCAGCCGCACAACTGCGGATCGACGCCGCAATGCTGCGGTTTGAACGGCATCTGGTTGACCAGATTGCAGCATCGGGGATTGACGCCGCGCGCGATGTGCCGCGCCTTGCGCAAGCGATCGACATTGCGACGGGCAAACGCCTACGCTATCTCCAGCAACCAACGAGCTTTTTTTATCCCGGATTGCCCGCAGTGCAATTCTATGACGCGGGAGACTTCGCGTGGGTCTCCGCACTCGAAGCCGCGGCCCCTGCGATGCGCGCCGAGGTCGAGGCGGTGCTGCGCGCGGGTGATAATATCGCGCCCTATGTTCAGGCGAATAGCGACCGCCCGACGCGCGGACACGCGCTCCTCAACGATCCCGATTGGAGCGCGTTTTACCTTTGGCAGAACGGCGCGCTGGTGCCCGAAAATGTGGCGCGTTGCCCGGCAACAGTGGCCGCGCTTGAAGCCGTGCCGATCCCTTTTATCACGGAGCGATCGCCGATGGCGCTCTATTCGGTGCTGCGCGCAAAAACGCATATCCCGCCGCACAACGGGATGCTCAACACGCGGCTGATCTGTCACATTCCGCTGATCGTGCCCGATCACTGCCGCCTGCGCGTCGGCAATGAAACGCGCAGCGTTACCTTCGGCAAGGCGATGATTTTCAACGATGCGATCGAACATGAGGCATGGAATGACAGCGATCAAACGCGCGTCGTCCTGCTGTTTGAAATCTGGCGGCCAGAATTGGGCGAAGCCGAACGCCGCGCGCTTGGCGTCATGTACGAAGCGATCAACGCCTATCCGGCGGGTAGTAGCGCCTTGAGCGCGTAGAGCGCGTCCTGCGCCGCGCGCGGGCTGAGCGCATCGACGTCAAGCGCGCCAAGTGCTGCGTAAAGCGGATCGGGCAGCGGCGCTTGCGCGATGACGGCGGCAAACAGCGGCAGGTCATCAAGCCCGGCGGCCAGCCCGCCGGTCTTTGCCCGGCCCGCCTCAAGCTTTGCCAGCACCGCCTTCGCGCGCGCGAGTACGGGCGGTGAAAGCCCCGCGAGCCGCCCGACCGCAATCCCGTAACTGCGATCCGCCGGGCCGCTCGCCACTTCATGGAGCAGCACGAGATCGCCCTTAAATTCGGTTGCGCGGACATGGTGGAGCGACAGCGCGTCGAGCGTTTCGGAAAGCCGCGTCAGTTCATGATAATGCGTGGCAAAGAGGCAGCGGCAACGGTTAATTTCATGTACCGCCTCAACCACCGCCCAGGCAATCGCCAGCCCGTCATAGGTCGATGTGCCGCGCCCGACTTCATCAAGGATCACAAAACTATTGGGCGTTGCCTGCGCAAGGATCGCCGCTGTTTCGACCATCTCAACCATGAATGTCGATCGCCCGCGTGCAAGATTATCCGAAGCGCCAACGCGGCTGAACAGCCGGTCGACAAGGCCAAGCGTCGCGCGCGCTGCGGGTACATAGCTGCCCGCCTGCGCCAGCACCGCGATCAACGCATTCTGGCGGAGGAAGGTCGATTTTCCGCCCATATTAGGCCCCGTGACGAGCCACAGCCGGTTGCCCTCGTCAAGGCTGCAATCATTGGCGACAAACCGCGCGCCGCTGTTGCCAAGGGCCGCCTCAACCACCGGATGCCGCCCGCCCTCGATTTCAAAACAGGGATGATCGACAAGGTGCGGCGCGCACCAGCCGCCCTCTACCGCGCGCTCGGCAAGTGCGGTTGCTACGTCGATCCGGGCAAGCGCATCGGCGGTCGCGGCAATCGCCTGTGCCGATGCCATGCACTGCGCGACGAGGTCTTCAAAATGTGCGGCTTCGGCGGCGATGGCGTGCGCGCCCGACTGCGCCACCGTCTGCGCCACATCATGAAGTGCGGGCGCGTTAAAACGCACCACCCCGGCGAGCGTCTGACGGTGCGTGAAGCCCGATGACACGCTCATGAGCGGATCGGCAAAGCGCGCCGCGACTTCGATGTGATAGCCGAGCACGCCGTTATGCTTGATCTTGAGGCTCGCGATTCCCGTTTCGTCGCGATATCTGGTTTCAAGCGCAGCTATGTCGCGCCGCCCGCTGCCACCGGTATTGCGCAGATCATCGAGTGCGGCATCATAGCCCGCCGCGATATAGCCGCCTTGTCCGGCATCAATCGGTGGCGACGGCACCAGCGCGCGCGTCAGCAGATCGATCAAAGCGCTATGACCGCCAAGCTGGGGGAGGAGGCTTGCGAACAGGGCAGGGAGGTCGGGCTGGATATCCCAAAGGTCGCGCAGCCGTCGTGCCGCTTCAAGCCCGTCACGCAAGCATCCGAGATCACGCGGGCCACCGCGCCCAGCGGCAATCCGCCCGAGCGCGCGACCAATATCGGGCAATGCGCGCAGGCTCGCGCGCATCTCGCTCCGCGCAATCCCGCCCTCAACGAAATAGCGCACGAGTGACAGCCGTTCGTTGATCGCACCGCGCGCCATCAGCGGCGCTGCGATATCGCTGCCAAGCAGCCGCGCGCCTGCGCCCGTCACTGTCCGGTCGATAATATCGAGCAAGCTGCCAGCGCGCGCGCCGCTGACTGACCGGGTCAGCTCAAGGCTTTCGCGCGTCGCGGCGTCGATCATCATATGGTCGCTCTGCCCACGCCGTTCGGGCGGCTGGAGGAACGGCATCGCGCCTTTGCCCGCATGATCGATATAGGCGAGCAGCCCGGCTACTGCGCAGAGTTCGACACGCGTGAAACTGCCAAAGCCGTCAAGCGTCGCGACGCCAAACAACGCTTTCAACCGCGCCTCGCCCTTGGCTGAATCGAAGTCGGCGCGCGGGCGAATTTGCGCGCCCGCAATTTCGTCGGCCGTTATTATTTCAGCCGCACCCAGTCGCGCGAGTTCAGCGTCGAGACCTGCGTCGCTGGTGAGCGACACTTCAAACCGCCCCGTCGATATATCCGCCGCCGCCAGCGCCACCGCTCCGCCAGCGCGTGCCACCGAAACGAGCCAGTTCGCACTGCGCGCCTCAAGCAGCACATCTTCGGTGAGCGTGCCCGCGGTCACCACGCGGACAATCGCGCGCGCCACAATCGATTTGCCACCACGCGCTTTGGCAGCGGCGGGCGATTCAATCTGTTCAGCAATCGCGACGCGGTGCCCGCCCTTGATCAACCGCGCGAGATAGGCGTCGGCCGCGTGAACGGGAACGCCGCACATCGGAATGGGCACGCCCTGATGTTCGCCGCGCGATGTCAGCGCGATATCAAGCGTCGCGGCGGCGGCGACGGCATCATCAAAGAACATCTCAAAGAAATCGCCCATCCGGTAAAACAACAGGCAATCGGGCACCTGCGCCTTGAGCGTGAAATATTGCGCCATCATCGGCGTCGGGGCAGGGGCGGTGTCGGCCATCACGCTTTCGATAGCAAATTTAGCGCGCGGCTCAACCTTACTGATGGGGATGGGACATCGCCCACCCCTCCGTTCATCAACCCGCCCGTCACTTCGTTACCCTCGCCCCTCACGTCGTCACCCTCGCGAAAGCGGGGGCCAAGCTGTGTACCATTCCAACAGACGGAATATTGCGAAACGTTCGTCCCCGCTTTCGCGGGGACGACGACGGGGCTGGGCTTCATTTCCAAGCCAAGCGGCCCACCCCTAACCCCTCCCGCAAGCGGTAGGGGGATAAGCACCACATGCCCCTCTCCTGAAGGGGCAGGGATGCCTTTATCCCCCCTCCTCAACCCGTCCCTTGAAACCCTGCGCAATGACATACCATTCGGATGATCCCTTGCGGCTGGCGGGGGGCTTGGCGTGTTTGACGGTTTTGAAATTGGCCTTGAGCAGCGCAATCAGCGCATTGTCTGATCCACCCGCGAGCGATTTGGCGACAAATGTGCCGCCGGGGCGCAGCACTGTGATCGCGAAATCGACGCCCGCTTCGACCAGCGCCATTGTTCGCAAATGATCGGTCTGCGGATGGCCTACGGTGTTTGCCGCCATGTCTGACAAGACAATATCGGCGGGGCCGCCAATTGCATCGGACAGCCATGCCGGTGCACCGTCATCCATGAAATCCATTTCGGCAATCGCCACACCATCGATCGGATCGACCGGCAGCAGGTCAATCCCCGCGATTACGGCGCCCGGCGCCAACCGGCGGACGACCTGCGCCCATCCACCCGGCGCGATGCCAAGATCGATGACGCGTTTCACCCCGCGCAGGAAATCATATTTCTCGTTGAGCTCGATCAGCTTGTAAGCCGCGCGGCTGCGATAGCCATCGGCCTTGGCCTGCTTGACATAGGGATCGTTGAGCTGACGCGTCAGCCAGCGCACCGAGGCCGTCGTCCGTCCCTTGGCTGTCTTAACACGAACGGTGCCGCCCGAACCACCGCGGCTCATCGTTTCTGATCCGATCCGATAAGCTGGCGCAGGATGCCTTCACGGATGCCGCGGTCTGCCACGCCGACGCGCGGTGCGGGCCAAATATCGAGGATTGCTTCAAGGATCGCGCAGCCCGCAACGACCAGATCGGCGCGTTCATTGCCGATGCAGGGCAAATCGGCGCGATCAGCAATAGAAAGTCTGGATAGTTTCTGGCTGATCGTCCGCATCGCGCTGCTCGGCACTAGCAATCCGTCGACCGCGCGGCGATCATAGCTCGGCAGTTCGAGATAGACGCTGGCAAGCGTTGTCACCGTGCCGCTTGTGCCGAGCAGGCGAAATGTCGGGTGAACGCGCGTCTGGCGCGCGGCAAATGCGCTGAAGGATTCGGTTACGCGCGCGCGCATCCGGGCGTAGGCCTCTAGCCGCTCATCAAGCGTCGCGGTGTCGCTCGCTTCGGATTCGGCAAGCGAGACAACGCCCCACGGTACGCTAAGCCAATCGAGCGTGCGCGGTTCCTCGCCCGATGTATCGACGACGATCAGTTCGGTTGATCCGCCGCCAATATCGAAAACGAGCGCGGGGCCATCGCCCGCCTCGAGCAGGCTGTGGCAGCCCAAAACCGCGAGCCGCGCTTCTTCTTCGGCGGTGATAATTTCGAGCTTGATCCCCGTTTCGCGGTAGACGCGGTCGGCGAATTCCTGTCCATTGGTCGCGCGGCGGACGGCCTCGGTCGCGACCGAACGCGCCAAGTGGACGTTGCGCCGCATCAGCTTGTCGGCGCAGATCGACAGCGCCGAAACGGCACGGTCCATTGCCGCGTCGCTCAATTTGTTATGCTGGCCAACGCCTTCGCCAAGCCGGACGATGCGCGAAAAGGCATCGATGACCGCAAAACGATCCTTGTCAGGGCGGACGATCAGCATCCGGCAATTGTTGCTACCCAGATCAAGCGCGGCATAATTTCGCCGTGTTGCAAAAGGCCCGCGCGGCGTTGGCGCGGCGTGTCTGGCCACCGGTGCCCCGGAAAAACTATGCGGGGGAGGGGGCGTCAGGGCTGAATAACTCGCCATGCCCAAAAATTCTTTTCTATTATCCGGTGCGGGGGATACCCGCCGGTACTTGATCATGGTCTAGCGTCAGTGGTGAAATTCTGCAAGCGCGCCCGCTTCGGCGAGCCGGTGATTGACAGCCTCGGGCCGCGCAGTTACCTACGCGGCGATTGCCCCGTCATCTAATGGTAAGATACCGGATTCTGATTCCGTTTATCGAGGTTCGAGTCCTCGCGGGGCATCCAGCTTCGTGCGCGAGGTGCGCCATCACTATTTCAGTCACCTGACATGCGGTTTCGCAAGCACCTGCTGCTCCTGACCCCGGTTGCCGCGATCGCGCTGTATCTGTGCGCGGCTTTGATAGGGGCACTCATTCCGCGCAATTCTGGCTTTGAACAGCCGAATGAAGGCGTGACAATCTATGTTGAAACCAATGGCATCCACACCGGGATCGTCGTGCCAGTCGCGGCGGCAGGCGTTGATCTCAGCCTGCTCTTCAGGCCGACAGATTTGCCCAATTCGAATAATGCAGGAAATTGGCTTGCAATCGGCTGGGGCGACCGCGACTTTTACCTTGCTACGCCGACTTGGGCCGATGTGCGGCTGGCCACGGTCGTCACCGCGCTTGTTGGCAGCGGATCGTCGCTCATTCATGTCGACCATCTTGATCGGCCCTATCCAGGCGTTGATCAGCGCGCGGTGCGGATCACGCCCGCGCAGTACCGTAGGCTCGTTCGTGCGATCGCCGAAAACCTCAAGCGCGGTACAGACGGGTTCCCACGCGCAATCGGCGGCTACAGCGATCTCGACGTATTTTATGAGGCGCACGGTCGCTACAATCTGTTTCGCACCTGCAATGTCTGGACGGGCGATATGCTGGCAAACGCAGCGATCAGAACCCCGCTCTGGTCACCGTTCAGCGCGGGAGTGATGTGGTGGTATTGAAACTAGTGTCCTGAACCAGAAGTTCGTTCTGGCATATGTTTGACGCAGAATCGTTCGATGGAGGCGAGGATATCGTCGGCGGATTTGGTCCATCGG
>JAYVVW010000126.1:0-12810 GCA_043786595.1 Sphingomonadales bacterium | reverse complement strand
TCGCGCTTCACCGGATTGTCGCAGGCCTATCTTGACCGTGCCGATCTGCGCGTGACACCGGGTCGTTTTTATAAGGAGTTACTGCGCGATCAGGGGCGGACGGTTGGTCGCCTTGATAGCCGCTATATCGGCATCGACCTTGATGCAGCAGGCGAAACGCCCGACAATGATCCAAGCTTTTACGGGATTGATGGCGGCTATACCGCAGCGTTTAACAGCTATGCGCGCACCGCACTCAATTTCCGCACTGACCGCCAATATGTGACGATTGGCGGCGTGCGTGATTGGGATTGGAAAATGCCGGACGACGGGCAGTTCTATTTTAATGTTGCGCCGTATATCGGCACCGCGCTGCGCGAAAATTCGGGGCTGCGGGTGTTTGTTGCGCAGGGCTATTATGATTTCGCGACGCCTTTTTTCGGAGCGGAATATGCGCTTTCACGGACCGGCATGCCTGCCAACCGGATCAGTTTCCATTATTATGACGCCGGGCACATGATGTATGTGCGCGATCAAGACCGCGTCAAGCTGAGCCGCGATATCCGCGCATTCATCCGCGCACGCTAAGGGAAATGATGATGGAGACACTGGTAAACACCGATTGGCTTGCGGGTGAAATTGGCGCGTCCGACGTGCGGATTGTGGACGCAACATTGCGGCTTGACGGGCATAACGTCGCGGCGGCGTATGAGGCTGAACATATTCCTGGCGCGGTTTTCATGGATCTGGCGGGGCTGACCGACACCAGCAACCCTAGCCCCTATATGTTGCCAAGCGCCGAAAAGTTCGCGAGCCGGATGCAATCGCTCGGGCTTGGCGATGGCAGCCGGATCATTCTCTATGACGATAGCCCGCAGAAAACATCGGCGCGCGCGTGGTGGATGCTGACCAATGTGTTCGGCGCGCACAATGTTGCGGTGCTTGACGGTGGATTTGCCAAATGGAAAGCCGAAGGACGCAGCGTCGAAAACGGCAAAGTGACGCTGCGCCACCGCCACTTCACCGTCTGGCGTGATGACAGCGGCATCCGGTCAATCGATCAAATCAGGGCAAACCTGGCTACCAAGGCCGAGCAAATCGTCGACGCGCGCGGCGCGGGGCGCTTTTGCGGCGATGAGGCCGATCCTCGCGCGGGCGTTGCGGCGGGCCATATTCCGGGCAGTTTCAACTTGCCCTATGATCAGATGTTCAACGCGAATGGCACCTACAAGCAGGGCGATGCGCTCAAGGCTGCGTTCACCGCCATCGGGATCGACTGGAACAAGCCTGTGATCGCGAGCTGCGGATCGGGATTGACCGCTGCGACGCTGGTCTTTGCCGCGCACCTGCTCGGCAAGACCGATGTCTCGCTCTATGACGGTAGTTGGTCCGAATGGGGCGCGCAAGCCGACACGCCCAAAGCGAAGGGCGCTTCGTGACAAAGCCAAAAACGCATCCCGCGACGCAGCTTGTTCAGGCCGGACGGCGCGACGAATGGACATTGGGCATCGTCAATCCGGCGCTATGGCGCGCGTCGACGACACTCTACGACAATGTCGCGGCACTGCGTGATGGGCTGAAATCAAACACCGATGGGACGCTGTTTTACGGACGACGCGGTACGCCGACGCAGTGGTCGCTCGCCGATGCACTTACCGAATTAGAGCCGGGTGCGGCGGGCACGATGCTTTACAGTTCGGGTGTTGCCGCGCTTACGACGGCGCTGCTGAGCGTGCTCAAACCCGGCGACGAACTGCTGATGGTCGATACCGCCTATGATCCGACGCGGATATTTTGCGACGGTCTGATGGCGCGGATGGGGATAGTCACACGTTACTATGATCCGACAATTGGCGCAGAAATTGCCGCGCTGATCACGCCGCAAACGCGTGCGATCTATATGGAAAGTCCGGGCAGTCTGACCTTTGAAGTGCAGGATGTGCCCGCAATTGTGGCTGTGGCGAAGGCACACGGTATCGCTACACTGATCGACAATACATGGGCGACGCCGCTGTTCTTCAAAACGCTGGCGCTCGGCGTCGATCTGTCGATCATGGCGTGTACCAAATATATCGTCGGGCATAGTGATGCGATGCTGGGGTCGGTTACCGCTGCGCCGGGGCTATGGAGCGCGCTGCGGCGGACGAGTCAGCAGCTTGGCCACCATGTTGGCGCTGATGACGCCTGGCTTGCATCGCGCGGTCTGCGCACGCTTGAAGTGCGGATGGCGAGGCATCAGGAAAGCGCGCTGACGATCGCGCGCTGGCTTGAAACACAGGACGGCGTTTTGCGCGTGCTCCACCCTGCGCTTGAAACCTCGCCGGGCCATGATCTGTGGGTGCGCGACTTTACCGGTGCATCGGGGCTGTTCAGCTTCATGCTTGATCGCGGCGACGATGCGGCGCGGTCGGCGTTGATCGACGGGCTCGAACATTTCGGCATCGGCTATAGTTGGGGCGGGTTTGAAAGCCTCGCGCTGCCGGTTGATCCGCACAGCATTCGCACAGCGGTGCCGTGGCGTGATCAGGGGTTGCTTGTGCGGTTACAGATCGGGCTTGAAGATGTCCGCGATCTGATTTCGGATCTTGATCGCGGTCTGGCGCGGTTTCGAGCCGCGCGCGGTTAGCGCTTTTTGTTGTTTTTGAGCAACAATGACAGGCCAGCAAGAAACCATGTCGCTTTTTCATTGTGCGGCGCACCAAATTCGCGCATCTGGGTTTTGTCGATGTCATTGCGACCCCGCGCCACGGCGTCGAGAGGGAGCGAAATTCGGCGCAGGCGGGACGAACGCATTTCCATTAGAAAGGGAAATTTCATGCGCACGTCTTTTGGTTCAATGCTCGGCCTCACTCTCGCAATCCTCGCCACACCTGCGTTCGCGCAATCGGAACCGACTGATCCGCCACCGGCGATTACCTTCACTGGCGGCGCAACTTTGGTATCAGATTACCGCTTTCGCGGCATTTCGCAGACGGACAAGCGCTTTGCGGTGCAGGGCACGTTTAGCATCATTCACAAATCGGGGCTTTACGCGACGGTTTGGGGGTCATCGATCGATGACTATGTTTACAACGGAGCCGATCAAGAGATCGATCTGGTCGCTGGTTTCAAGAAAACGGTGAACGGTGCGACCGTCGATGTCGGCATTCTCTATTATTATTACCCCGGCTCGGGCGGCGTGGCATCGGATTTTTTCGAACCTTATGCCTCGGTTGCATATATCTTTGGCCCGGTAACCGCCAAGGCGACCGCCAACTACGCACCAAAGCAGTCGGCGTTGCGCGTCATTCCCGGTTTGAGCAGGAAAGAGGACAATTTATACCTTGCGGGCGATCTTTCGGCAGGCATCCCCAACACGCCGGTCAGCGTGTCAGTGCATATCGGCCACAATTTCGGACCGAGCTATCTCTCAATCGGCAAGGAATATACCGATTACAGCATCGGCGCGAGTGTGACGCACAAGAACCTAACGCTTGGCGTCCAATATGTCGACACCGACGGTGATTTCATCACGCCTTCGGGCCGCAATGCCAGCAAAGCCGGTGTGGTTGTCTCGCTCGGCGCAAGCTTCTGATCTTACGTTAGGCCTGTTCGGCGTTGTGCGCGCTGGACAGGTGGCAATATGGTTGACGCGGGCTGCCCAATTGAGGCAAGCGACCTGCCATGACTGACACGCCCCCCGATCACCTCTCGATTGATCCATCGAGCCCCCATTTCAATGCCGACGCGTTGCAGCGCGGGATTGGCGTCCGCTTCAAAGAGCGCGACCGCAAAGATGTCGAGGAATATTCGATTTCCGAAGGCTGGGTCCGCGTCCAGACGGGAAAGACTGTCGATCGTCGCGGCAAACCTTTGACAATAAAACTGTCTGGCCCCGTCGAAGTTTGGTTTGAAAACCCGGCTGCCAGCGACGAGAGTGTAGCCGCAGAATAATTAGCCCGCTACGCTCGCAACGATCCAGGCGATTGCGGCCGCAAGCGGAAGCGTTCCGACCCAGGACAGCAAAATTGTCCGCACCGTTGGCCATGAGAGCGTGCCCGCCCCCGCGCCAACGCCCGAAATCGCGCCGACCGCGACATGCGTTGTCGAAACCGGCAGGCCGAACTTGCTTGCGGCCAGCACCAGCGCAGCCGTGATGAGATTGGCGGGCACGCCTTGCTGCGGGCTGAGGCTGGTGATCCGCTCGCTCATCGTCTGGGCAACGCGGCGCGACAGCAAGACGCCGCCGATTGCCATCGCGGCCGCGATCCCGACAAGCGAAAGATTTGGGCTGACTGCCTTTGCCGCAACAAGCAAGCCCGCGAGTTTTGGCGTATCATTGAGCGCGCGCGCAAAGCAGATCGTCGCCGCTGAAGCAATGTGCGTCGCATCGAGCATCCCAGAGACCGACGTCTGCGCGATAATTCCGTTGTGGACGATGCAATCGGGGCTGGCGCCGATCACCACCTGAGGCAGTGTTGCAGTCCGTGCAAATACGTTGCCGCCGCCGGTGCCCTGTGTTTCGACTATACAGACGCAATCAGTTTCTGCCTTATATCTGGGAAGCGCCTTATACGCGATGAGCCCGAGCAACGCTGAAATGACGGGGCTGAGCAACAGCGGCAGGAAAAAGGTTTTGCCAAGGCTTGAGAAATCGACAGCGCCGGTTCCGCTCGCCAGACCCGCGCCGACAAGCCCGCCGACCAGCGCGTGTGTTGTCGATATCGGCAGACCGACACGCGTTGCAATCATGACGGTGATCGCGGCACCCGAAGCAACCGCAAGCGCGAACGATGGCAGCGCGATAATGTCATCGGGTACAAGCCCCTTGCCCGAAAATTGTTTGACCAAACCATCAGCAATCAAAAGCGACGCGACGCTGCCCGCGATGGCAGCGATTGTCGCGATGATCAGCGCGCGGCGATAATCGAGCGTCGCCGACCCCCAGACCGTCGCGAAACCCTTGAAATTGTCGTTAGCCCCGTTGCTAAACGCCAAAAACACCGTCGCGGTAACAAGCATAGCGATGATCATAGTTTAATCCTTCGTTTCGACCCAGTTACAGCGCGGATCGGCATCAAATCAACGCTGCAAACAAAATTTTCTGGCGTCGCGCGGGCAGACCCGCCAAAGCGTCGCAATGGATAGCCGTTCCACATTTGATCCAACCGCGCGCGGCTTCAGCTTTGGCGGACAGCAATTCGCGATTGTCGATCGCACGGCGCTGTATTGGCGTGCGCAATCGGCGTTGATTGTCGCCGACCTGCATCTTGAAAAGGCGAGCTGGTTTGCCAAGAGCGGCCAGATGCTGCCGCCTTACGATAGCCTTGCCACGCTCGAACGGCTGGCTGCGATCATTGCTGCGACGCGCGCGCATACAATCTGGTGTCTTGGTGACAATTTTCACGACGATGCTGGCACCGAGCGGCTTGACGGCGCTGCACGCGCGTTGCTGCGCCAACTGACAGGTGCGTGCGATTGGCGCTGGATCACCGGCAATCATGACGCCGCGCTGTCGGGCGCGATTGGCGGTACGATCATTGAAGAGGCTGAGATTGACGGCGTCATTTTGCGCCACCGCGCAACCCCCGGCGAAACCCGCGCCGAGCTTTCGGGCCATTATCATCCCAAATTTCGCGCAGGTGGCCGGGGCCGCAGCATCTCTCGCGCCTGTTTTGTCGCAAGCGAGTGCAAACTCATCCTACCCGCGTTTGGCGCGCTGACCGGCGGGCTATCTGCCAGCCATCCTGAAATCATGCGCGCCGCAGGTGCGGGTGCCCACGCGCTGCTTGCCGCCGCCGACCGCGTGGTCCGTTTTGCATTATGACGCACGGAACAGGTCAGGGAACGTCGCTTTGACGCCTGCTACCTTGGGCTTGTCCCATGCAACGATATAGGGGTGATTGGGATTGCGGCGGAAAAAATCCTGATGCGATGCTTCGGCAGGATAGAATGCACCGCTCTCAATCCGCGTGACAATCGGCTTGTTCCAGATTTTCGCTTTGCCAAGCTGCGCGATGTAAGCCCGCGCCACGCGCGCCTGATCGGGCGTTTGCGCAAACACCGCTGAACGGTAGCTTGGCCCACTATCTGGTCCCTGACGGTTCAGTTCGGTCGGGTTATGCGCCGCTGAAAAATAGACGCGGAGCAATGTGCCGTAGCTGATAACACGCGGATCATAGACGATGCGCACCACTTCGGCATGGCCAGTCGTTTCTTCAGACACTTGACCGTAGGTTGCAGTCGAAGCCTTGCCACCAGCATAGCCCGAAACGACTGACTTCACGCCCTTGATATGTTCAAACACCGCTTCCATCCCCCAGAAGCAGCCGCCAGCAAGTACCGCGACGGCCTGTGGTGCAGTTGGTTTGACGTCGGCCGCGGGCGCCGGAATGACGACCGGCTTTTCAGCGGCACCGCGTCCGGCAATCGTGAAAATGGCGAGCCCGCCCGCAATCGCGAGTGGAATGCGCGCGTTGAGCAAAGATTTGAATTTCAACATATTATGCTACCGCCTTAAATGTGAGTGCTGCACCGTTCATGCAGTAACGCAGCCCGGTGGGCTTGGGTCCATCATCGAACACATGGCCAAGATGCCCGCCGCAGCGCTTGCAGTGGATTTCGGTGCGTTCGGCAAATTGCGACGTATCGATCGTCGTGCCAGTCGCCCTGGGCAGCGGCGCATAGAAGCTTGGCCAGCCGGTGTTGCTTTCAAACTTTGTCGTCGATGAAAACAGCGGCAGTGCGCAACCGGCGCAGCTAAAAATGCCCTTACGGTGTTCTTTCAATAACGGGCTGCTGCCCGGGCGTTCGGTTGCCTCTTGACGCAACACGGCAAAGGCCGTTGGTGGCAGGCGTTTGCGCCACTGCGCGGGCGTCAGTTTGAACGAGAAATTGCCCGGCGCAGCAGCAACTGCCCCCGCAAAGCCAAGTGCGCCGAGGCTTATTCCACCCAGAACAATATGACGGCGTGACAAGTTCATGATCGGCTCCGGCAGTTGTGAACGATATACCTATATTCGTAACACCGCCGCCGAAGGTTTCACATTGTCACAATCATTTTAGCGCAGCACAGGCCGTCTGCATCCGCGTACACGCTTCGGTGAGCAAGTCTTCAGACGTGGCATAGCTGATCCGGAACGCGGGTTCGAGGCCGAACGCGCCGCCGTGAACCGCCGCAACCTTGGCTTGATCAAGGAAATAGTTGATCAGCGTTTCATCGCTATCAATCACGACGCCGCCCGGCGTTGATTTGCCGATCAGGCCTGAAACGTCGGGGTAGACATAAAATGCGCCTTCGGGGCGCGGACAGTGAACGCCGTCGATCTGGTTGAGCATTGACACGACAAGATCGCGGCGGCGCTGAAACGCCTGATTGCGCATAGCGAGAAAGCTTTGATCGCCGTTAAGCGCCGCCGTCGCTGCGGCCTGCGAAATCGAACATGGGTTGCTCGTCGATTGTGATTGCAGTTTCGCCATCGCTTTGATCAGCCACGCTGGCCCGCCTGCGAAGCCAATCCGCCAGCCGGTCATAGAATAGGCCTTTGAACAGCCGTTGACCGTCAGCGTGCGATCATAGAGTGCGGGTTCAACCTGAGCGATGGTCGTGAATTTGAAATCGTCATAAACGATATGCTCGTACATGTCGTCGGCCATTACCCAGACATGCGGGTGGCGCAGCAGCACATCGGCAATCCCGCGCAGTTCGGCCTCGCTATACGCGGCCCCCGTCGGGTTGCTCGGCGAATTGAGGATCAGCCAGCGCGTGTTAGGCGTGATTGCGGCGTCAAGTTGTTCTGCGGTGATCTTGTAATTCTGTGCCGCTGCTGCCTTGATCAGGACGGGTGTACCGCCCGCAAAATTGACGATGTCGGGATAGCTCACCCAATAGGGCGCTGGGATGATCACCTCGTCGCCCGCTTCAACCGTCGCGACCAGCGCGTTGAACAACGTGTGCTTTCCGCCAACATTGACCGAAATCTGGTCGGCAGCATAGGCAAGCCCATTGTCGCGCTTGAACTTGGTCGCAATCGCGGCCTTGAGCGCGGCGGTGCCGTCAACATTGGTATATTTGGTCTGGCCCGAACGGATTGCAGCAATCGCCGCCTCTTTGATGAAATCGGGCGTATCAAAATCGGGCTCGCCAGCGCCAAGCCCGATCACATCAACGCCTTGCGCCTTGAGCGCGATCACCCGGCTTGTCATCGCGAGCGTTGCGGAAGGATGGATCCGGTTGAGGGCTGCCGACGTCGTGCGCATGAAATATGCCTTGTTGTAATAATGTTGCGGTGCAGCGCGCGTATAAGCGTGCAGGCGGCGCAGGGCAAGGCTGCGCACGCATCGCTCTTTCAAAAACGCGTGCGATAGTCCGCCCATGCTTTCGAAAGTGCTGCGCGGTGATCGGCGGGCGCGATCGCGATCAACGCAGCCGCGCGCGCATCATAGCCAAGCCCGCGCAGGTCAGCGGCACCGTGCTCGGTGACGATTATATCGCTGTCAAACCGACTGAGCGAAACCGGGCCAGCGCCGGCGCCGGGTGCAACGATCCGGCTGATCGCGCCGTTGGCTGCCGACGCCGCAAGCGCGATGATCCGCAGGCCGCGAGGCGAAAGCCGCGCCGCGCGTGCATAGTCTGATGCACCTCCCGGCCCCGACATCAATCCTTTGGGGCCGAGTTCGGAATAGACTTGGCCGAGCAGATCGACCTCTAATGCGGAATTGATCGCGCGAAAATTGTCGATTTTGCTGATCGCGGCGGCGCTGTGCGTGACGCTGACTGGTTGAAATTGATAGGTTGGGCGCTTGATCGCGTCGTAGAGCCGCTGCGACCCGATTGCGACGCCCGCCACCACCGCAGCACCCGGCGCCAAGGCACCGGCTTCTTCGAGGTCAACGACCTGGTCAACAATCAAACCTGAATGAAACCGCAAATCGCGGTGGCTGGTAAGTGCCGTCATGACCGCACCCGGCACTTTGCCAATTCCAAGCTGTAGCGTGGCCCCGTTTGGTATGAACGCTATGACATGCGCCGCAATGGCGTCGGCCACACGGTCAGGTGACGTATCGGCTGGACTGTCAAAGGGTTGATCGGCTTCGATAAACGCGCTCAGTTCGGAATAGGGAATGCCTTTATGGCCGTGCGTGCGCGGCATCAGCGGGTTGATATGCGCAATCCGCAGCGGGATGCGCTCCCAGATCTCAGCCAGAAAATCGCACGCCGGGCCAAAGCTGCACATCCCCCCGGCGTCGGGCGGCGTCACCATGAACAGCGCAGCGTCAATCTGGATGCTCAACAGACGCGCGCGAATATCATTGTAACACAGCGGCAAAAATTCAACCGCTTCGCCCGCTGCCTTTAGCGCAGGCGTCAGAAAAAATGTCTCAACGCGGCACTGCGCGTTTGCAAGGTAGGTGCGGCTGTTGGTGCCGGGAATGAACGCGCTGGTGAAGGTCATCGCGCCGAGCGCCGCACCCGCCGCCAATACAGCGTCGGCAAGCAACAGCGATTCGCCCGACGCCCCCTGCACCAGCGTCCGGCCGCCAGGTGGCAGAACGCACGAAAGCGTTTCGAAACTAAACCGGATTGGGCTCATCGATTGGGCTCCGAAGGAATTGCCATGGTAAAGCGGTGGGGTCGCACGAGATCGGGTTTAGCGGGCCAGAGCTACAAGTCCATTGTATCGGCGTTGAGAGACAGATTCCAAGACGGGCTTACCGCTGGCGCGATCAATGCGTTTTCTTCTTTCCCACACTATATGTATGGTGTATGTTCATATAATGAACCGATTCTCTCTTCTTTTTAATGCCGGCCCGGCCGGACGCAGACTTTGCGCGATGCTGGCCATGATATTGGCTGGCGCACGGATCGTTGTTTGGGCTGCTTTTGCGGGCACGTCAGTGTCAATGTTGTGTATGTTGAGGGAGAATCGGCAGCATATTGGCCCGTCGGCGATGCTCACGGCGATGCTCACGACGATGCTTGCGGCGGCGCGCGATAGTCGCCACAAGGCGCGCGATGCTTTCGCGCCTGATCCCCGATCCGTTCGTCCTGATGCTGCTCGCGACGATCGCGCTGGCAAGCCTGTTGCCCGCGCAGGGCAGCGCGGTACCGATCGTCAGCGCTATTTCAAACGCAGCAATTTTTCTGCTGTTTTTTTTCCACGGGCTGCGGCTTTCGGGCGATGCGGTGATTGCGGGTGTGCGGCACTGGCGGTTGCAACTCGCGATTTTGGGCTTTGGCTTCGGCGTAATTCCACTCGCGGGGCTCGCGCTGTCGCTGCTATTTCCGCATCTGTTGCCGCCCGCGCTGTGGATCGGTGTGCTGTTTCTCTGCGCGCTGCCATCAACGGTGCAGTCGGCAATCTCGTCAAGTTCGATGGCGGGGGGCAATGTGGCAGCGTCGGTGATCGCGGCGGCGATGTCGAACGTCGCGGGGGTTGTCCTGACGCCGCTGATCGTGGCCGCATTGGTCAGCGCCACGGGCATGGCGATCGGGCTGGGCGCAGTGATAAAGATCGCGACTCTGCTGTTGTTCCCCTTCATCCTTGGCCAGTTCGCGCGGCGCTGGCTCGCGGATTGGGCGCAGCGGCGCAAGCTGTGGATCGGGCGGATGGACCGGCTGACGATTATCCTGACGGTCTATGTCACGTTCAGCGCGGCGGTGATCGACGGGCTATGGCACCGTTTGCAGGTCGGCGAGTTCATGATGTTGTCGCTGATCGTCACCGCGTTGCTCGGCTTTGCGTTCGCGGCAACGTGGCAGTTGGGGCGCGCGCTCGGCCTGTCGCGCGCCGACCGGATCACCTTGCTTTATTCGGGATCGCACAAAACGCTTGCGACCGGCGCGCCGATGGCACGCATCCTGTTTCCGGGCGGGCAGGCGGGGCTTATCATCATTCCGCTGATGCTGTATCACCAGCTTCAGCTTATCATTTCGGCCTGGCTGGCAACGCGGCTCCACCGTAATACTTGAATAATACAGCGTTTGTCGCCATGTTGAGGAAGTTCAGCACAGGAGGTTTGGTTGGCAACGCAGGTACAAGATCCGACTATCACGCTCAACGCACCCGGTCCGGTGCCCGTCGTCGCGCCCGAAAAGGCGTCCGGATTGGTTCCAATTGCCGACATGCAGAAGACGCAGCTTGAACTCAAAGCCGATAATTTCGTCGATGAACTTGCAGCACTTGATCCCAACTCGCCCGAATTTGGCAAGAAGGTGGATCAACTGACGGTGATGGGGCGCAAGGAAATTGCCGACGCATCGGGCCAGTCAAACCGCTTTCTCGATCGCCCCGTCCGCGCGATGGATAAAGACAGCGGCGTCGGCACCGACCTCGCCGAACTGCGCCGCGTGATCGAGGATTTGGATCCAGGCGCGAAGGGCGATCTCTTCACGCGCAAGAAATTGTTCGGGATCATCCCCTACGGCAACAAAATGCGTAATTATTTTGACGGTTACAAATCATCGCAGGGCCATATCTCGTCGATCCTCGGCAATCTTGGTTCGGGCAAGGACGAATTGCTCAAAGATAATGCCGCAATTGACGTCGAGCGGCAGAATCTGTGGGCGGCGATGGGGCGGCTCGAACAGATGATCCACATCGCCAAGTCGCTCGATAGCAAGCTTGAGACCAAGGCCGCCGATCTCGATATCAGCGATCCCGCCAAGGCGAAGGCAATCCGTGAAACCGCGCTCTTCTATATCCGCCAGCGCACCACCGATTTACTGACCCAGATGGCAGTGACGGTGCAGGGCTATTTAGCGCTTGATCTCGTCAAGAAAAACAATGTCGAGCTGATCAAGGGCGTTGACCGCGCATCGACCACCACAGTCGCGGCGCTGCGCACCGCAGTGACGGTCGCGCAAGCACTCGTCGGGCAAAAGCTTGTTCTCGAACAGATTACTGCGCTCAACACGACCACCGCGAACATCATCGATTCAACGGGTGAAATGCTCAAAAACCAGACCGCGCGTATCCATGAACAGGCGGCATCAAGCACGATCCCGATTGAAACGCTCCAGCGCGCATTCCAGAACATCTATGTGACGATGGACAGCATCGATGCGTTCAAGGCCAAAGCGCTGATTTCGATGAAGACCACGGTTGATACGCTGTCAAATGAAGTTGAGAAGTCGAAGGGCTACATCGCGCGCGCCGAAGGGCAGCGGCAGGCGGCAATCGAAGCAGGCAGCAGCTTCGACGCCAGCCCGTTCGCGCCGGTCAGCTGACATGAGCGAAGTCGACCGCCAGATCGCGCGTTCAAAGGAGGTGATCGCGCGCGCCAATCAGCGCAACGCTACGCCGCGCACCCGTCGCACGGCCGCCGCGCGCGCCGCGCGCGCAATCAAATATGCGGTGGGCGGCGTTGGTATGATCGCGCTGATCGCAATTGTCTGGGGGCTGATCACGCCAATTGGCACGACGGGCGTAATGATCGCATTCCTCGCGATGCTCGCGACGATGTGCCTCGCCATCATGCTCAGCCGTGAGCCTGAAGTGTCGTTTGACACGCTGGCGCAATCTGATCTCAAGTCGCTCCCGGCAACGACCGAGCGCTGGCTTCACAGTCAACGGCCCGCGCTACCGGCACCCGCCGTCCGGCTGGTCGACGGGATCGGGGTGAAGCTTGAAACGCTCCAGAGCCAAGTGCAATTGCTTGATCCGCGTGAGCCCGTTGCGCATGAGGTACGCCGTCTGATTGGCGACGACCTCCCCGAACTCGTCAAAGGCTATACGCGCGTGCCGCAACATCTGCGCGCCGAAGGGCTTAACGGGATGAGCCCCGACAAGCAGTTGCTTGACGGTCTCGCCGTTGTCGATAGCGAGATCGACCGGCTGTCCGAACAATTGG
>JAYVVW010000125.1:0-1826 GCA_043786595.1 Sphingomonadales bacterium | reverse complement strand
TTTGAGCGGGTGACCGAGGGTGATGGCGAGATAAGCCGCGTCAATAGTTTGGCCAGGGGGCGTGCGATCCAATGCCAAAGCACCGCTATCGATCAGATCAATGAGTCGATACAGGCCAGCGCGTGACACATCGTCTGATGACTTGTTTTGGTTGGCAATGCGGACAAGCGTCGCTGCGACCTCGACCACAAAAATGTCCGGGATATGCAAATTCCCCTTTTCGCTATCGAGCAATTGGCGCGCGAGTTCACTGCCCGGCTCATCGACAAACCATTTTGCGGCTACGCTTGCGTCAACAACAATCACCAAGAATCGCGCTCTTCGCGGAGCAGGTCGAGTGAGGTCATGCCTTCGGGCAACGTCCATTTTGCCTGTTCTCGAAAGGCCTTGAGTTCGCTTACTGTTTGTTCGAGACGCAGTTTCCGGGCATGCTCCGCTATCAGCAAGCGAAACTCTTCTGATATAGACCGTCCATTTTCATTCGCTGACGAAGCAATGATCGAATAATCCTTGTCATCAACATTGCGTGCAGTCGCTGTGGCCATTATGCTTCTCCAATTCTGCGTTTATTGCTAGCATAAATCTTCATAATCTGCAAGCGCTACCGCCGCCGCCCTTTGAATGTCTGCGACTTCCCGAACCGCCCTTTGCGCGTTCCCGGCTTGCCCTCGTTGCTGCGGCCGATGATCGGGGCGACTTGCCCGGCGACGGGGATGCCGAGCTCATTTTGTTCAAGCATGCGAATTTCGTCGCGGAGACGTCCGGCGGTTTCGAATTCAAGATCGCCGGCGGCCTTTCGCATTTTCTTTTCGAGGTCTTCGATATAGGCGCGCAGATTGTGGCCGACCATGTGCGCCGGGCCATCCTCAATCTCGACAAGCACCGAATCGCGGTTTGATACGTCACCGATGATGTCGGCGATGTTGCGCTTGATGCTTTCGGGCGTGATGTTGTGTTCGATGTTATACGCGACCTGCTTTTCGCGGCGGCGGTCTGTTTCGGCGATCGCGCGTTCCATGCTGCCGGTGATCCGGTCGGCGTAGAGGATCACGCGGCCATCGACATTGCGCGCGGCGCGACCGATTGTCTGGATCAGCGATGTTTCGCTGCGCAGAAAACCTTCCTTGTCGGCATCAAGGATCGTGACAAGCCCGCATTCGGGAATATCGAGCCCTTCGCGCAGAAGGTTGATCCCGACGAGGACATCGTAGACGCCGAGCCGGAGATCGCGGATCAGCTCGATGCGTTCAAGCGTTTCGACATCGCTGTGCATATAGCGGACGCGCAGACCCGCCTCGTGCATGAATTCGGTCAGATCCTCAGCCATCCGCTTGGTCAGCGTCGTGACGAGCGTGCGGTAGCCTTGCACTGCGACCTTGCGGCATTCGTTGATACAGTCCTGCACCTGATCTTCGGTGGGGCGGATTTCAACGGGCGGGTCGATCAGTCCGGTCGGGCGGATCACCTGTTCGGCAAACACGCCTGCGACGCGCTCCATCTCCCAATTGCCCGGCGTCGCGCTGACATAGGTCGTCTGCGGGCGCATCGCATCCCATTCGTTGAACCGGAGCGGACGGTTATCGATACAGCTTGGCAGGCGAAAGCCATATTCGGCAAGCGTCAGTTTGCGCCGGTGATCGCCGCGCGACATGCCGTTGATCTGACCGATCGAGACATGGCTTTCATCGACAAACAGCAGCGCGTTTTCGGGGAGATATTCGAACAAAGTCGGCGGCGGTTCGCCCGGCATCCGGCCTGAGAGGAAGCGGCTGTAATTCTCGATCCCCGCACAACTGCCCGTCGCGGTGATCATCTCAAGATCGAAA
>JAYVVW010000124.1:0-2710 GCA_043786595.1 Sphingomonadales bacterium | reverse complement strand
GTATGAAAGCGGTAACATGGGGCATCGCCCCCGCGCCAAGGGCGGTTACTTCCCCGTTGCGCCGGTCGATTCAGCCGTTGATATCCGCGCCGAAATGGTGTCGACCATGCTCGAACTCGGCTTGCCCTGCGACAAGCATCACCATGAAGTTGCCGCCGCGCAGCATGAGCTTGGCCTGACCTACGGCACGCTGACGACAACGGCTGACCGGATGCAGATCTACAAATATGTCGTCCATCAAGTGGCGCATGCGTACGGCAAAACCGCAACGTTCATGCCAAAGCCGATCAAGGAAGATAATGGCTCGGGGATGCACACGCATCTTTCGATCTGGGACAAAGGCACGCCGCTGTTTGCAGGCAACGGTTATGCCGGACTTTCGGATATGTGTCTGTATTTCATCGGCGGCATCATCAAACATGCCAAATCGCTAAACGCCTTCACCAACCCGACGACCAACAGCTACAAACGTCTGGTGCCTGGTTATGAAGCGCCGGTATTGCTTGCTTATTCGGCGCGTAACCGGTCGGCGTCGTGCCGCATTCCTTACGGCGCGGGTGCCAAGGCAAAGCGCGTCGAAGTGCGCTTTCCCGATGCGATGGCAAACCCTTACCTTTGCTACGCTGCACTGTTCATGGCGGGTCTCGACGGGATCGAAAACAAGATCCATCCCGGCGACGCGATGGACAAGAACCTGTATGATCTGCCGCCAGAAGAACTGGCGCAGGTGCCAACGGTATGCGGTTCGCTGCGTGAAGCACTCGAATCGCTCGAAGCCGATCACGCCTATTTGCTCAAGGGTGATGTATTCACCAAGGATCAGATCGATTCCTATGCCGAACTTAAATGGGAAGAAAACGCACGCTGGGAAATGACCCCGGCCCCGGTCGAGTTCGAAATGTATTACAGCTACTGATCGGTTTGGTCAGATCGCAACAAAGGGCCCGGGGGGAACCTCCGGGCCTTTTTTTCACAATCATCGCGTTTGGCCGATGACGATGATTGCATTGCAGTTGACCTTTGGCCAAAAAGTATCAAATCAAAACTGACAGGTTTTCACCGACTCAATTCGCCGACTCAGGCGTGACTTTGGAGAGATAAGATGGACAGCTACCTCAAACATTATATCAACGGCGCATGGGTCGACAGCATCGGTGGTACGCGCCACGAAGTGATCAACCCCGCTACCGAAGAAGCCTGTACCGAAATCACGATTGGCACCAAGGCCGATGTTGACGCAGCAGTCGCCGCCGCGCGCGCCGCATTCCCCGCCTTTTCGCAAACGAGCGTTGAAGAGCGCGTTGCCCTGCTCGGCCGGATCGTTGAAGAATTCAAAAAGCGCGTGCCCGATCTTGGCCGCAGCATGGCAATGGAGATGGGCGCGCCGGTTTCGTTCGCAAGCACTGCGCAGGCCTATTCGGGGATTGGTCACTTCGGCAATACGATCAAGGCGCTGCAGGAATTTGAATTCGTTGAAATGGTTGGCACGACGCATGTCGTTCATGAAGCGATTGGTGTCGTCGGGATGATCACGCCGTGGAACTGGCCGCTTAATCAGATCGCGCTCAAGGTTGCGCCGTCAATTGCAGCGGGCAATTGCATGGTGTTGAAGCCGTCCGAAGAATGCCCCGGCAACGCAGCGATCTTTGCTGAAATCATGCACGCGGCGGGCGTACCTGCTGGCGTGTTCAACCTTGTTCAGGGCGATGGCCCGACAACGGGCGCATCGATTTCAGCACATCCTGACATTGAAATGGTGAGCTTCACCGGATCGACACGCGCGGGTATCCTGATCGCCAAGGCTGCGGCTGATACGGTCAAGCGCGTCCACACCGAACTTGGTGGGAAAGCGCCGAACCTTGTGCTTGAAGGCGCTGATCTCGTCACCGTCCTGCCACCAACGGTTGCGGGTGTTATCGTCAATTCAGGCCAAAGCTGCATCGCGCCGACGCGTATCCTTGTTCATAATTCGCAGGTTGCCGAAGCAACGGGCGTGATCAAGGCGATGCTCGAAGGCACCAAATGCGGCGATCCGATGGCCGAAGGCGCGCATATCGGCCCTGTCGTCAACAAGGCGCAATATGACAAGATCCAGGGCTTGATCCAGTCGGCGATCGACGAAGGCGCGACGCTTGAAACGGGCGGTACCGGGCTGCCTCCTGAAATGAACCGTGGCTATTTCGTGCGCCCGACGCTGTTCAGCGGCGTGACGCCCGATATGCGGATTGCCAAGGAAGAAATCTTCGGCCCCGTCGCGACGATCATCAGCTATGACAGTGAAGAAGAAGCGATCCGCGTTGCGAACGACACCGAATACGGCCTGTCAGCAACGATTTCGGGCGATCCTGCGAAAGCCGTCAAAGTTGCGGCGAAACTGCGTGCCGGAATTGTAACGATCAACAATTGGGGGCCAGACGGCCACGCGCCATTTGGCGGCTACAAAGCGTCGGGCAATGGCCGTGAAGGCGGCAAATACGGCCTGCGCGAATTCATGGAAGTGAAATCGGTCATCGGCGCGTAAGGCGGGGCTGCTTCAAGCCAGTTACCGTTCCCTGAGCCTGTCGAAGGGCCGCCCTTCGACAGGCTCAGGGAACGGAGATTTTTGGGAAGAGTTGTATTCAAGCGAGCTGAAAACAAGCCTAGTGTCCTGAATCGGAAGTTCGCTATCATTTAGACTCAATTGTGCGCGAAAGCCATTTCCTGGGAAGGG
>JAYVVW010000123.1:0-4299 GCA_043786595.1 Sphingomonadales bacterium | reverse complement strand
GCACCAAAGGCTCCACAGCCGCCCATTGACCTCGAAGACAACCATTGGCGATCGGGCAAAAAAACGTAGCGAAAGCACGATGATGCGAAAATCAATTAGACAACACAAGAAAGAATTCCGCAATTCCGGTGACACAATATTGATTAGCCACCCCCACCGGCTCAAGCACAATTCGCAGCCGCATCCCTGTTGCCACCGCGAGCTTTTCGAGTGTCCGCGTTGAGAGCTTAACGCGCCCGCTCTCCAGCCGGGCGATGGCGCTTTGGCTGGTGCCCATGCGCTGCGCGAGTTCGGCTTGGCTGAGGTCGGCATGAGTGCGCGCACCGATCACCATATTCGCGCGGGCGAATTCCTCCTCAAGCGCGTCAAAGGCTTTCACATATTCGGGGTCTTTGCGCCAACGGGCAAAAGCCTCTTCCACAGGGACGAATTTCCGGCTCATTTCAATCAATGTAGCTTTCGTTCCTTCGGTATTCCCGCACCCGGATTTTTCGCATCCTCATAAGCCGAGAGCAATTGCTTGGCGAGGCACTGATCTAGCAGCGATTCCAATGCCTTCAAATCGAGATTGTCATCTGCCCAATGACCGTCAGCATCCTCCAGCGCCGCATAATAGGGGGCTTTGTCAGCTGCAATCTGCTCCGGCAAAGTCTCATGCCCCGGCAAGCGATATCCAATCTTGGCACAAAGCACAAAATAGGCCAGCGCCCGCGATGTGCGGCCATTACCGTCAGTGAACGGGTGAATCCAGTTGAGCCGTCACATGACATAAGCACATAAATGCAATGCCTTCGCGCTTTCGAAGTTGTCCATGACGAACTCGGACATTTCCTCAATCAGGCCGGGAACGAGATGGGCTTGCGGCGGGACATGTTTGCTCTTGCCGATTTCCACGTCGCCGGGCCGGAAATTTCCCGCGTATGCAGACAGGCCGTCAAGCGCGATACGGTGGAGGTCAAGGATCATAGAGGTGCGAAGACGAAAGGTTCGGGCATCGCGGGCGACTTCATCAATCAAGTCAAGAACCCGGTCGAACTGCGCGACCGCATTTTCAGATTCGCGAAGCGCAATCGTTTCTGGACCATCAATGAGCGACGGTTGCGCCGCAATGCTGTGGCGCTCCCCGTCGTCCATTTTTAGCGCGCCTTGTCGAGCTTTTCGGCCGCAGCCGCGACCATTTCGCGGGTGACGCGATCGTTTTCGATATGAGCGTTGCCGTAAGCAAAGCTCCGCCGCTGCGCCTCTTTCTCGCTATCGGACATTGTCCGTCCGCGCGAGGCGTCGATCAGTTTCTGTAATTGGTCACTCATGGTTCGCCTCCTTTCTACTGGCCGATCATCGGAATAAATGACCGCGTCGTCAATCGGAAAGCGATGGGGTGTGGCACGAATGAGTCCACTCATTGCGACGTAAGTTCAATCATGCTCCCGATCACCAGCGCCCATATACAGCTCCCGCCCAGTTTCGTCGTATACCTTGCTCATCTCCGCCATACCGGCCTCGGCTTCCTCTGCGGCGATGAAGGCGTCGCTGGCTTGGTTTTGCAACCGCGCGAATTCCCTCACCTCCTGGCTGATCTTCATGCTGCAAAACTTCGGCCCACACATGCTGCAGAAATGCGCGGTTTTTGCGCCCTCGGCTGGCAGCGTCTGGTCGTGATATTGTTCTGCTGTGTCGGGGTCGAGGCTCAGGTTGAACTGGTCGCGCCAGCGGAATTCAAATCTCGCCTTCGACAAAGCATCGTCGCGCACTTGTGCCGCCGGGTGGCCCTTTGCCAGATCCGCCGCGTGCGCCGCGAGCTTATACGTCACTACGCCGACCTTCACATCGTCGCGGTCGGGCAGGCCAAGATGCTCCTTGGGCGTGACGTAGCAGAGCATCGCGGTGCCGTACCAGCCGATCATCGCTGCGCCGATACCGCTGGTGATATGGTCATAGCCCGGCGCAATATCGGTCGTCAGCGGCCCGAGTGTGTAGAACGGCGCCTCGCCGCACACTTCGAGTTGCTTAGTCATATTCTCCTTGATCTTGTGCATTGGGACGTGACCCGGCCCTTCGATCATCACCTGCACGTCCGATTTCCACGCGCGGTGGGTGAGTTCGCCAAGCGTATAAAGCTCGGCAAATTGTGCTTCGTCATTGGCGTCGGCGATTGAGCCGGGGCGCAGGCCATCGCCGAGTGAATAGGCGATGTCATACGCCTTCATGATCTCAGTGATGTCATCGAAATGTTCGTAGAGGAAGCTTTCCTTGTGATGATAAAGGCACCATTTCGCCATGATGCTACCGCCGCGTGAGACGATGCCCGTCATCCGCTTGGCGGCGAGCGGCACATAGGGCAGCCTAACGCCCGCGTGGATCGTAAAATAATCGACACCCTGTTCGGCTTGTTCGATCAAAGTATCACGGAAGATGTCCCATGTCAGATCTTCAGCGACACCGCCGACCTTTTCGAGCGCTTGGTAAATGGGCACGGTGCCAATCGGAACGGGGCTGTTGCGGATGATCCATTCGCGCGTGTCATGAATGTTGCGCCCCGTCGATAGGTCCATCACGGTGTCCGCGCCCCAGCGGATCGACCAGACCATCTTGTCAACCTCGGTCGCAACGTCGGAGGCGACCGCGCTATTGCCGATATTGGCGTTGATCTTGACGAGAAAATTGCGACCGATCGCCATCGGTTCGCTCTCGGGGTGATTGATATTGTTCGGAATGATCGCGCGCCCCCGTGCGATTTCGTCGCGGACGAATTCGGGCGTGACATAATCAGGGATCTCAGCGCCGAAGCTTTCACCGTCGCGGATGTAGCTGGCAAGCCGTTCGCGACCGAGATTCTCGCGCTCGGCGACATAGATCATCTCGGGGGTGATGATGCCTTTGCGGGCATAGTGCATCTGGGAGACGTTTGCGCCCGCCTTGGCGCGCAGGGGCCGCTTGATGGCCATCGGGAATTGGGGGACGCCGCCGCTACGATCAGGGCCAAGCTGGCCGTTATCTTCGGGGCGAGTTTCGCGCGCGTCATAGCTTTCAACGTCGCCGCGCGCTTCGATCCAGCTGCGGCGGAATTGCGACAGGCCCGCCATGATGTTGATCTTGACCGCCGGGTCTGAATAGGGCCCCGACGTGTCATAAACGCGCACGGGCGCATCATCGCAGCTTGGATCAAGATGGATTTCACGCATCGCGACCTTGACGTCGGGATTGCCTTGAGCCGCCACATGGATTTTTTTCGAGCCGCGGATCGGGCCAGTCGTGACGGTTAGCTCAGTTGGGGCGTGCAGATCGGCCATGTCTCTTCTCCAAAAATCAGAATGAAGAGCGCGGATGAGCCCGCTCCCTCCCTCCGCCCGTGCAAACGGGATCAGGTTCAGCGGGTATCAGCTTCAGCCGATTCTCAGCCGCACATGCGCGGCACCCCGGGGATTGAGGATGCTTAAAGCGTAACACACAAAATCGCAAAGGCTTCATTTAGGGGGAGCGGATTTTCGATTTTAGCTGGGAGGTTTGAAACGCCAATATCCTGACAGAATGAGGGCGCGTACGACGATGCTGCATCTGCTGATTGGCGAGCCAGCCAAGCCGCTCCCCCATGCTGACGGGCGCAATACCCGCCATCATGATCTGGGCGGGGTTGGGCGGCGTGATCTGCGGTAAGGATTTGCGCTTTGGTCAGGCTCCCCAGCCACCGCGCGGGACAGAGTGCGCCCTTGAAAACTCCCGCGCCCGATTTTCTTGGGCTTCAGAACGACAATGTCACCGTTCGGCCTTCGATGATATCTTCTTGGACGGCGGCAAGCTTGTTTTGCAGCGCCTTGAGTTCGCGGTCGAGTTCCCAGATGCCGAGAGACTCGTTCCACTCGCGGTGCCATCCGACGAAGTTCGACAGTGTCCGCCGCGATACTGGCGGCGGGACGGGGTTGTGGTAGAGGCGAGCGATGTGTTTCTGAACGGCATCGGGGAAGCTGGGGATTCGTATTGAATCGAAATAGTTCGGAGAAAAGTGCCCTCCGCTTCCGCCTACGGCCATCAAATCAATCAACCGTTGCGAGCGATACCAGTGGAATACGCACCTGAAAAAAACGGCCTTAGCGACATCCTCGTCCGCTCTTCTGGCGAACAAGCCATGTGCGTTGGTGGTAGTGCGTTCTGGGTCATCAAGGATAACAATGGTTCGGCCTTTGTGGAACCCGGCTTCACCTATTAGACCCGAAATCGAGCACATTGAATCGTTTGGGATTCCCAAGCGGCAGATTTTCTGATTCAAGCTACTGGCTGGGATTGGAGGCCAGTATGGATGAG
>JAYVVW010000122.1:0-15665 GCA_043786595.1 Sphingomonadales bacterium | reverse complement strand
CCTCTTTGCCATATCTGCTCCTCTTCCGCGACCATCTCTTGGCCACTTTCAGATGAGCAATCCACTTAACCCGCTGTGCAGATTTGCCGGGCCACCTCTTTTCTGCGTGCAAAAACTCCGTAACAACGAATGATGCATTAAACGACAAAAACACCACTTTTTTAACGATATTAACGCATGTTTTTCGCGTATTGACGTTTTATACAACAGATTTTGCGCCGTCTGTTACATTGTGAAAACATGACAGTTATGCACGAACAGCCAGGGCGCTATGGCCTGGCTGTCGCCTGATACGATGCAGCGGCTATCGGCCTGGCTTTTCGCGAGTCACATTGCCGACGGCCCCGCTTTCCTTCTTTGTCCGTTCACAGCGGCTAGAGCTTCAGCAACTGACCGACGTTGACGAGCGTGGCAGCATCGTGGCAAATGCCTGCGGCACCGTATTTGGACAAAGATTGGCATCGCACGATCTTGGAGCATGGCCGCGAAAAATATTTGGGGGTATTCATGATCAGCAAGTTTGGCAGTGACACCGCGCTTTTGGTTATCGACGCGCAAAACGGCGTGAACAATCACTCGCACTGGGGTGGAAGCCGCGGTCACCGCAATAACCCTGAAGCCGAAGCGCGCATTGCCGACCTTCTCAAGACGTGGCGTGAAGCGGGTCTGCCGGTTTATTTTACCTTTCACAATTCGCGTGAAGCCGCCTCCCCGCTCAAGCTTTCGCTCGACAGCGGACAGGCGATTGCAGGGCTTGAACCCGGACCCGGCGAGCAGGTCATTACCAAAGATGTAAACAGCGGTTTCATCGGCACCGAACTTGAGATCAAGCTGCGCCGCGAACGGGTATCACGCCTCGTCGTTGCTGGCTATTTCACCAACATGTGCGTCGAAACCACAGTTCGTGCGGCGGGCAATATGGGCTATGATGTTTATCTTGCGCATGATGCCTGCGCGGCGGGTAATCGGGCTGGATATGCGGGCAAGGAATTCGATGCCGACCTTGTTCACCAGATGAGCGTCGCGAATATGCACGGCGAGTTTTGCACCGCGGTCGACACCGCCGATCTCGTTTCGCTAGTCGGTGCCGATGCCGCGCATCTCAATCGCGTACAAGGCAACGAATAAACGCACGATCAGATTGCATTGAGGCAGCTTCAATGCACTTTGGTATTATTCGGTCGCGACCAGTTCGGCGACGCGTGCAGCAAACTCGGCTTGCCGAAACGGCTTTTCAAGGCGTGCGAGATCCGGCCCGATCTCATCGAGGCGCGTATAGCCGGTAATCAGGAGAACAGGCAGGTTGGGGCGTTCGCGTCTGGCATGTTCGGCAAGCTCGCGCCCGGTCATTCCCGGCATCAGATAGTCGGTGACGAGCGCATCGATATTCGTATGCGTTCCAAGAAGTTCGAGTGCGCGCACACCGCCATTTGCCTGCACAACATCATAGCCGAGGCGGTCGAGCATGTCGGCAGTCGATTCGCGGACAAGCGCTTCGTCGTCGACAAGCAGGATCGTCGAACGTCGCGGCGCACGCGTCAGTGCGGTCTTGCCGACTACACTCTGTTCAGCGGGATCGGGCGAGCAAGGCAACCAGAGTTCCATCGTCGTCCCTGCGCCCAGTTCGCTGAGGACGTTGAGCGTACCGCCAAGCTGGCGCATCATGCCGTGAACCATCGAAAGGCCAAGACCGGTTCCATCGCCGACGCCTTTTGTCGTGTAAAACGGCTCAATGCACCGGTCGATCGTGTCGGCATCCATTCCCGAGCCGGTGTCGCTTACTTGAAGGCAGATATAGCTGCCAGCGCCAAGGTCTGGAATGCTTCCGTGCGCTAAATTTACGTGGCGTGCTGCGAAGCGGAGCGTCCCGCCGGCAGGCATAGCATCGCGTGCGTTGACCGCAAGGTTGAGCAGCGCCAGTTCGAGCTGATTGGGGTCGGCGGTGACCGCATGTATCGACCGCTCAAGCGCGACCTCGACAGCGATTGTCGGGCCGATTGAGCGGTCGATAAGGTCGCGCATTCCCTCAATCAGCACCAGCAGATCGACGGGCTTAGTTTCGAGATGCTGGCGACGCGCAAACGCCAGAAGCCGCTGGATCAGGTTTTTCGCGCGTTCGGCAGATTGCAGCGCCCCCGACACGAGGCGGCTCGTCCGCTCCTCGCCAGCCACACGCCGCTCCATCATTTCGAGGACGCCCATGATCGGGGTCAGCAGATTGTTAAAATCATGCGCAACGCCGCCCGTCAACTGTCCGATTGTCTCAAGCTTTTGCGCCTCGTGGAGCTGCGCGCGCGCCGCGTCTAATTCAGCCTGACGAAGCTTGTCTTGCGTCATATCGCGCGCGACACCGTTGAAAAAATCACCGTTGGACGACACTGACCACGCAAGCCAATGCCACGCGCCATCCTTTGCACGGTAGCGGCTCTCGAAACGTACGCCCGTCTTGCCACCCTCTGTCAGCGCGGCCGCTTCGGCTTCCCATGCAGCAAAGTCGTCGGGGTGGATCAATTCCCAGACGGCGGTATTGACAAGCTCTGCCTGCGTCCAGCCTAGTGTAGCAACCCAAGCGGGATTGACCGCAACGATAATGCCGTCGAAACGCGCGATCATAAGCAGGTCTTCTGCTGTTGCCCACAGCCGGTCGCGCTCGGCCACGGCCTGTTCAACTTCCTGCTCAAGCTGGTCGGTCAGCCGCTTCTCGCGGTCGATATCAAGCGCGGCAACGACACCGCCAAGCAGAATTCCGTTCGCGCTGCGCACTGCAGTCGCAATGAAGCGAATCCAGGCGTCGCGGCCGTCGCCACGCCGGTATAGCACTTCGAGTTCGGCACGTTCGGCTTCGCCCGATACGATGCGCGCGAGGGGATATTCGCGCGCCTCTACCTGACGTCCGTCGGGATGAAAACTAACCCATTCATCATAGGCATCGACATTGGGTGAGGGCAGCACGGGGTGACCGATTATTTCTTCGACGCGCGCATTCCCACCGGTTATCTGCCCTGTAGCGTCGGCGAATACGAGACCGACTGGCGCCGAATTCACGACCGCGCGCAATCGTGCTTCGCTTTCGCCGAGCGCCAATTGGGCACGGCGTTGTTCGTCGATGTCAATGATCATGCCGACGAGCCGGTGCTGGCCGCCGTCGCCCGTTGCGATGGCGCGGCCGCGATCTGCAACCCACACCCAGTGGCCATCGTGGTGACGTATCCGGAACTCGACAGCATAACTGCCCACATCTTTCAGCGCCGCCTCAAGCGTTTGTGAAAAAGCCGCAAGGTCTTCGGGGTGTACCAGCGATTGCCACCATTCGAGCGAAACAGTTGCACCGTGCTGATGTCCCGTAATCGCCTGAAAATTGTTTGAGGGCATGCCCAATCCCAGCACGGGATCGAACTCGTAAAGTGCTGCGCGTGCAGCACTTTGGGCGATCTCAGCGCGCTCGATTGCAAGTCTGAGATGTTCAGCGGCTTCCTTTTCCTTGGTAATCTCGTCTGACGACACCGCGATGCCAATGATTTCGCCATTGCCGTCGCGCATCGGCACCCAATTTTCGCGCCATGTCCGCTTCACGCCTGGTTGATCTGGTTTCTCGCCAACGAACTCAGCACCCAAGATCGATTCGCCCGCAAGGACACGGTCGCGCATTGCGAACGCCTGATCTCCAAGATCGGGCGTAAGATCACGCGGCGTCTTACCGATGTGATCGGCGGCCAGAACACCGCTCGTCGCCGCAAGGCGCTCATTGACACGTCGATAGCGCAGTTCGCGATCAAATACGCATAATCCGACCGGGACGGCATCGAAAATTGCGGAAATTTCGTCGGCCTGAGATTGGATGAGCGCACTGCTTGCGCGGCGTTTCGTGACGTCCTCGACGATTCCGGCGGTTACTGACGATTCGGCTGATCCCACGCGTTGGCCAGTACCGCAGATCCACCGCACGTCGCCGGTATCGGGGCAAATGATGCGATACTCGACCACGATACGTTCGCCCGACGATATCCCTTTTTTGACGGCATCGCGGAAAGCGGCTTTGTCACGCGGATGCATCACGGCAAACAGCTGGTCATCTGTGAACGATCCACTATCGCCGTGCATCGCGTGCAGTGTCCGGTAGCTTTCAGAGACTCGCCCCAGACCCGTGGCATGATCCCATTCCCAAGAACCGATTCCGCCCAGATCCTGCGCCTGCCTCAGTCGGTGTTCGCTTGCGCGTTGGGCATCCTCGGCTCGTCTGCGCTCGGTGATCTCGACGACCCACGCGCCGACCGACACGATTTCGCTCTTTTCTCCAAAAACAGGAAACCAGCTTGTCAGCCAGTGTCGTTCGACGCCCGGCAAAAGCGGCGTGTCGCCGGTTACCTCGATCGTTTTGGCGACCTTGCCGGTTGCAAACACCCCGTCAATGATCGGTGACACTGTGACGGCGTTAATCGGCAACAGCGCGTCAATCGAAACACCGATATGATCGGCTGCTGGCAAGCCGTTAATCGCTGCCAGTTCATCGTTGATCCGCAGATAGCGACGTTCTCGGTCAAAATAGGCAAAGCCGATCGGTGCCGTGCCGATGAGCGCCTCAAGTTCGCGCGATCGCGCCGCAATGTCAGCATCGGCGCGTGCGCGCATGACCGCACCCCATGCCCGAGAAGCGCAATCTTCAACGAGTTCAACTTCATCGTCCCGCCAGCTACGCGCTTCGTGATGATGAACAAACAAGCCTGCGACGAATGCGCCATTTCTTACAAGCGGCACCGTCAGCACCGACCGTATTGCAACCTGAACAAAGTACGCCATTGCAACCGTGTCGTCGTCGCGTTGCGCCTCGTGAATGTCATCGATTAAGACCGTTCTGCCCGTTTTTAACGACGCCACGCGGTCAACGCCAAGATTGTCCATGCGCCAGCGGTCTGCGATCGTTGGCAGACGGCCGTCGTTCCATTGCTGCACAACCGTTACTGATGGCTGTGCGTCATCTGCAATCCCAAAACCCACCTGCGCGACGCTAAGGTACTCGCCGATCATGCGTGCGGTGACAAGCATTACGTCATCACCGTCTTCGCACGCGAGCAGCGCCTCGGAAAGCGACAACATAAACCGATCACGCCGCGCCGCCGCCATCCGCTCGAGCGCCGCCATGGTTTGGGTGCCAAGCGCCTTCAACCCAGTCCTCTGTCGGTCAGTGATGCCACTGGGCCGTGGCTTATGGTCAAGAACACAGACCGCGCCAATTGCGACACCACCCGATTCGAGTACGAAACCGGCGTAAAACCGCACCCCCCCCTGAACACATACAACCGGATTGCTGGCAAACCGGTCGTCGAGCGTGAGGTCAGGAACGACGAAAATGTCGCCTTCTGGCAAAGCATGCGCGCAAATCGATGTTGCGAGCGGCATCTCACGCGCGCCGATACCGATCTCGGCCTTGAAGAGCTGGCGATCTTCGGCGATGAAGTTGACAATTGCGATCGGCGCATCGAACAAGGCAGCGGCAAGGTCGGCTATCCCATCAAAGATAACGTCACGGTCAGTGTCGAGGATACCGAAACGTTCGAGCACTTCCATCCGCGCGGCGGCTCCAGAACAATCGCGCTCTGCCCCGTGCATTTTGATGTTGCTATCTGTCATTCAAATGCCTTGATGCCGCGTGTCTGGAATCACGTCGTTGCCGATCGCTTGAACGCCACTGTGCGCTTTCCCACTTACACTGGCAAATTACGAACAGAAATGTAAGTCCTTCCATTGCCGCCGTGATCGCGGACGTTCCCGCCAGCACGGCAGATGTTGAGCCACCATTCGCACCGTGTTAGAGGCTGCCATCGGTTCATCTGGTTGCCGACCACATAAAGGTTTAATCTCAATGCCCCGCAAGAAGATCGAACTTGAAACCAACGGCAAAGAGTTAGTTGAGAAAGCTGACGTGGGAGGACCAAAGCAAAAATCATTCGCCCAAGCCGTTGAGGCGGTCGGCACCGGATCGATGCTGGGTTACCGGCTGGAACAACAAGCTGCGCTGTCAAATTTTGGCATGGAAGCCCTGAAGTCTTCCAGTGTTGCCAATTTGTTAGAACAAGGTGCCAAGACCGCGGCGCTTGGTATGCGCGCCAGCCTTTCGAAAATTCTTGAGTATCGCAAAGTTGAAAATGACTTGCTGATCCGTGCAGGTGTCGGGTGGCGCGCTGGCGTAGTCGGTGAGGTGGCATTTGGCGCCGATCTTGAATCGCCAGCAGGCTATGCTTTTCATACCGGATCGCCGGTCATATCAAACCATCTTGAGGGCGAAGAGCAATTTCGCACACCGATGCTGATGATCGAACACGGCGTCAAGCGGGCGATCAACGTGCTGATTACATACAGCGGTGGTCGCTGGGGCATCCTTGAAGTCGACAGTTCATCTGCGGGCGAATTTGAGGCGGCCGATCTGGCATTTCTGCAGGGCCTTGCCAATTTCATCGGGGTCGCGCTCGACCGGCAGGCGGCTGAGGATCGCCTCTCGCAAGCGCTCGATTATCAAAAGCTTCTCGTTCAGGAAGCAAGCCACCGGGTTAAAAACAGCTTGGCCATTCTTTCGAGCATGCTGACGATGAAGGCGAAATCGAGCACGACCCCAAACGTCGCCGATGCCCTTGGTGATGCGTCCGATCGGATTATCGCTGTGGCGCGCACACATGACCGATTGTGGCGTGAAGCCGGCAGCGACACGATCAACCTTGGTGCGCTGGTTATCGACCTTTGCGAATCGTTGTCGACCCAGCTCGAAACGCTCGACATTCAATGCGCGTCGCAAGAGGTTGAGGCCTCTCCCGATCACGCTGTTTCGTTTGCGCTCCTCGTAACTGAGTTGGTCACCAACGCCGCAAAGCACGCTTATGGCGCAAATGGCGGTAGCGTAAGCGTTGATTTGACCAAAGATGGTGCGAACCGGCTGCTCACGGTCAGCGATAGGGGCAAAGGTCTTGCACCCGACTTCAGTATTCAAGCGGCGAGCGAAGGCAGCCTAGGGATGAGCCTCATCCAAGCGCTGGCGCAAAGTCTTGGCGGGACAATTGAAATTGTTAACGGCCCTGGTGCGACTTTTAAAATTAAGTTCTGACGCGCAGATTCCCGTCATCACGCCATTTGTTTTGGGCGCGGAACATTCGCATCTTCCCGGTACGCGTAGGGTGGCTGCGCCTCAATCGTCCACGGGGTCCGCGACGACGGAAATGTCGAGGCCAGCTAGCGCGCCCAGATATTCTTCGAGTCCGATCAGATCGACACACGGCATCGCTCCAACACGGCCAAGTTCGCCGTGCGCCAGTTTACGCGCGATCAGGATCGCGGGCATGCACGGAATATAAGGGCCATCGCCCGAACGCGCGATGAGAAAGAAGCGGGCTGTTTTCGCGCTGCCGTCGTGCCCCCTCCCCGAAAGATACATGTGAAATCCACTGCGACCTGTCCCCATCCAGTCGAACAGGAATGCGATGCGCAACAGCAGTTCGGCGTGCGGTGCCAGCGATCGAATGAGGCCCAAGCGCACCGCCCAACTCATAAGCCACGCGCCCGCATGAAGGACGGAGAGTTCGTGCCCTGCCGCAAAGCGTATTGACTTGAGCTGCGGATAGCGTGCCGGAAACAGCGCAAGATCTGGAATATCGCAATTGCCGAACCAACGGCGGCCAAGCTCGGGGTAGTACGCACTGTGCGTGTCCTGCCATCCGACGACTACGCGCGGCTTGCCGTTGCGGATCGTTTCGAACGGTTTGCCGACATAGCTCAGGATCGATGAAGTCGTCGCAAGGCCGCGATTGGTTTGCTGGGCCGCGCTGATCCCGTAGTCGATGCTGTCGAGCGTTGCGAAACCAGGCAAAAAATGGTCGATCACTGCTGCTGTGAGGCATGGAACCGAGCTTGCCCCGCTGACGACGAGCACCCCCTTAATTTTCGCGGCTTCATCAATCATTCCGATCGTCGTGACGAAGTCACGGGCATCGGCAAGGTCGAGATAGTGACAACCATAGTCGACGCAGGCGCGCGCAACGCGGTGGTCCTGCGATTGGAAGGGGCCGGTCGTATGGATGACGATATGCGGGTCAATGCGGGCCAATGCTGCGCCAATGTCGCCATCAATGTCGATTGTATGCGGCTCCGCGAGATTTGCAGCCTTAAACTTAGCAATGAAGCGCGATGCTTTTTCGCTCGAACGCCCTCCGATCAGCAACCGAATTGCCGGATCATCCGCGAGAGCCTGCGCGATGTAGCTGCCGAAATTTCCGTAACCGCCGATGATGAGGACGCGCATCACCATGATGGTTTCATTACCATGAGCCCAAAGATGATGATAAGCCCACCGAACGCGGGCCAGCCCAGCGCGAACCACCAGCGAAATAGCCGGTTGAAGGCCGCATCATCGAAAACGCCTTCACGGGCTTGCCGGTCGAGCATATGCTTCATCGCAATCTGAATGACAACAACCGGAACCCAACATAGCCCCGCGAGGGCGTAAAGAGCATAGGTTCCGACGAGCCAAAAGTCTGTCCAATCAAAGCCCGCTTGCCATACCAGCCATGCTCCGCTGATTGGCTGCACGATCACGGCGGGCAAAGTGAAGATGTAATCGGCGAAAACCGCCGCGCGCGCGGCAAATCGCCGCTCGACAAAGTCGCGCGACCGCTGACCGATCAACATGAAGTAGGCAATGCCCAATCCCGTGCCGAAAACGATGGTCGCGCTGATGATGTGAACGACCTTGACGATCGAATACAGATCCACGATGCCCCTCCGTCAATCGCCTCTAAACCACAATCGCCAACGAGTGCAATCGTCGAAAATTGGACATCTGCCGTGGGCACCAGCCGTGACTTACTATCGCGGGATTGCGCAATACGCTGCTGTGAGCATCACCGGTACCTCCGCAATCGTTGCCACAAGCTCACCGAAGCGCGAGACGGCGAAGATTATGCAAATCGTCCCTAACACAAAGCCCAAGGCACACAACGCGAGAAATAAGCGCTTGCAGCAATGAATTCGTTTTTCACTTCAAATTCAGCCCGGCCAGCGCCGATTGAATCTTTTGCCCCGAAATCCGAAGCTGGGAACGTTCATTGCTGTCCAAGTCGGGCAACAATATACGCTCGATACCGCTAGCACCCAATATGCACGGAAGGCTCAGATAGACATCCGAAAACCCGAATTCACCGGTCAGCAACGTCGAAACGGGGAGGACGGTGCGCTCGTCGCGCAATATCGCTTCACAAATCCGCACGATGGCGGTCGCCACGCCGAACGATGTGTGGCCTTTTCCTTCGATAATTCGGTAGCCCGCCGTTCTCACGTCATCGGCAAGCTTTGTAAAAGTCTGCGTTTGGTTCGGCGCAAATTGGTCAAGTGATATTCCGCCGATCCTGACAGTGGAAAATACCGCAACTTCACTGTCGCCGTGCTCGCCGATGACGACTGCTTCGATAGCACCGGACGCAACATCGAAACGAGATGCAAGTGCCTGTTGAAAACGGCTGGAATCGAGCAAAGTGCCGGTTCCTATGACTTGATTTGACGGCAGACCAGCGCGTGAGAACGCGACATGCGCCATGACATCGACGGGGTTGGACGCAATGATAAGAATGCCATCAAAACCTGCTGCCATTAACGCATCGACGCATTCGCGCACAATTTTTGCGCTACGATCCGCGACCGACAGTCGAGTTTCATTGCCGTAGGTCGCGGCTCCGGCGGTGATGATGGCAAGTCTTGCTGTCGCCGCATCGCCGTAGTCGCCAGCCCAAATCTTTGCCGGGCGTGCCAGCGCATTGGCATCGGAAATATCAATGGCTTCGGCCTCGGCGAGCGCGGCATCGCTGTCGATCAGCACGATTTCACGAACGAGCGCGCGTAACATCAGTGCGTACGCCGCCGTGCTGCCAACATGGCCCGCGCCGACGATCGCTATGCGGTCATGGGTGTATTGCTGCATCATATTTTCCTCGCAATCACGCCAATGACGAACAACGCTATCAGCCCCCCGACGCCGAGGCGTGTCGAATTGCCGCTCATGAACGAGACGAAAAATCCACCCAGTTGAATGAACCCGATGGCATCGACATAACCCGCCAGCATCGACAACCCAATCGCCAAAGCTTGTACGCGCTTATCGTAACGCGTCATGCTGATGCGGCCGACGGTTCAGCGGACATAATAAGCGGCGCCGAACCGTCGAGGATTGCGCGTTTGGCAAGCGGCTTGAGGACTTCAAGAATGATGAATACGGTGACACCCAAAGCAACCGCAATGCCGAGATCGGCTGCCCGGAGCTGCCCGAACTGCAACAATGTTTGGATTGCGGGAGCAAGCGTAATCAACGCAGAAATCGCAATCACCGCCGCGAACACATAGCGCAGCGCTGTGTTGCCGCGCCCCAAAGCTTGCAACAATGACGTGCTAAACGAACGATTGACCAGAATGAGCGCCAAGATCGACGCGACGAGTCCAAAGAACGTCAGCGCGCGGACTTCGGCAGCCGGCATCTCTTGATATGTTGCCACCAGAAATGTTGCTGCAAGCAGCGTGAGGGCAACGCTGCCTTGAAACACGCTCCACGCGATCATCCGCCACGAGAACAATGGCTCTAGCGGCGGGCGTGGCCGACGCTTCATGATATTGGTTTCCTTGCGCTCGGCCTCGAAGACAAGGGCACAAACCGGATCAATGACCATTTCGAGCAGCGCGATGTGGATCGGGCCAAACAGAATCGGCAGGCCCAGCACCAGCGGCAACAAAGCCAGCCCGGCAATCGGCACATGTACGGCAAAGATGAACGCCATCGCCTTGCGGATATTATCGTAGATGCGTCGCCCAAGCGCGATGGCGGTGACAATCGACCCGAAGTCGTCGTCGAGCAGGACGATGGCAGAGGCTTCGCGCGCCACATCGGTTCCGCGTTTACCCATCGCAATGCCAATATGCGCTGATTTGAGCGAGGGTGCGTCATTGACGCCGTCGCCGGTCATCGCAACGATTTCGCCGTCAACCTTGAACGCTTCGACGATGCGGAGCTTTTGTTCGGGCATGATACGCGCGAACACGGTGACAGTCTTTAAGCGTTCGGCAAGTTGCACATCGTCGAGCTTGGCTAGATCGTCACCGGTCAGCACGTCGCCATCGGCAATGCCCGCTTGCAACGCAATGGCGCGGGCGGTGGCGGCATAATCGCCGGTGATCATGACAACGCGAATGCCCGCAGACCGACATTCTGCGACTGCCGCCGCAACGCTTGGACGAAGCGGGTCGGCAAGCCCGATGAGGCCGACGAGCGAAAATTTGAAATCACGCGGAGACTCCGGCCATGCGTCATCCGATGCGTTCGCGCGCGCAACACCCAGAACGCGGATGCCGCGCGCCGCCATTGCATCGACGGCGCCGATCATCTGTTCGCGTTCGGCAGATGCAAGGCGGCAAAGTTCGGCGATCGCTTCGGGCGCACCCTTTGCAGCGACGGTAAATGCGCCATCGGCCTGCCATATATTGGTCATTGCGAGGAGGTCGGGACGCAAGCCGTAGCTATGCGCCAATGTCGCGTTCGATCTGGTTTCCGCGCGACCCGCAGCGTGGATGGCAATTTCCATCGGGTCGAGTGGATCAATGGCACTGGCCAATATGCTCGTATCGATCACCGCGTTGAACACATCGTCCACCGCCTTGTCTGCTTTCACAGTCGCAGTCGCACCCGATGGCATCCATAATTCAGCGACCGCCATGCGGTTCTCGGTCAATGTTCCAGTCTTGTCCGTGCACAATATCGTTGCCGAACCAAGCGTCTCTATTGCCGAGGCTCGCCGTGTCAGCACGCCCGCCTGCCCGATCCGCCACGCCCCCATCGCGAGGAAAATCGTCAGCACGACTGGGAATTCTTCGGGTAATAACGACATGCCAATGGCGATTCCCGCCAGCAGCGCGTCGATCCAGCCACCGCGCAGCAATCCGTAAAGCAGCACGACCAGACCCGCCACCAACCCGCCACCGATGGCAGCGATGCGCACGATACGCGTAGTTTCGGTGCGCAGGCGCGGCGCTTCGCCGTCGAGTGTGGCGAGTGACTGCCCGATCTTCCCGATCTCGCTGAGCGCGCCCGTGGCAATGACCAACGCGGTCCCGCTGCCGCGCGCGATGAGCGACCCTGAATAAAGATAGGGTTGGTCATCCCCGCCGGGCCGGTGATCGCTTTCCGCTGTGTCTGCCGAACCGGCAGTTTTGCCGACCGGCAGAGATTCACCGGTAAGCAACGATTCGTCAGCTTGCAGGTCGCTGGCCGCGATCAGGATGGCATCGGCGGCAACACGATCGCCCTGCTCGATGACGATCAGATCATCGCGCACAACCTCGCGTCCGGCAATACGTATCCGTTCGCCACCGCGAATGACGAGCGCAAGCGGGGCCGAAAGATCGCGCAAAGCCTCAAGCACATTCTCGGTTCGCGACTCCTGAATTACGGTCACCGCAACCGAAAATGTGGCGAAGGCGAGCAGGATCAGTGCTTCTGCAAGATCGCCGAGCAACATATAAGCGACGCCGCCAATCAGCAGGAGCGCCAGCATTGGCTCGCGCAACACTTCGCTGACAATTCTTATATACGAGCGGCGATCTGCCTTTGGTAACTCATTTGGTCCATCGGCAGCGAGGCGGGCGACGGCATCGGCTGCGGACAAACCTTGCGGAGCGGGATCGCTCATTTCGGCAACCGCGCAACGACGGTGACGAAGAATGCCGTTGACCAGCCAAGCAACAGGACGCCGTTGATGCCTTCAATGGCGCCAACCAATCGCCAAGGATGCGCCATTTCGGAATCGCCAAAGCCGATGCTGGCATAGGTTATGGTGGAGTAATAAACCGCTGCCTCGAGACTTTGAACTGCGCCAATTACAAGATAAACCGTCGCATAAAGCCAGATTTCGATACCGTGGAGTGTAAATAGCGCCAGCACGATAATCAGTATGACAGTCGCTCGTTTGAGCGAAAAATGATGTTGCTCGGCGCTGTCGTTTGTTTCAATTCGCAGGCCACGCGCAAGCGCGGTGATTCCCGCCCCGTGGGTCAAGACTGACAAGACGACCATTGCGGTCGCGAGGATCAACTGCATCAGCATATCAGGCCCGGCGTGAAAGAATGGCTCGTCAACGTTGACCTAATATTGACTGAGATCGGCCCGAGGGGTGTAAAGCCACCCAACATCGCTAAACTCGCTGGTCGCGCGCGTAGACAATTGGTCAATAATTGACTCCGGTCGGAATGCAGCATTTGCACTCTAACTGTCTAACGGCTCGGGCGCCGCACTTGTTCCAACGTCGGGTACACCCGCAACAACGGATTTCGTTTCGCTAAGGGTTATACCAGCGCGCAAGCAAAACCCACGGCAACCCACTTTGGAGCCAAAACACGCTGCGATCCTGCTCGCGATCGTTGGCGGCACTTTTTTTGGGGCTAAATTTGGGCAAGTTCCAGTCTATCGTGCCGTCCAGCCGCCGTCGACCAGCAAGCTCATGCCGGTGACCATGTCAGCAGCGGGCGACGCCAGATAGATCACCGCCGCCGCGACATCATCGGGCTTTCCGATGCGGCCTAAGGGGATCATGTTGTCGACAAAGGCACGGAATTCAGGCTTCGCCAACATCGGCGCTGTCATTGGCGTTTCGATGAAGGTCGGCGCGACTGAATTGACCCGGATATTGTGCGGGGCAAGCTCCACCGCCATCGCCTTGGTCAATCCTTCCAGAGCATGTTTGGTCATGCAGTAAACGGTACGCCCTGGTGAACCAACATGGCCCATCTGGCTGGTTATGTTGATGATAACACCACCCGTCGCGGCCTGTACCATCGACCGTGCAGCGCCTTGCGCCGCGAGATAGGCCGCGCGAACATTGAGGTTTAACATTTGGTCAAGCACGTCAATCGGGACATCAATCATTGGCATCGGACTGTTGGTGCCAGCATTATTGACAAAAATGTCAACGCGACGCTGCGCAAGTGCGGCGCCGAAAGCAGGATCATTCACGTCTGCCTGCCAAGTCTGGATCGCGGGGTGATCAGCGGCGAGTTTGGCCAAATCAGCCGGATTGCGCGCAACGGCGGTCACATTTGCCCCCGCCTGTGCCAGTGCCACGCAAATCGACCGGCCGAGTCCCTTGCTTCCGCCGGTCACGACCGCCTGTTTGCCCGATAGTCCCTGTGCCCATAACGGCAATTGGTGCGGTGTCATTCTACCCTCTTTGCATTCGAAGTCATTTGCTCTAGTCTATTGCATTCTGGGATCGATTCAAAGCGCCTAAGGAGAGTAAATGGCTCGCTATCTGAAAACCGGCATAACCGAGGACGCGGCGGCAGAGGCCGATGCACAGGTACGCCAAGTCGTCGAGGAAATCATCGCCGATATAAAGAAGCGCGGCGACGATGCGGTTCGTGATTGGTCGCTGAAATTTGACAATTGGGCTCCTGCTGATTTTCGCCTGTCGCAAGACGACATCGATGCAGCCTATGCCGAGCTCGAACTACAAACGATTGAAGATATTCGGTTTGCCCAGGCGCAAGTACGCGGCTTTGCCCAAATTCAGCGTGATGCGTTGAAGGACGTCGAGGTTGAGACATTACCCGGCGTTATTTTGGGGCATAAGAACCTCCCGGTGAACAGCGTCGGTTGTTATGTTCCGGGCGGCAAATATCCACTGGTTGCGTCTGCTCATATGAGCGTGGTGACCGCAAAGGTCGCTGGCGTGCAGCGAGTTGTTTCGGTTGCACCCCCTTTTGAAGGCAAGCCCAATGCTGCAATTGTTGTCGCGATGCACATGGCAGGCGCTGATGAGATTCTCTGCGTCGGCGGCGTTCAGGCCGTAGCGGCGATGGCGCTTGGCACGCAAAGCATCGCGGCTGTCGACATGATCGTCGGCCCTGGCAATGCTTATGTCGCCGAAGCCAAGCGTCAGCTTTTCGGACGCATCGGTATCGACTTGCTCGCTGGCCCGACCGAAACATTGGTGATCGCCGACGAAACCGTCGACGGCGAACTGTGCGCTGCCGATCTGTTAGGCCAAGCCGAACATGGACCGAATTCGCCAACAATCTTGCTCACCAATTCGGAAAAGCTTGCGCGCGAAACGATGGCTGAAATCGAACGTCAACTCACAATTCTACCAACCGCGCCTATCGCTGCAAAGGCATGGGCCGATTACGGTCAGGTGATCGTTGCCGATAGCTATGAGGAAATGGTGCAGATTGCCGACGAGATTGCGTCCGAGCATGTGCAGGTGATGACCAAAGATCCCGATTATTTTCTGACGCATATGACCAATTATGGCGCGCTGTTTTTGGGTCACCGCACCAACGTCAGCTACGGCGACAAAGTAATCGGCACCAATCATACTTTACCCACGCGCAAAAATGCCCGCTTTACCGGGGGGCTTTGGGTCGGCAAGTTCATCAAGACCTGCACGTATCAGCGGATACTAACCGATGAGGCGAGTGTGATGATCGGGGAATATTGTTCGCGCCTGTGCGCGATCGAGGGCTTTGCAGGGCATAAGGAACAGGCTGACATAAGGGTCCGCCGCTATGGTCGTAAAGAAGCAGCCTGAGGCGTGTAGCGGCCGGGTGGCGCCCGTTTTGCTTCCCGGCAATATGTGCGATGCGCGGCTTTGGCG
>JAYVVW010000121.1:0-42761 GCA_043786595.1 Sphingomonadales bacterium | reverse complement strand
CGCGTCTGCGGCTGAGAAAATACTTCAACACACTTTCGCAAACAGAGTCTTTTGCGCCGCAGACGCGGCTGGCCCCTCACCCGGCCTCTCCCGCAAGGGGAGAGGGGGAAGACAACCCTCAATCGACAAACACCGGCGTCCGCTTTGCCATCCCCGCCATCACCGCTTCGATCTGGTTTGGGGTGCGGATCACCTTGAGTTGCTCGACCGTTTCGGCGAGCAGAAGTTCGGCGTCGGTCGCGTGATGCGCAAGATTGCAGAGCCGCTTGGCACCGCGCACCGCGTGGGGATTTTTGTTGGCGATCACGCGCGCCAGATCGATCGCCATCGCATGGGGATCGTCGGCGATATGCGATACGAAGCCGTAAGCCAGTGCCTCGGTGCCTGAAAATTCACGGTTGGTGTAAGTCAGCTCGCGCAGCACATCATCGCGCACCAGGCCGCGCCACAGCGGGAAGCCCGCCATATCGGGCACCAGCCCCCACTTCATTTCCATGATCGCGCAGCGCGTATCGCGGTGGGCGATCTTGATGTCAGCACCCGACAATATCTGGAAACCGCCGCCAAACGCCACTCCGTGCGCCGCCGCAATCACCGGCACGGGGAGCGTGCGCCAACCCCAAGCGATATGCTGCGGCAGATTGGCATCGCCGTGGCTGCGCGCCGAAAGATCGCTGCCCGACGATCCTTGCGTGCCTTCGCCGCTGCCCAAGCTCGACAGGTCAAGCCCGGCACAAAACGCGCGGCCTTCGCCCGACAGCACGACGACACGCAGACCCGGCATCGTATTGAACACGCCAATCGCTTCGGCGATCGCGCTCATCATCGCGGGGTCAAGCGCGTTCATCTTGTCAGCGCGGATCAGCCGGACATCGGCGATCCCGCCGTCAAGCATTGTAATCGAAACGCGGTCTTTCATCACTCAGTCCTTTTTGAGAGCGGCGGCGACAAGCGGAAGCTGGTCATTGCCAAAATACATATCGTCGTGGTTGACGAACATCGTCGGCGAACCGTAGCCGCCGCGCGCGATCAGTTCATCGGTGTTGGTGCGCAGCCGCGCTTTGCACGCGTCGGTCACCGAGGCGGCCCGGATTGCAGCGCCGTCGAGCCCCGCACCGTCTGCCGCTGCGATCAGCACCGCCGGATCATCAAGATTTTCGCCGCGCAGCATGAAGGCCTCAAACGCGGCCTTGGCAAATCTAAACAGCGCGGGCTGATCATCCTCAAGCGCGCAGGCCATCCGCATCGCATTCACACTTTTGGCGGGATGATACGCATTGGGAAATTGCAGCGTCATCCCCGCAAGCGCCGCCCAGTCTTGCAAAACTTTGAAGCTGTGCGCAAAGCGGCGGTTGTCAGAACTGGCGCGCGCTTCATAGATTGCGGGGTTCACTGCGTTGAACACGCCGCCGACAAGGATCGGGCGGTAAATGATCTCGGCCTGCGCCGCCGCGATCACGTTCTGAACATTGGTGAACGCAAGGAACGTCCACGGGCTCGACAGATCGAAGAAAAATTCGAGGCGGTTCACACCTTCCCCCAATATTGATCGCGGAGCAGCCGCTTGTAGAGCTTTCCCGTGTCGTGGCGCGGCAGTTGCGCGAGGAAATCGATCCGGCGGGGGATTTTGACACCCGACAGTTTTTCGCGCGCATAAGCGATCAAGTCATCACGCAGTGCATCGCCTGCGTCGGCCATGTCGACCGGCTGGATGACGGCAATTACTTCCTCACCCATATCGTCATGCGGGCCACCGACAACGGCAACATCGGCGACGCGGGGGTGCGTGATCAGGTGGTTTTCGATCTCCTGCGGGTAGATATTGACCCCGCCCGAAATGATCATGAAGCTCTTGCGGTCGGTCAGATAGAGGTAGCCGTCCTCATCAACCCAGCCGACATCACCGAGCGTCGTCCAGCCTTGCGAATTTCGGCTTGAAGAGGTTTTTTCGCGGTCGCCGTGATATTCGAATACATGGTCGCTCTGGAAAAACACCGTGCCTTCCTGGCGCGCGGCAAGCTCGGTTTCATTATCGTCGCCGCAGATGTGGAGGATCGCGGTGACGCATTTGCCAACCGATCCGACGCCTTCACAGTCAGCATGTGCAATCCAGTCTGCCGACCCGATATAGGTCAGGCCATTGCCTTCTGACCCGGCATAATATTCCTCAAGCACCGGCCCCCACCAATCGATCATCGCGCGCTTGACCGGCACGGGGCACGGCGCGGCGGCATGGATCGCGCAATTGAGGCTCGACAAATCATAACGCGCGCGGATGTCTTCGGGCAGTTTGAGCAGCCGCACGAAATGCGTTGGCACCCACTGGCTGCACGTCACCTTGTAGCGTTCGATCGCGGCGAGTGCGGCCTCGGGATCGAACTTTTTCATCAGCACGACGGTGCCGCCAATCCGGTGAAGGCTCATCGACCAGCGCAGCGGGGCGGCGTGATAGAGTGGGGCTGGCGAAAGATAGACACTGTCACTCGAAAAACGGAACAGCCCGACGGCAAGCATCACCAGCGCATTGCTCGCCGCGATGGCATGATCTTCGGCGAGTGGCACGCGCACGCCCTTTGGCCGGCCCGTCGTTCCCGATGAGTAAAGCATGTCGACGCCCGCGCGTTCATCGGCAATCGGCGTTTGCGGCATCGCGGCGACGGCGTCTTCCCAACCCGCGAAACCTGCGATTTCGCCGCCGATCGCATAACGGTCAATCTGCGTTTCAAGCGCGTTGACTGCCGACGCCAGACTTGCCGAAACCACGAGCAATTTTGCGCCGCTGTTTTCAAGGATATAATCGGTTTCGTCCTGCGTCAGCCGCGATGAAATGCACACATAGCGCATCCCCGAACGCTGCGCGCCCCATGTCAGCCCGTAATAAGCGGGCGTATTATCGAGCATGAACGCAACGACATCATCAGCAACAAAGCCTTTCGAACGGAAAAATTGCGCCACCTGATTGGACGCGCGATCAAGTGCTGCGTAAGTCGTGACTTCGCCCGTTTCGGCACAGATAATTGCGGCTTTATCGGGGTGGGTGAGCGCATGGACGCTTGGATGCATCGGTTTATTATTCCTCTGGCTATGCGATTGCGAACGAATCCGTCTGCCAGCTTAACCAGCGAACCAGTTGCATACCAGCACCTATTTGCACTGCGTGCGCGCAACCGCTACCCAGCGGGCATGACCCAAACTCCCGACCCAGAATTTGATCCCGTCAGGCTTATCAAGATGATGGCGCATAATGGCCACAATGCGTTGCTTGGCTTGCAATATCGTTCACACGGCGAAGGCTGGTGCGAACTCGAGCTGCCTTATGACAAGCGGCTGGTGAGCGACGTTGAAAGCGGCATCATGGCATCTGGCCCGGTGCTGACGATGATGGATATGGCAACGAGCCTTTCGATCTGGCTCAAAAGCGGCACATTCAGGCCACAGGCAACGCTTGATCTGCGCGTCGATTATCTGCGGCCCGCGCAGCCCGGCAAATCGATCATCGGCCACGGCGAATGCTATGCGCTGACGCGGAGCATCGCCTTCATCCGCGGCTATGCGCATGACGGCGATCCCAATCGCCCGCTCGCGCATGTCGCCGGAACCTATATGTTCACCGCCGGAGCGACATCATGACCACGTCGCCTTATGCGCAGACGATGGGATTTGTGGAGCAGCGTGACGCGGACGGGCGGCTGATTATCGTCATGGACTATGCCGAAACGATGCGCGGCCGCCCCGGCTTCCTTCACGGCGGCGCAATTGCCGGGATGCTCGAAACGATCGCGTTCATGACCGTCGCCGAAGCGCTCGGCAGCGAAGACCGACCGTTGATCAAGCCCATCAACATCACCATCACCTTCATGCGCGGCGGCGTGCCAAAGCCCACCTATGCGCGTGCGACAATCGAGCGGTTGGGACGCCGGATTGCCAATGTCGAGGCGGTGGCATGGCAGGATGACCCAAGCGCCCCGATCGCGATGGCGCAGATCAACGTGATGCTCGATCGCGGATAGGGGGGGGGAGATAGGGGAGCCGCTTTCCCGAGCGAAGACGAGGGACTCGTTCGAGCGGAGCCGAGGCTTTTCTAATCTGTTGCAAAGGGGCTCGGCTTCGTTCGACCGTGCCCCTTGGCCGAAGTTTATCCTGAGCGAAGTCGATGGGCTCGGGACGAACGGTTCAACTTAGTGCCATCGCGCTCTCGACTCAAAACCAACTGGCAATTTGATCAAGCGGCTTTTTCTGCACGGCATGAACGGGGATCACCGCGTCGGGCAGCGGGTGGCCGACGACAATGATCATCACCGGCTTTTCGCTTGGCGGGCGGTGGCACAGGTGATTGAGGAAGCGCATCGGATTGGGCGTGTGCGTCAAGGTCGCAAGCCCGGCACTATGGAGTGCTGCCAGCAAAAACCCCGTCGCGATACCGACGCTTTCGGTGACATAATAATTCTGCCGGTCATCGCCAGGATTGATCCCGCCCTTGCGTTGGCCAAAGATTGCGATCAGCCACGGCGCATGTTCAAGATAGGGCTTGTCAGCGTCGGTGCCGAGCGGAGCAAGCGCTTCGATCCACTCGGCACTGGCCTTGCCAGCGTAAAATTCGCGCTCTTCTTCTTCGGCTGCGATCCTGACCTGACGTTTGTAATCAGCCGAGCCAATCACCGCGAAATGCCAGGGTTGATGATTGGCACCGCTTGGGGCTGTTCCCGCCGCAAGGATCGCCGCCTCGATCACCGCGCGCGGCACGGATGCCGGGCCGATCTGGCGACAGGTGCGGCGCGTGGCGATCGCCTCGTAAAATTTCGATGCCGCCGCAATCCGTTCTTCGTCGCGCATCGGCGAATAGTCCCGCCACGGTAGCACTGCGTAATCGCTCACCGCGCTAAATTCCCGGCGTCTTGTAATGGTGCCAGGCAAAGATCGCCGCTGCGCCGCGGTGGGGCCGCCAGCGCTCACCAATTTCGCGCACCTGTTTTTCGCTTGGCCGCTCGGCAAGCTGCATGATCGCGCCCACATCAATTTGCACCGCAAGATCGCCAGCAGGCCAGATATCGGGGCGGCCTTCAGCAAACAGCAGGTAAATTTCGGCCGACCAGCGGCCAATTCCTTTGACCTTGATCAAATGCGCGATCGCCGCTTCGTCATCTTCGGGCAGATTGTGGAGATCAAGTTCACCGCTTGCGACGAGCGTGGCAAGGCTGCGCGCATAGCCCTGCTTCTGCCGGGAAAAACCGCACCCACGCAGCACGTCTTCGCTCGACGCGAGCAAAATCTCAGGGTTGGTAATCTCGCCGAGTGTGAGAACCAGCTTGTTCCAGACCGCGTCGGCCGCTTTGAAGCTGACTTGCTGTCCAACGATCGTGCGGAGGAGCGTTTCGTAACCACGGGGGCGGATACGCGGCTCTGGATAGCCGACCTGCGCAATCGCCACCGTAAAACGTGGCTCAAGCACGCACAGCGCGTCCATCGCTTCGCGAATTTGTTCGGCTGATAATCCCATTCACTTGCCCTTGATTTTGCGCCCCGCGCGCGACATAGCGCCCCTGAACAAAGTGCTACAGCTTATTGAGGGATGCGCAAATGGCTAAATTGCTGGTGGTTACACGCGACGGAAGCGAACAGGCGATTGAGGCGAAGTCTGGTCTTTCGGTGATGGAAATCATCCGCGATGCCGGTGTTGATGAACTGCTCGCGCTGTGCGGTGGATGCTGTTCCTGCGCGACGTGCCACATCCATGTAGACCCGGCATTTGCCGACAAAGTCGCGCCGATGAGCGAAGATGAAAATGATCTGCTCGAAAGTTCGGATCACCGCAATGAAACGTCGCGTCTTTCGTGCCAGATACCCTTTGACGATGCGCTCGACGGGCTGCGCGTGACAATCGCTCAGGAAGACTGAGCGCGCGCGATGCCAATTCTCGTTCTCATCCGCCACGGCCAGTCAAGCTGGAACCTTGAAAATCGTTTCACCGGCTGGTGGGATGTCGATGTGACCGAGAAGGGCGCTGCCGAAGCCAAGGCGGCGGGTGCGCTGATGCGCGACAAGGGGCTCGATTTCGATTACTGCTTCACCTCGCTGCAAACGCGCGCGATCAAGACGCTCAACATCGCGCTCGAGGAAATGGGGCGGCTCTGGTTGCCGGTCGAAAAGGATTGGCGGCTCAATGAACGCCACTACGGCGGGCTGACCGGGCTCGACAAGGCCGAGACGGCGGCAAAACACGGCGACGCTCAGGTTAAAATCTGGCGGCGCAGCTTTGATATTCCGCCGCCACCGATTGCGGCAGACAGTGCTTACGACATGTCGGGTGATCGCCGTTATGCTGGGATCAATATTCCAAAGACCGAGAGTCTAAAAGATACAATCGCGCGCGTATTGCCCTATTGGGACGCACGGATCGCGCCCCAGCTACGTGCTGGAAAGCGCGTGGTCATTTCAGCGCATGGCAATTCGCTGCGTGCGCTGGTCAAGCATTTGTCAAATATCCCCGATACCGATATCAGCGAACTCGAAATTCCGACCGGTAAGCCGATGGCGTATGAGCTGGCGGACGATCTCAGCGTCAACGACCATTATTATATTTGCGACCGGTAAAGCCGGTTTGCATACATGGCCGCGTCGGCGCGTTCGACAAGCGCAAGCGGCGTATCGTTGGACGTTACCATCGCGACACCGACCGTGACGCTGATCGCGATTTTGGCGTGTTCAAGCGAAATCACTTGACCCGAAAACTGGTCGGTCAAAAGCTTGGCCTTTGCGCGCGCCGCCGTTTCGCTGACCTGTTCAAGGATCGCGCCAAATTCATCGCCACCTATGCGCGCGACCATATCTGATACGCCGAGATGCGTATGGAGCGCGTTCGCGACGTGGATCAGCACCGCATCACCGATATTGTGGCCGTGATCGTCGTTGATCCGTTTGAGCCCGTCGAGATCAATGTAAAGCACGGCGGCGAGCGTGTTGTTCGATACGGCATGTTCCGTGACCGCTTCAAGCCGCCGCATGAACGCGCGTCGATTGGGCAGCGGCGTCAGCGTATCGGTATCGGCAAGCTGCTCAAGTGCCTTGACGCGCAAGCGCAACGACGCGACTTCCGCCTTTAACCGGCCATTTTCGTCTTGAAGATCATGTGATGCAGCTTCGGTTACCATTGCTACTGATCCTCATCCCCAATCGATTGTTTTGCGTCAGACATCTGAAACGCAAAACGTGCGCACCCAGATACCGTTGCGCAACAAGTTCGCAGCCGTTAGAGGCTAAACGTCTGCGATACAATATGGGGTTGGTTGAGGAAAATGGCAGATATCGTGCCTTGCGTAGGCATTATCATGGGCAGCCAGTCTGATTGGGAGACGATGTGCCACGCCGCAGACACGCTTGGCGCACTTGATATTCGGTTTGAAGCAAAGATCATATCAGCGCACCGCACGCCCGACCGGCTTTATGGCTATGCCAAGGATGCAGCCGCGCGCGGGATCAAAGTCATTATCGCAGGTGCTGGCGGCGCAGCGCATTTGCCCGGCATGGCCGCATCAATGACGCTGCTCCCAGTACTGGGCGTTCCCGTCGAATCAAAAGCACTTTCGGGAATGGATAGCCTGCTTTCGATCGTCCAGATGCCCGGCGGAATTCCCGTTGGTACGCTTGCAATTGGCAAGCCCGGTGCGATCAACGCGGCGCTGCTCGCTGCGGCTATTCTGGCGCTTGGTGACGCTAATCTTTGCGAACGATTGAAGCAGTGGCGCAAAGCGCAAAGCGACGGAGTAGCCACCGAGCCACAATGAGCGTCACGCCACTTCTACCCCTTCCCCCCGGATCGACAATTGGCATCATCGGCGGCGGACAGCTAGGCCGGATGCTCGCGGTCGCTGCGGCGACGCTTGGCTACCGAACACATGTCTACGTACCAAAGGGCGAATCGTGCGCTGCCGATGTCGCGACACAAACAACGCGCGGCGCCTATGATGATCGCAAAGCACTCGCCGCGTTCGCGTCAAAGGTCGATGTTGCGACGTTTGAATTTGAGAATATTGCAGCCGAGCCGCTCGAAGCTGTCAGCGAGCGGGTCAAGCTGTTTCCACCGACAAGCGCGCTTTCAATCGGCCAAGACCGGATCGCCGAAAAAAATTTCGCGCAAGGCCTGGGTGGGCGAACTGCACCTTGGGTCGCAGTCAACAATCGCGCTGAACTCGATGTCGCGATTGCTACGGTTGGAATGCCTGCAATCCTCAAGACGGTGCGGTTTGGCTATGACGGTAAGGGTCAGGCGCGGCTCAAAAGCGCAGCAGACGCCGATGCTGCATGGGATATAATCGGCCGCCAGCCCGCAATTCTTGAAGCGATGGTCAAATTTGATCACGAATTTTCGCTCATCGTTGCGCGCGATCAGCACGGGACAATCCTGTTTTGGGATCCCCCCGAAAATGTTCACAAGGATGGGATCCTCGACACCTCAACCATCCCCGCGCCGCAAATTATCCGCGAACAGATTCCATCGGCGCGCAGGCTTGCAAGACAGATTGCAGAGCGACTTGATTATGTCGGGGTGTTCGCAATCGAATTTTTCGCAAGCAGCGACGGCCCGGTGTTCAATGAAATGGCGCCGCGCGTTCATAACAGCGGCCATTGGACAATCGAAGGCGCTGTCACGTCACAATTTGAAAACCACATCCGCGCAATTGTCGGGCTGCCGCTAGGTAGCACCGCGCTTGCGGGGGCGACGGTTGTAATGCGCAATATCGTTGGCCATGATGCAGATAACTGGATCACACTCGCGCGCGAAACCGGTGCGCATCTGCATCTTTACGGCAAAGGCGACGCGCGCGAGGGCCGCAAAATGGGCCACATCACGCGCGTCATCCGTTAGAGAGTGGGATGATGTTAAGTTGCAACATCTCCGTTCGTGTCGAGCCCTTCGACTTCGCTCAGGATAAACTTCGGCCAAGTAGCCGAAGTCGAGACACCTGAGTGCGCTGCACATCCCTCGACTTCGCTCGGGACAAACGGCTCAATGTAATGTCATCGCGCTCTAAACGCCTATCCCGCGACGCGTGTTCCAGTCATGGGCATTGATCCGAACATCCCGGCCTTGACCGAACCCGTGATCGTATCACCGTCAACCGTTGCCGTGCCTTCAAGCGTCATCGGCATTGGCACCTTCATATCCATTTTCCACGTCAGCGTGTCGCCATCGACCTTGCCGTCATAGACGTCGAGCGACCCCTGCGCACCGGCATTGACGCCCGACCATGTATCGCCATCAACATTGACGCTCAAAACCGATTTCTGATCACCCATTGGTGATTTGACGACACAATCATATGAACCTGCAACTGACATATTCATTCTCCGTTATGCGCGGCTATTGCGCCGCTGGTGACGCCAGTGTTTCCACTGGCAAACCCATTCCGTCAAGCTGTGGGCGCACAGTTTTGGCATCGCCCACCACGACAAAGATCAGCTTTGACGGATCGATCTTCGCGCGACCCGTAGCGTCAATGCCGCCTAAAGTCACCGCCCGATATTTTTGCGCAAGCGTTGAATAATAATCATCGGGGCGGCCTAGATTGATCGTTGTCATCATGCCCGTCAGGATATCACCCGAAGTTTCAAACGTGCCGGGGAGTTCGCGGATATTGCCGTTGACCGTGCGCTCGAGCTCAGCCGCAGTCACCCCGCGCGTTGTCAGGAAATCGCCGATCTGGCTGCGCAGCACCTTGATCGATTCGCCGGTCTTATCGGCTTGAACAGGTGCCGTGACGGTGAATGCAACGCGGTTTTCCTGCGTACCAATCCGCGAAGAGACGCCGTAAGACCAACCCTTTGTTTCGCGCAAATCAGTGTTCAACCGCGAAAGGAACGTGCCGCCGACGATGTCATTCGCCGCACGCAGCGCGAGCAGATCCTGCTTGTTGCTGGCGTCGAGTACCTCACCAGCAACGATGATCGATTGCGGCGAATTCGGGCGGTCGATCAGATAGATTTTTGGTACTGGAAGGGGAATAGCGGAATTAAAGTTCTTGGCCGGTTTCGCGCCTGCTGGCGTACGCCAATTTCCAAAGCTGCGTTCGAGCATCGGCTTGATCTGCGCGAGCGTGATATCGCCCGCGATGAAGATGCGCGCATTATCAGGTCGCAGCCAACTGGCATGAAACGCCGCCATCGCTGCGCGGTCAAGCCTGGCCACAACTTTGGGATCACCCGTTCCGCTTGACGGACGACCGTAAGGATGGTCAGCACCCCATAATTTGACGGGCAAGATACGACCAGCAAGGCCGGCAGGCTGGGTGAGTTCGGCTGAAATTCGCGCAAGCTGCTGATTGCGCAAACGCGTGACTTCGTCGGGCGCAAACGCAGGATTACGGACGATGTCAGCAAGCAGCGCAATCGACGGCGCGAGGTTTGGCGTCACCGCCGAAAGGCTGATATTGGTGCGATCAAACGATGCACTTGTGCCAATCCCCGCGCCAAGCCGCTCGCTCTCCTCGGCAATCTGTACCGAGTTGCGCGTTTTCGTCCCTTCATCAAGCAGCGCGAGCATCAAAGACTGTGTGCCGAGCGCGTTCACCGGATCAGCCGCCAGCCCCGCGTCAAAGCTCACCGCCATCTGCACTGCGGGCACTGCACTGCGCCGTGCGAAAAACACTTCGATGCCGTTGGCGAGCTTGGTGCGTTCGATCTTGGGAAAATCAAGTCCCGTCAGATTTTCAACCGGCGGCAAAGTCGCGCGTGCGGGATCAATCGGCTTCATCGCCGACCCGCCAACAGCCGCAACCATCGCGGGCTTGATATCGAGCTTGACGGCTTTCGGCTCGACATAGGCCTCGCGCTCACCCGGCTCGATGGTCAGTGCAAACACAGGTCGCGACAGCCACTTGCGCGCGATCGTCGTGACGTCGGCGGGCGTGATCGCAGCAAGCTCTGCCAAGTCCTTGCGAAATTGACCCGCATCGTTCGAATAGACCAGTCCCTCGGCGAGCGTCACCGCTTTGCCGCTGAAACCACCGACCGAATCGAGTCCCGATATGACGCCCGCGATCGAACGCGTCGCCACCCGCTGCACTTCATCGGCTGTCGGGCCCTTTGCCAGAAATTCCGCCGTCACTTCATCAAGGCGTCGCGCAACGAGTAAAGAATCAGCGCCCGGTTTCACATCAGCAGACACCGTGAACACCCCGACGTCTTCATACAAATCAGCCGAGGCCGTTACCGCAACGGCAATCTGTTCGTTGCGCACCAGTGCATTATCGAGCCGACTGCTCGAAAGCCCGCCGAGGACACCGCCAGCGACTTGGAGCGCCGTTGCGTCCTTGTCATTCAAACCCGGGATCGCCCACATTCGCATGATCCGTGTCGTCGCGACCTGATCCTTCATCAGTTTGTCGACCCGCGCTGCAAGCGTCGGCACAGGTGCAACCGCGCGGGTCACTGCGGGGCCGCGCGGAATATCGCCAAACCATTTCGCCACTTTAACCTTTGCAGTCGCCAGATCGATGTCTCCAGCAAGCACCAGCACCGCATTGTCGGGGCCGTATTTCGCGCGGAACCAATCTTTCACGTCTGCTAGGCTTGCCTGATCAAGGTCGGCCATCGATCCGATGGTCGTGTGGTAATAGGGATGGCCTTTTGGAAACAAAGTCTCCTGAATGACATATTCGACCAAGCCAAACGGCTGATTATCGCCCTGCCGCTTTTCGTTTTGAACGACACCGCGCTGATTATCGAGCTTTTCCTGCGTCACCGCGCCGAGCAGATGCCCCATCCGGTCGCTTTCGAGAAACAACGCGCGGTCGAGCGCTGCGGTTGGCACATTTTCAAAATAGTTGGTGCGTTCAAAACTTGTCGTGCCGTTATAGTCAGTCGCGCCGACCTGCTGGAGCGGTTCAAAGAAATCGCCCGGTGCATTTTCCGAGCCATTGAACATCAGATGTTCGAAAAGATGCGCAAAGCCGGTCTTGCCAGCGGGTTCATCCTTCGATCCGACATGATACCAGACCGACACCGCAACAATCGGAGCCTTGCGATCGGTATGAACAACGACGCGCAGTCCGTTCGCCAGGGTAAATTGATCATAGGGAATCTTGACTGCATCAACCAACGCAGAAACCGGTGCGGGTTTGACGGGCGCTGCGACGGCGGGTGATAGCGCGAGCGTGAAGATCGGGAGGAGCGCGATGGCAAGCTTCATAGGGGCATTCCTGTGTCTGTTGTTCAATTGGCAACGGCCTTAGCGTGTGTTCGTTCCGCGTGCGCGCAAAGTGACGCGCTTTCGATCAAATGCGCGACGTTTTCGATTAACGCCACCGCTCAGGGTCGATAGGCGCGCCTGGCATGGGCAAGAAGATCAGCGCGTTCAAAATGGACAGGCTTGAACTTATGGTCAACGAACATCTGCATTTGATCGGTGTAATGCGGCGAGGCAGGCCGCGTTGTCGCCGCGCCGTAGGGCTGGATTGATGAACTGCTGACTTTGCCCGCCTTGTCCCAATTGATCAACATGATGAAACTGTCACCGTGCTTTACGCGCATCCGCCCGTCCTCTGCAGGCTCCCACGTCGTTGCTGCGCGGAGCGTATCGGTGCCGCCGTTTGCGGGCAGATCGATTTTGCCACGCCGCATCCGCTGTACATCACCAAGCGGTGGATCAATCCGGCCAAATCCTGCGGTCAGTTTGTCAACGACCTCACGCATCGTGTCACGCGCATTGGGGAGCGGATCACCATTATAGGCCGCGCGATTGGCCATGTGCATCATCGCTTCGCCGATCGAATCAGCACGCCCCTTTCCGTCGCTGTTCCAATCCCAGCTTTTGAGCAATGTCTGCGCGGCGGCAAGATCAGGCTCGGACGCCAGATCGGCGGCGAGCAATGTCTTGATCCAAGGCCCGGCAAATCCGTTCGGGCTGTAACCGGTATCAAATTTAATCGCGATCAGGCGCTCGGGCGTGATCTGTCCTTTTTCGGCTTCGAGCAATTCCATCGCACGAACGATGCGATTGGTCATCCGTCGTTCGATACCGAGCAGCGGTGAAAAAGCCTTTGGATCAAGCTCGGAACCCTTGCCGGCCGCGATGAAGGGCGTGTTGTTCGCGTTGACGACAAAGCCTGATACCGGACTCACAATCTTTGGCATCGCATCAAAGCCAAGCGTACCCTGCCACATCGTCGCCGATGTGTCGCCGGGAACGATGCCAGTATAATCAAAGCCTGCTTTTCGTGCCGGAAACAAAGCGTTGTAGAGATAGGCGATCCGCCCGGTCTTGTCCGCGTAGATGAAATTGGTTGACGGGATCCCGCCAAGCGACATGATCGCCTTCCACTCGTCCCAATCTTGCGCCTTGCTCAACCGGTAATATTGTTCAAGGCTGCGCATCTGATCAATCCCGGCATAGCGGATCGCAAAGGCGCCGTTATCGTTGACGATCACTGGCCCCTGCACCGCGCGATATACTGTTTTTGGAACCGGCAGCGTGAACGGGCCAAATTTGACGCGCAACCAGACGCGCTCTTTGTGCAGCGGCAGCCATCTGCCATCGAAACGGTATTTGCTGCCGTCTTCGCTGAGCACGAGCTTGTAAACGTCGATCAGGTCAGGCCCGTTGACGGTGTTCGTCCAGCCCAGATTGGCATTATGGCCAAGCGGAATGAACGGCATGCCCGGAAATAGCGCGCCGACCATGTCAAGCCCCTGCCCCGAATGCACTGCGGCTTCATACCACGCGACTTGCCCTTCATAGGGCTGATGCGCGTTCGATACGAGCCAGGTTTTGCCGTCGCTCATACGGCGCGGCGATACGGCAAAAGCGTTCGATCCGTTGAGCGCGGGATCGCGACCGACGGGCGTCATCGGAGCAGCGGTTCCGCGCGGCGGCGCTTTGCCCGAAACAAGCTTGCCGATCACATCATCAAGCCCGAAGAAAAACGGGCTGCGCAGGACAAACCCCGTAGCGATGTCCTCACCGTTGACGGGAAACAGCTTGCGGAGACTGACTTCGCCCGGGTGCCGCGCGGCGTAACGATTGAGCCCCGACGCATAGGCATCGAGCATCGCACGCACATCCGGCGGTAGTTTGGGAAATTCACGCCGTGCTGTCTCACGCGCGTCAAGCAGATGTTCGACAAAATCGACTTTGGCCCCGTCACCGCCTGCGATCGCGCCGTAGCGCGCGCGGGTCATTGCCACCACCGCCTCTAGCGTTGAAAAATCATCCTCGGCGTGCGCATATGCAAGGCCGTAAGCCGTATCCGCGTCAGTTTTGCCAAAGATATGCGGCACGCCAAATTCATCACGGACAATCCGCGCATCATAGATATGCGAGGGCGGCGGCGCGGAACGATTCGCAGAGATCGGCTCCCAGAAGAAGCCGAACACCATCACCGCAAAAAGCGCAATTCCGGCCCATTTCAAAAAACGCATTCTGCTCTCCCGCTCAAGCGGTCAATTGGCCCGAAAGCTAGGTGCGATGCAATGACAAAGCGCGTCTGGGCCTCTTGTGTGATAAAATCGCAACACTACATTATATGCAAAGGAGCCTTCACCTCATGAACCTCGAGAAATTTACCGAGCGCGCCAAGGGTTTTTTGCAAAGCGCGCAGACTGTTGCGATCCGGATGAACCACCAGCGGATCAGCCCCGAACATATGCTCAAGGCACTGCTAGAGGATAGCGAGGGGATGTGCGCGGGCTTGATCAAAGCAGCCGGCGGCGACGCGACGATCGCAGTGCGCGAAACCGACGCTGCGCTCGCCAAACATGCCGCTGTATCAGGAGGCGGTGCGCAACAGACGCCAGGGCTCGATAATGATCTCGTCCGCGTTCTTGATAGCGCCGAACAGATCGCGCAGAAATCGGGCGACAGTTTTGTCACCGTTGAACGGCTGTTGACCGCGCTGACGCTGGCTTCGACGACCGCTGCGGGCAAGGCTCTGTCTGCGGCGGGTGTGAAGGCCGACACGCTCAACAGCGCAATCAACGCGCTGCGCGGTGGCCGGGCTGCTGACACTGCATCGGCCGAAGATCGCTATGACGCGCTTAAAAAGTTCGCGCGTGATCTCACGCAGGCAGCACGCGACGGCAAGCTCGATCCGGTGATTGGCCGCGATGAGGAAATCCGCCGGACGATCCAGATCCTCGCGCGCCGGACAAAAAACAATCCCGTGTTGATCGGTGAACCCGGCGTCGGAAAGACCGCAATCGCTGAGGGACTGGCGCTGCGTATTGTCAACGGCGACGTGCCTGATGGCCTCAAAGACCGTACGCTGATGTCGCTCGACATGGGCGCGCTGATCGCAGGTGCCAAATATCGCGGCGAATTTGAAGAACGATTGAAGGGTGTGCTTGATGAGGTACGCGGTGCCGAGGGGCAGATCGTGCTGTTTATCGACGAAATGCACACGCTGATTGGTGCGGGCAAGGGCGAAGGTGCGATGGACGCATCCAACCTGCTCAAGCCTGCGCTTGCACGCGGTGAACTCCACTGCATCGGCGCAACGACGCTTGATGAATACCGCAAGCATGTCGAAAAAGACGCTGCGCTGCAACGGCGATTCCAGCCGGTTTTCGTGGGCGAGCCGACCGTTGAGGATACAATATCGATCCTGCGCGGGCTCAAGGAGAAATATGAACTCCACCACGGAGTGCGGATCACTGACGGTGCGCTGGTTGCCGCCGCGACGCTTTCGAACCGTTACATTTCGGATCGGTTTCTGCCCGATAAGGCGATCGACCTGATGGATGAGGCCGCGTCGCGGCTTCGCATGGAGGTCGAGTCGAAGCCTGAGGAAATTGAAACGCTTGATCGGCGGATCATCCAGATGAAGATCGAAACGCTCGCGCTCGAACGTGAAAGCGATGCGGCATCGAAGGATCGGCTGGCGACGCTCCGCAGCGGCCTTGCTGATCTCGAAGAACAGTCAGCCGCGCTGACAACGCGCTGGCAAGCCGAAAAGGAGAAAATCCACGGAGAGGCCAAGGTTAAAGAGGCGCTTGATGGCGCGCGTCTCCAGCTTGATCAGGCGCAGCGGTCGGGTGATCTCGCGCGCGCGGGCGAACTGCAATACGGGACCATACCCGGGCTCGAAAAGCAGCTTGCCGAAGCGGGCGGCGCGACTGCCGGTGCGATGCTCCGCGAAGAAGTAACCGCCGATGACATCGCCTCGGTCGTATCAAAATGGACGGGGATTCCGGTCGAGCGGATGCTGACGGGTGAGCGCGAAAAGCTGCTCGCGATGGAAAGCATCATCGGCAAACGCGTTGTCGGGCAAGGCGACGCGGTAAAGGCGGTGGCGACCGCAGTGCGCCGCGCGCGTGCCGGGTTGCAAGACCCCAATCGTCCGCTCGGCAGCTTTCTGTTCCTCGGGCCGACGGGGGTGGGCAAGACCGAATTGACCAAAGCGCTCGCCGGATTTCTGTTCGATGATGACAGCGCGATGGTGCGGATTGACATGAGCGAATTCATGGAAAAACACAGCGTTGCGCGGCTGATCGGTGCGCCACCGGGCTATGTTGGCTATGAAGAGGGCGGCGTCCTCACCGAAGCCGTGCGGCGGCGACCCTATCAGGTTGTGCTGTTCGATGAAGTTGAAAAGGCGCATAGCGACGTGTTCAACATCCTGCTCCAAGTGCTCGACGATGGACGTCTGACCGACGGCCAGGGTCGGACGGTTGATTTTACCAACACGATCATCGTTCTGACGAGCAACCTTGGCAGCCAGTATATTGCCGCACTTGGCGAGGGCGAGACGGTCGCAAGCATCGAGCCGCAGGTGATGGACATCGTCCGCAGCCATTTCCGTCCAGAATTTCTCAACCGGCTTGATGAAATCATCCTGTTTCACCGATTGGCGGCCGATCATATGGCACCAATCGTCGACATTCAGGTGGCGCGCGTGGCGAAGCTGCTTGCCGACCGCAAGGTGACGCTAGACCTGAGCGAGGCGGCGCGGGCGTGGCTTGGCCGGGTCGGCTATGATCCGGTGTACGGCGCGCGGCCGCTCAAGCGCGCGGTGCAGCGTTATCTTCAAGATCCGCTCGCCGATATGATCCTGCGCGGCGACGTGCCCGATGGATCGCACATCACGGTTGATGACGGCGATGGCAAGCTGACATTGTCCGCAGCGTAAGCGGGTTGCAGACGCGCGTGTTCAAAGGCAGATAGGGCCGATGAACACGCAACCGCTTTCAATTGCAGATGTCGTCGGTGACGCCGAATGGCTCGCAGATCGTTACGACCCGGGGCATGACGCGATCCATTTCCGCAAGGTGACACGCGCGCAGCATGACAAGGCGGTGTTTCTGACCGACGAATATCTCGGCGCGTCGGATGCGCCGGTGGTGGTGCGGCGGAGCGACGTCATCGCGGCGAAGCCCCGCACGGTGCCGATCCATTACATCTTCCATTCGGCCTATTGCTGCTCAACGTTGCTGGCGCGCGCGTTTGACATAAATGGCGTGTCGATGGGATTGAAGGAACCCGTCATCCTCAACGATCTCGTCGGCTGGCGGCTGCGCGGCGGCGATCCGAAGGCGATCGGCGCGGCGCTCGACACTGCGCTTAGCGTCATGGCGCGGCCATTTGGCGGCGACCGCGCGGTGATCGTCAAGCCGTCAAACGTGTGTAATGGCCTCGCCGAGGCGATGATGGCGCTGCGCCCCGATGCCAATGCGGTTTTGCTTCACGCGCCGCTCCCCATATTTCTAGGCTCAATCGCCAAGAAAGGCATGTGGGGGCGGTTATGGGTTCGCGAACTGATGATCAAGCAATTGAAGGAGGGGTTTGTTGACCTCGGATTTTCTGACGAGGATTATCTTGGATTGACCGATCTTCAGGCGGCGGCGGTTGGCTGGCTCGCGCAACAGGCGCTATTTATGCGGATGGCGGCACGGTTTGGCCAAACACGGGTAGCAACGCTCGATAGTGAAATGCTGCTTAGCGCGCCCGCTGAAACGATCGCGCGCCTCTCGGCACACTTTGCACTGGCGCTTGACGGCGATCGCGTTGCAGCGATCGTCGCTGGGCCGGCTTTTACCCGCCATTCGAAAATTGATGGCACTTTTGACGCTCAAGCGCGGGTAGACGAACAGCAGAACGCTGCGGGTATCCACAGCGAAGAGATACAAAAAGTGAGCGCATGGGCCGCTGTCATTGCAGAGAATAACGCGATTGCGATGCACCTTCCGGTGCCTTTGCTCGGCTAACCAACCAGAAAGCTTCACGCACAAAAAAGGGGCAGTACCGAAGTACCGCCCCGAATTTTGTTTTGACTATCGTCAGATCAGAACTTGAACTTGACGGCGGCTGCATAGCGACGGCCCAACGCATCGAAAGTCGATGGGAAAACGTTACCGCTGTTAAACGCGGTTGTCCCTGCGTTTGAACCCACAACCTTTGGCTTTAGGTCAAGGAGGTTCTGAACCGTAAACGTGAACGTCATATTGTCTGAAGCCTCAAAGCGAGCGCTCACATCAAAGTAATCTTTCGCCTTGATATTTTGAAAATCACGGCCAGCGCAAGCTCCACCCTGATTCCCTGGGCCACAGAATAGGCCGTTACCGACGTCAGGATCTTGATCAAGAGGTTCTTGTTCAAACTTGCTGAGGTGACGCCACAAGAGTGAGAGTGTGTAACGATCTTCAAAGGTCAGAGAAGACCGCTGTACCCAAGAAAATTCGGGCTGCAATGAGCCACAGTTAGCACTGATAAACGACACGCACTCACGATCCACTGAGGTCGGTGTTGCCTGGAACTTGTTTGAATTCGTCCAAGTACCGTCAAATGAGAAGCTATAATCAGCAAACCCAAGATCGCGGCTATAATTGACGCTCAAATCGATACCATCTGTTGTAATTCTACCAAGGTTAGAATTGGGAAATGGGAGACCCGCCGTCGTAGCCGTATCACCGTCAAGACCACCTGTTAGTGGATTACGGCGAATACCGGTGCAAGCCGCAAGTCCAGCATTCGCAGGCGTTGCACCTCCCGTTCCAAAGCAACTGCCAATAACATCACCAGGTGTTGGTGAGCTGATTGCATCAACGATCTTGATGTTAAAATAATCGACCGAAATCGAAAGCCTTGGGACAAAGGTAGGCTGCCACACTGCACCAACTGTATAGGTCGTCGTCTTTTCAACATCGAGATTTGGATTACCGCCTGATGTTGCGTTGGCCTGACCGGCTGATGGATTCTGGATCGAACCAATCGTGCCAGCCGGAGCACCCTGCGCCAGACAGATATTCCTGAGGTTGGTATTTGTTGTTGGCGCTGCACCCGCGCATGGATCATTCGCAAGGTTGGTAAGACCCGTAACTAGTGGTGCGAATAATTCACCGATGTTTGGCGCCCGTGCACCGCGCTGATACCCACCACGGATTTTCAAACCGTCTACGGGCTCATAAGACCCTTCCGCCTTGTAAGTGTAATTCGTACCAGCGGTCGAGTAGTCCGAATAGCGGCCACCAAGCACAACTGTCAGGTTTTTGGCAAATGATGTGTTTTCAAGCAATGGAATGTTCAATTCACCGAACAATTCCTTCACGTTATATGTGCCGAAGACATCGGGTGATGCCGCGCCGTTACCAAGCACTTCGCCTGGCGTAGCCGTTGCAAGATCGGAAACCGACGAAGCGCCATATTTCCGATATTCAGCACCAATAGCAAAACCAATCGGCGTCTCGGCAATTGCGAAATTGCCAGTATCACCCTGAATCAAACCCTTGACGGTTGAAAGCGATGTCTGTGTCGCTGATGACGTACTTACGCCTGTCAAAAAACCTAACTGTGCCGGAGTAATGCTACCCGCAGGCCCGAAAAGGTTGATTGGAACGCATCCACCCGCTATAACCGTACATGAATTTGCTGCAGGCGTACCTGTAGCAAGAACAGCCTGACGCAAGCGCGTCAGCAATCCATTGCCGGTTTGACGTGAGGTGTTTTCACTTTCGCCATATGAACCGTAAATATCATAACGGATATTGTCAGTGATATCACCACGGAAGCCAAGGCCGTAATTAAAGACTGTCGAGGTGTAGGTATTGTCACGCGTTCCTGCTTCGACAAAACGTCGCGGAGCACTTACCGTTACAGTCCGGAAATTTGGACTTGTTGGCCCAGCGGTTGCTGCCGCATCGCACTGCGCTTGAGTAAAGCGCGGGATAAAATCAATTTGCCCTGAAAGGGGATCACCCGCCGCATTAACACCAACTACGTTAGGTGCGATATTGAATGCGCACAACTGATTACGACCGATAGTCGAAAGGAATGGATTACTAAGTGGCAGTGTCAAGCTGCTGCCAAAGGTTCCTGACGGCGCAATAATCGTCTTTACCGAGTTTTTCGAGAACAAGCCCTGCGTGTAAACCTCGACCCGATCACTGATTTCATAACGCGCAGCACCAAAAATGTTGAAGCGTTCAAACGGCGTCTGGAAAATATTGAAAGGATTGAAGTTAAATGGCACAAAACCATTGTTGAACTGGCCCGTTGCTGGGTCGCTTTGGCGTGTCCCGCCATTTGCGATACCGCCGGGGCGGGGCGCCAAAATTGGGGTGCCGTCAAGGCGCGTGCCGATTTGCATCAGTGTCGCGGTTGTATTTGGTACACCGCCTACGGCTGGACGTGTTCCCGTAAGACGGCCTGGAACCGTCGTACCAGACCCGCCCGCTGTACCATTGAATGAGTCAATGTTGTTAATCGAGAATGAGCGATCGCCTTGGGTCACTGGATCAGCTTGTTGATAGCCAATACTGAAAACAGCATTACCTTTGCCATCGTCAAAGTTTGCACCAATGGTAACATCAGCACGGAATGTGTTGCCATCGCCCTTTTCGGTAATCTGCTCCGAGACCGTTGATTCAATCCCCGAAAAGTCTTTCTTTGTGATGAAGTTAACCACGCCAGATACAGCATCCGCGCCATAAGTTGTGGTTGCACCGCCGCTGAGAATGTCGGTACGTTCAATCAGTGCAAGAGGAATGTTATTCAAATCGACGCGACCAGTAAGATCGGCTGGAACAATCCGCTGCCCATCAAGAAGAACAAGGTTACGAACCGAACCGATACCACGAAGGTTGACGAACGAAGCGCCGCCGTTGCCGTTATTCACTGCCGAACCGATGCTCGGCACCGAGCTTGGCAACTGACGAAGAAACTCTTCGGCCACGTTAGTCTGACGGAGTTCAACTTCTTCTGAAGTGATAACCGCAACAGGGCTAGCAGACTTAAGGTTTGGGTTGCTGATCAGCGTACCGGTTACGACGATTGTTTCGCCTTCAGCTGCGACCTCATCCTCGGCGGCGGCTGGTGCGGCGGTTTGCGCGAATGCGGGGAGCGAGATCATCGCGAGGCCGAGAACGACCGGCGCTACGCTGGCGCTCAGACGCCCACGGCTAAAAAATGATTGAGTCTTCATGGTGATTCCAGTCCCTTGTTTCTGGAGTTGTGTGACCGCGTGAACGGCCCAAACTTTTTCGCTCTGTTAGCCTGCAGGGTGTATCCGCCCCCGGTTTGCACATAGCTTGCCGACTTCATTGCCCCCACATGAACGTGAAGTAAACGCGATTTGCGGCGCTTGCGATGTTTCGCACCATTCTGTCACCTATTTGCAACAGTGACGGTTCACCCGCAGTGCGCGGGGAATGCGCCGCTTTGACGTGCGCGGGGTCTGTGATACCCGGAGACAAACAGCTGGAGAAACAACGTGCTCAATTGGAAAGTCTGTGTGATGTTGACGAGTGCCGCCGTCATGGTTTCGACGCGCGCTCAGGCAAGCGATCCAGCCGCGACGCGCTCAATCGTGCTGCAGAAGTTGCTCGATTGCCGCACCGTCGGCGACAGCGCACAGCGGCTGGCATGCTTTGATGCGCAGGCTTCTGTATTTGACCGGGCGGAAACGGCGCGCGATGTGATCGTGATTGACCGCACGCAGGCCACCAAGTCTCGCAAGGAAAATTTCGGCCTGCCAACATCGTCGCTTCCGGTGCTTGGCGTGCGCAAGGATGAGGTGGGCGAGGCCGTCACCGACATTACGACCAAGATCAAGGGCGCGTCGCAGCAGAAAAGCGGATATTGGCTGTTCGTGCTTGAAGACGGCGCGCGCTGGATCCAGACTGAGGGTAAGACGATACGTTCGCCCAAGCCGGGCCAGAGCATCCGTATCCGTAAAGGCGCGCTCGGCGGATTCCTCGCCAATGTGAATGGGCAGACGGCGACTCGCGTGCGACGGCTAGAGTCGCGTTAGACTGCGCCGTCCTGCAATTCGCTTGTATCGCCGTGCCCGCTTCGCCACATAGTCGGGGATGGAAATACCCGATCTTTCGCATGAGCCCTATGCAATTGCCGAGACCGTTAGCCCGCTGATCCGGCGTGTGCTGGCGCGCAATGCCTCACCGTTCAGTTATACGGGAACGCAGACTTATGTCGTTGGCCACGGCGATGTCGCGGTGATCGACCCCGGGCCGTACCGCGATGATCCCGAACATGTCGGCGCGCTGGTGCGAATCCTTGGTGATGAGCGAATCGTTGCGATCATGTGCACGCATACGCACCGTGATCATTCGCCCGCCGCTGCCCCGCTTGCCGCGCTGACCGGAGCCCCAATTGTGGGTTGTGCGCCGCTTGTATTGCACGATGATGGCCCGCGCGCCGATGCGGGGTTTGATGACAGCTACGCGCCTGATACTGTGCTAAGCGATGGCGACACGGTAAGCGGCACCGGCTGGACACTGCGCGCGGTGCATACCCCAGGCCACACATCGAACCATCTGTGCTTTGCGCTTGAGCAGGAAAAGGCGCTGTTCAGCGGCGATCATGTGATGGGCTGGTCAACGACTGTCGTCTCTCCGCCCGACGGTGACATGGGCGATTATATGCGCAGCCTTTCGCTGATGCTTACGCGTGACGATGCGATTTACTATCCCGCACACGGCAAACAGATCGAAAGGCCGCAGCGGCTGGTACGCGGGATGATCGGCCACCGCAAACAGCGCGAAGGGCAGATTTTGCGTGCGATCGGGGCTGGCGTCCACGACATTCCAGCAATGGTTGCGGCGATGTATAAGGGGCTTGATCCGCGCCTGACGGGCGCTGCGGGGCGATCGGTGCTGGCGCATCTCCTCGATCTTGCCGCGCGCGGGGTTGCACGTGTCGAAGGCGATCGCTGGTTTTTGGCTGCCAGCGATTGAAACAAGTCTGGCTTCTCTTGCTGTCGCTGATCGTGCTGAGCGTGAGCGGCATTGCCTGGTTGCAACGCCGCGTTGACCCGCCGGTGCAAAGCGTTGTCGCGTCGAGCCTGCAATCGCTTCACGAGCAAAACCGGCTGTCGGCGTTCGCTGCGCGCTTTGTGACTGTCGTCACGTCGGGCAAGGATCAGCTTGGCCTTCATGCCGAGAAGACGCTGATCGTGCCGGCATTGGTGCGTTATGAAATTGACCTTGCCAAACTCGAACAGCGCGACGTGCGTTGGGATGATGCCGCAAAAACGCTTCGCATCGCATTACCGCGTGTTGAAATCAGTGGCCCCGAATTCGATCTGGCTCAGGTACGCGAATATCAATCGGGCACGCTGCTTTTGACACTGACCGATGCCGAAACGTCAATCGATCAGGCGAACCGCGCGAAGGCAAAGGCCGATATGATTGCGCAAGCAAATGCAGCGCCGATGCTCCGACTTGCCCGTGACGCGTCGGCGCGTGCAATTGAGCGCAGTTTTGCTTTGCCCCTCGCCGCAGCGGGGATAGAGGCAAAGGTCGAAGTGGAGTTTGAACAATGAGTGTACTGACCGGCAAACTACAGGGAACCGGCCTGATCGAAGAGATCAAACGGCTCAAGACCGAGCGCAACGCCGTCATCCTTGCGCATTATTATCAACGCCCCGAAATTCAGGATATCGCCGATTATGTCGGTGACTCGCTCGAATTGTCACGCAAGGCACAAGCTACCGATGCCGATGTGATCGCGTTTTGCGGCGTCAAATTCATGGCTGACACCGCAAAAATTCTGTCGCCGCAAAAAATCGTTGTGCTGCCCGATCTTGATGCAGGGTGCAGCCTTGAAGATTCGTGCCCGCCCGACAAGTTCAAGGCGTTTCGTGAGGCGAACCCCGAACATATCGCTTTGACCTATATCAACTGCTCGACCGAGGTGAAGGCGCTTTCGGACATCATCGTCACGTCATCTTCGGCTGAAAAAATTCTCGCCGCACTTCCCAAAGATCAGAAGATCATCTTTGGCCCCGACAAGCATCTTGGTGGCTATCTGGCGCGCAAGACCGGGCGCGATATGCTGCTGTGGCCCGGCGTGTGCATCGTCCATGAGGCCTTTTCAGAAACCGAATTGATCAAGCTCAAAGCAAAGCACCCCGGCGCACCCGTTGCTGCGCACCCCGAATGCCCTGCGCATATTGTTGATCATGCCGATTATGTCGGCAGCACGAGCGGCATCCTGCAATATGCCAAGGATATGCCCGGCGACACACTGATCGTCGCGACCGAGCCGCACATCATTCACCAGATGGAATTGGCGATGCCGCACAAGCATTTCATCGGTGCGCCCGGCGCAGATGGTAACTGCAATTGCAACATTTGCCCTTATATGGCGCTTAACACGATGGAAAAGCTATATACCGCGCTGCGCGATCTCAGCCCGCGGATCGAAATTGAGGAGGGGTTGCGGCTTGCAGCGAAGACATCGCTCGACCGGATGCTCAATATCGCGAACGGGACGTTCGATCTGAGCGATCTGGGGGTCAAGTAATGCGCGTCCGAACAGCGCTTGCGGCGCAAACTGCGCGCGGCTAGACGAAGCGCCAATGTCCAACCCTTTCAAAATTGCATCGTGGAATATCAACAGCGTTCGCGCACGGTTCGATATCGTTGAGCGCTTTCTTGCCGAACAGGCGCCAGACGTGCTGTGCCTGCAGGAAACCAAGGCTGAGAATGCGTCGTTCCCTTCGGCGGCGTTCCGCAAGCTTGGCTATGAACATATCATCCTGCACGGACAAAAGATGCACCACGGGGTCGGGATCATCAGCCGCGTTCCGATTGTCGAAGATGATCGCCGTGACTGGCAGGATAATGGCGAAGCGCGCCATGTTGGCGTCCGCCTGCCCAACGGCATTCGCCTTGAAAACGTGTATATTCCGGCAGGCGGCGATTTGCCTGACCGCACGCTCAATCCCAAATTCGGCCAGAAGCTCGATTTTCTGGAACGGATGATCGGCTGGTCATCTACATTGGCCGATCCGACGATATTGGTGGGCGATTTCAATATTGCGCCGCTTGAAAGCGATGTGTGGGGGCACAAGGAACTGCTCGGCGTCGTCAGCCACACGCCAATCGAAGTCGAAACGCTTGGTCGGTTGCAAGCAAGCCACGGCTGGGTTGATCTGGGCCGTCACTTCATACCGTCACCGCAACGGCTTTACACGTGGTGGAGCTACCGCGCGAAGGATTGGGCGGCGTCAGACCGTGGCCGTCGGCTTGATCATATGTGGGCGTCGCCCGCAGTTGCGACCACAGCCACTGCGCACGCGGTGCATGAGCCTTGCCGCGATTGGGGCAAACCGTCGGATCATATTCCGCTGGTCACTGAATTCGCGTTCTGATGAGCGCTGTCGCGCTTGACCCGCGCGCCGCCGCGCGTGCGATTGATGCGCTGCGGCGCGGTTGGCCGGTGACGATTGACGACGCTATCACAGTGCTGTCAATTGAGTGTAGCGACGCGCTGCGTCTTGGAGAATTTGATGGAGCACATCCGGCCGACATATTGATTTCGGCATCACGCGCGGTCACGCTCAAGCTCAGCAATCAGCGTGCAGCAGCCACCGTCAACGCACCCGTGATGATCGCGCGCGCGCCTTGGCTTGATTTGCCCGGAGCGATTGCGCTGGCCGATCCGGCAACCGACCTGTTGCATCCGATGCAAGGCCCGTTTCGCGCGGTCGATGTTCCAGCACCCGAGGCTGCGGAAGCGGCACTTGATCTGGCGCGCCACGCCGGGTTGTTGCCCGCGTTTTTTATTAAAACTGGGATCGCTGGTGATGCGACCACCGTCACTTCAGCCCAAATTTCGGTATGGGATGCGCCTGAGCGGCTGGCGATCGTCGCGCGCGCGCGGCTTCCCATTGAAAGTTGCGAAACGGCTGAGCTGATTGCATTCAGATCGCCCGAACAAGCCGGTGAGCATGTTGCGCTGATTATCGGCCATCCCGACGGCGCGCCACCGCTCGTGCGGCTCCACAGCGAATGCCTGACGGGCGATGTGTTTGGTAGCCTCAAATGCGACTGCGGCCCCCAACTCAATGAAGCGCTCCGCGTCATCGCCGCGCGCGGTTGGGGCATCTTGCTCTATCTGCGCCAGGAAGGACGCGGCATCGGGCTGATCAACAAGTTGCGTGCTTATGAACTGCAGGATCAGGGCCATGACACAGTCGATGCCAATCTACGGCTTGGCTTTCCGGTTGAAGCGCGCGATTTCGGGATTGCTGCGCGTATGCTTCACTTGATCGGACAGCCGTCGATCCGCCTGCTGACCAACAATCCGGCAAAAGTGGCGCAGCTTGAAGCGTCAGGCGTAACCGTTGTCGAGCGCGTACCGCATCATCTGCCGCCCAATCGCCACAATGATCGCTATCTTGCGACCAAGCGCGATCGCACCGGGCACCAGCTATAAACGCTAAAGGTCGATCCAGTCGGCGACATCATCGAAATCATGCGCGACATATGATGCGCCTGCCGCGCGCATCCGCTCGCCGTCATCGGCGCGGATGTGTGATGCGGCGGTCAATCCGATTGTGGGGATGCCCGCAGCAACCGCTGCCGTTACCCCAACAGTGGTGCCTTCGATTGCAACACAGCGCTTGGGATCAACCTGTAGTTTATCAATGGCAAGCTGGTAGACCTGCGGATCGGGCTTGCCGCGATCGAGCAGCGCGGCAGAATACACATGCTCGCCAAAATGTTCGGCCAAGCCGAAGCGATCAAGCGTGCGTGTGACCCAGAAAATTTCGCTCGACGCGACAACCGCGCGCCGGAAACCCGCAGTCATATCGAGAAAACTTTCGACACCGGGAATTGGTTGGGCCGCAAGCACAACGCGGCGGCTGAGCTGTTTATACTGCTGACCTATGAACTGGGGATCGACTTCCTCACCGATTTGCGTTTCGATCATCTTCAACACATCGGCCCAGCGTCGCCCAGCAAACGCACGAATTGCATCATCGGTCGATGTTGGAAAACCTTTTTCAGTCAATCCTTCGGCCAGCACAGCGTTTGAATGCCCGACGCTGTCACAGATTACGCCATCGAAATCGAACAGGATAACATCGAACTTCATTCTCGTTCCCCAAACAGCGCACTGCCGATCCGGACATGCGTAGCACCGAGCATGATCGCAGTCTCATAATCGTTAGACATGCCGATGCTCAAGCCCGATTCGGCACCTCCGAGTCCGTGATCTCGCGCAATCTTGGCAAGCAGTGCAAAATAGGGTGCGGCTTCGGTGTTCGCTGGGGGCACGGCCATCAAACCGGCAATATCAAGCTGCGCCGCGCGCGCATCGCGCAGCAGCGCTGCCACATCGGCGATCGCGCAGCCGCCTTTCTGTGGCTCATTCCCGATATTGATTTGAATGAAGCAGCGCGGCTGTCGGCCGATTTTGTCGGTCGCGCGCGCGATTGCGGAAACGAGCGACGAACGGTCGACCGAATGGATGACGTCAAACAGCGCGACAGCTTCGTCAGCCTTGTTCGATTGCAACTGGCCCACAAGGTGGAGCGCGATTGCGCCGTGCGCTGCGATTAGCGCTGGAAACTTTGCCTGCGCTTCGGACACACGATTTTCTCCGAAGATGCGTTGCCCCGCAGCGATCAGCGCCGCGATTGCGTCTGCGGACTGCGTTTTCGAAACCGCCACGAGTGCAATGTCACCCGGTGGTCGCCCGGCAATCTTTGCGCTGTGTGCGATCGTGCTTTTAACCTGCGTCAGACGCGTGCGTGCGAGGCCTTCGTAATCGGTCATCGCTTCGCTATACGAACCCCGATGCCTATTCGCCAACCCCGATCATTACCGCGCCTCTGGCTGATGACCGATGAACGCGTTGGCGACGGCCTGATGCGTGCGATCGCGCGCCTGCCCAAAGGGTCGGGGATCATATTTCGTCACTACAGCTTGGCACCTGCCGCGCGTCGAGAATTATTCGTGCAGGTCAAGCGTGCGGCGCGCGCACGGCGGATGACGCTCATCCTTGCCGGTGACGATCTCTGGCGCGCCGATGGTTCGCACCGACGTGCGCCCAAGCGCAACCGCACTATTCAGACTGCACCCGTCCACTCGGTTCGTGAACGCATCGCGGCTGAACGCGGCGGCGCGGATTTGCTGTTCGTTTCGCCAATCTATCCAACGCAGTCGCACCCCGGCGGCAAAGCGATTGGCAGGATCGGGATCGGGCGCGTCATCAACGGCGCACGCACGCCGATCATCGCGCTGGGCGGAATGACCAAGCAGCGCGCACGCAGCCTTGGCCGATCAATTTACGGTTGGGCCGCTATTTCGGCACTCACGCCCAAAGCCTAGAAGCGGAAGGCAGTTCCGACATAGACCGCCTGGCTGTCTCGCGCAGTGTCATTGAGCGGGGTTTGCAGACGGTCACGTTCTGATTTGTAACGAACGCCAGCAGTCAGATCGAGACGCCGTGTCAGGCGATAGGAACCACCAACGTCAAGCGATACACTGTCACCGCCTGATATCGGTCGCGGCGCAATGCCCATCGGCTTTTCAGCCGCAAGCTGGACGCGCGTGCTCCACTTGCTGGCGTTGTAGCTAATGCCGAGATCAACGCTTTCGCGCGCGCCAGCGATCACGCCGCCATCGACGCGCGCCAAATCACCCGAAAGTGCAAACCGTTTCCAGCCGACGCCAACGCCCAGATTATAGGCAACGGGTGCGATCCCGATTGACGGTGCGACGGCAAGCAATGCTGTGGCGCCGGGTGTCACACTGTTTACGCCAGCCGCATTGCCCGACGAGCGCGCGCGGACGGCGACCGTAACAGCGCGGCGTTTGCCGTCAACCGCAGCAGGCGTGAACCGAAATCCGCTTGATGCAAGCCCCGTGCGCGCGAACGCAGCGGCAAGCCGAGGATCCGCTGATGCTGGGGTGAACGAACCGATGCCACCACGCATTTGCGCAGCGGGCGCTCGCTTGGCGAGAAATTTGCTGCCCGTTGCGCCTGTTGCGGGCGCGAGCGAAAAAACGGCGGCGCTACACGCCCCCGCAATCAACCCTGCCTTTATCCACTGCGCAATCATTGTTCAGTCCCGAAACTCTTAGCCAACCCGATACCACGACTCGCGCTCGAAAAGCCAGCGACGTGAGTCACATTGTCGCGCGCTGTTGCAATAAATCAACAGTTTTACGTGGTGGTTTTGAAACATTGCCGCTGGCACCGCTACATGGCTGCAGGAGGGCTTTTGCAACCGCCCCGCTTACACCGCGATGAACGCGCGACTTGCGGCGCGCGCAAAGTCCCGTATAACGGCGCGCACGCCCACTTTGCCAAGGATATTTCATGATCAGGCCGTTTCGTGTTGCCCTGTCCCTCGCCGTGATTGCCATGCTTCCCGCTTGTGCCGCGATCAAGAATGACCTGTCAAAAGGCGTCGGCTATTTTGGCGGCGATAAAAAACAAGAGGCGACGCGGAACACGATTGCGCCGTCGAAAGTGACTGCGATCGGGGTTAACTCCTATCTCTACCTCGCCACGCTTGACGCTGTATCGTTCATGCCGCTGCTTCAGAGCGACTCGGCAAACGGTGTCGTCATCACCGATTGGTACGTCAATCCCGCCTCGCCTGCCGAGCGGATGAAGCTGACGATCTCGATCCTTGATACTGAACTGCGCGCCGATGCCCTGCGCGTTGCCGCTGCGCGTCAGACGTTCACCAGCGGACAGTGGACCGATTCGCCCGTGCAAGCGGCGACCGTGCAAAAGCTTGAGGAAATCATCCTCACCAAGGCGCGCGATCTGCGTCGCAATTCCAACCCGGGATAATCATGAGTTCGCGCTTCAACCCGATGAAGGCTGACGCGCGCTGGCAGAAAATCTGGGATGAGCAGCAGAGCTTTGCTGCCCCCCGCGATGCAAGCGATGCGCGCCCCCGTGCCTATGTGCTCGAGATGTTTCCCTATCCGTCGGGGCGCATCCACATGGGCCATGTCCGCAATTATGCGATGGGTGACGTGCTGGCGCGTTACAAGAAAATGACCGGCCACGCCGTGCTGCACCCGATGGGTTGGGACGCGTTCGGGATGCCCGCCGAAAATGCGGCGATGGAAAACAACGTCCATCCCGGCGATTGGACGCGCGCCAACATCGCGGCGATGCGCAGCCAGCTCAAACGGCTTGGCCTCGCGATTGACTGGAGCCGCGAACTCACAACGTGCGAGCCCGATTATTACGGCCATGAACAGGCGCTGTTTCTTGATCTATACAAGGCAGGGCTGGTTTACCGCAAGGAATCGGCGGTCAACTGGGATCCGGTCGATATGACCGTGCTCGCCAATGAGCAGGTCATCGATGGTCGCGGCTGGCGATCGGGCGCGCTCGTTGAAAAGCGCAAGCTCAGCCAGTGGTTCCTCAAGATCACCGATTTTGCCGAAGAATTGCTCGACGGACTCGACAGCCTCGACCAATGGCCTGACAAGGTCAAGCTGATGCAGGCAAACTGGATCGGGAAATCGAAGGGGCTGCGGTTTACCTTCCATTTCCCCGACGGCGAAGAAGCGTTCGACGTGTTCACAACGCGGCCCGATACGATCTTTGGTGCCAGCTTTGCAGCGATCGCCGCCGACCATCCGCTCGCACAGCAATGTGCGCAAACCGACCTGCGTCTCAAAGACTTCATCGCCGATTGCGCGCTATCGGGAACGGCAGCAGCCGATATCGAAACCGCTGAAAAGAAGGGTTATGATACCGGGCTGCGCGTCAGCCATCCATTTGATCCCGATTGGTATCTGCCCGTCTATGTCGCTAATTTCGTGCTGATGGAATACGGCACCGGCGCGGTGTTCGGATGCCCCGCGCATGATCAGCGCGATCTCGACTTTGCGCGCAAATACCGCCTACCCGTCACGCGCGTTGTCGCTGACGGTGACGAGACCGCGCATGATTTTGAGGGCGACGAAGCCTTCACCGGCGCCGGCAAAATCGTCAATTCCGACTTCCTCGACGGGCTGTCGATCGAGGAAGCAAAAAGCGAAGTTGCCGCGCGCGCGCAAGCCGAAGGCTGGGGCGAAGGCACCACCGTCTGGCGCCTGCGTGATTGGGGCGTTTCGCGTCAGCGCTATTGGGGGACGCCGATCCCGATCATCCACTGCGAATTTTGCGGCGCGCTCCCCGTCCCGCGATCACAGCTTCCCGTTGTGTTGCCCGAAGATGTCGCTTTTGACACTCCGGGCAACCCGCTTGAACGTCACCCGACGTGGAAGCATGTCGCCTGCCCCAATTGCAAGGAAATGGCACGGCGCGAAACCGATACGCTCGATACTTTCGTTGACAGTAGCTGGTATTTCATCCGCTTTGCCAGCCAGCCCGATGACAAGCCGTTTGACCGCGCCGAGGCCGAAAGCTGGCTGCCCGTCGGCCAGTATATTGGCGGCGTCGAACATGCGATCCTCCATCTTCTCTATGCGCGGTTCTGGACGCGCGCGCTCAACCGCATTGGCAAACTTGGCGTCACCGAACCGTTCAAGGGGCTGTTCACCCAGGGGATGGTGACGCACGAAACGTACAAGCGCCGCATTCCAATGGTTTTTCATAATCCCGATGGAACTACGGATTTATACCCAACGGATTTCGTGGGAACTGGTTGGCTTGGGCTCGACGAAATCGAAACTCGAAATGGCGTTTTGGTAGAAACAATTACAGGCGCCGAGGTCGAAATTGGCCGCATCGAGAAAATGTCGAAGTCGAAAAAAAACACCGTCGACCCGATGCCGATGTTCGATCAATTTGGTGCCGACGCGGTGCGCTGGTTCATGCTCTCCGATTCGCCGCCCGAACGCGATCTGCCGTGGAGCGAGGCGGGGATTGAAGGCACATGGCGCTTCGTTCAGCGGCTATGGCGGATTTTCGAGCGTGATGCGGCTTCTAACGCAACAGGCAGCGATCCCGCGCTTGACCGGATGCTCCACCGCGCAATTGCGGGTGTGGGTGCCGATATCGAGGCGTTGGGGTTCAACAAGGCCGTCGCCAAGATCCACGAGCTTGCCAATGCGGTTGAAAAGGCCGCCCCGTCGGCGTCGCGGACGACCGCCGCGCGCAGCCTGGCGCTGCTCGTCGCGCCGATGTTGCCGCATCTCGCCGAAGATGCGTGGGAGGCGGCGGGCGGCACTGGCCTGATCGCCGATCAACTGTGGCCAATCGCCAATCCCGCACTGTTGGTTGATAGCGAAACAACGATCGCGATCCAGATCAACGGCAAGCTGCGCGATACGCTGACGCTCGCCAAAGACGCGACGCGCGAGCAATTGGAGGCTGCCGCGATGGCGAGTGACAAGATCATTCGCTTGCTAGACGGCGCCACGCCCAAAAAGTTGATTGTGGTTCCGGGCCGATTGGTCAACATAGTCGCATGATCCGCACGCTCACACTTTTCCTCGCGCTGATGCTCGGTGCCTGCACACTGCGCCCGCTTTACGGCGGGGCCGAAGGCGGGGCTGTTGTCAGCGCGCTGCGATCGGTGGAGATCGCGCCGATTGACGGCAAAAGTGGCTATTTGCTGCGATCGGCGCTTGAAGAACGGCTTGGCCGTCCCGCAGGCGGGGCAGCGCGTTACCGGCTTGAAATCACACTTGACGATCAGATCAGCGGATTTGGCGTGCGGCGTGACGATTCGGTGACGCGCGAACGGCGGACGCTGCGCGCGCGCTACCGCTTGCTTGAAACGGCGGGCGGCACCGTTGTTGTCGATGCGACCGCCGGGTCAGACGCCGGGATCGACGTTGTCAGTTCAGAATATGCCGTGGTCGCTGCCGAGGAATCAGCGCTAGAGCGGCTGTCGCAGGGCATATCGGATCAGATCGTCGCGCGCGTTGCGCTTTACCTGAAACGCAGCGCCGCCGCGCCGCGATGAAGGTCAACGCGGGCCAGATCGAGCGAGCGCTCGATGCGCCGCCCGCCAACATCCGCCTGTTCCTGCTCTACGGCCCCGATGAAGCGGGATCACGCGCGCAGGCTGCACGGCTGGAACGCGCGATGGGGCCGGATGCGCAGCGGATCGACCTAGACGGCGCAACGCTCAAAGCCAGTCCGGCACGATTGGCCGATGAGGCAGCGACGATTTCGCTGTTTGGAGACAGGCAATCGGTGCGCATCGCACTGAACGGTGAGGAACCGATGGCGGCGATCGAGATGCTGCTCAAAGCCCCTGCCGCTGGTAATCCGGTCGTTGCGATTGCGGGCGCGCTCAAGCTCAGTTCGGTGCTGCTCAAACGCGCGATTGCCGATCCCGCGATCATGGCCTGCGCCAATTATCAACCTGAGGGGCATGAGGCTGACACGCTGGCGATGGCGATGGCGCGCGGCGCGGGAATGCGGATGGGCCCCGAAGTGGCGCGTGCGATCGTCAACGCGGCGGGCAATGACCGCGCGGTGATGGCGCAGGAGATTGAAAAGCTCGCGCTGTTCCTCGATGCCGCCCCCGAACGTCCGTGCGACGCCGAAATGGCCGCGCTTGAGGCGATCGGCGCGGGCGAAGGCGACGGGCAAGTGAGCCGCCTGGTCGATGCCGTGCTCGGCGGTGAACCCGCCGCAGTCGCGCATGAACTCGCGGTGCTTGCCGAACAGGGCAGCGAGGGCATTGCGCTGATCCGCGTGATGAACAAACGCGTTCAGTTGCTCACGCGGCTTGCCGCCGACGTGGCGGGCGGCACCTCTCCGCAAAACGCCGTCGAGGCGCTCGGCAAGGCGATCTTTTACAAGGAAAAGGGGCAGGTCTTGCGCCAGCTCAAACGCTGGCCCGCGCCGCGCATCGCGACCTGTTCGGATCGGCTGCTCAAAACCGAACGCGCGATCAAAGCGGCGGGATCAACCGGGCCAATCCTCGCCGATGTCGAGCTCATCGCAATCGCCAGAGCGGCGCAAACCCGGCGATAATTTTCCCACATAGGTTTTTTCGCTTGACAGCGTCACGCTGTTATGGCAGATTCAGTCACAGTAGAAAGTTGCGAGTCGGCGCTTCTCCACGTCATCGCTCAAACGCATATTCCTCTCACCAGCGGGCATCCTGCCCGCCACCCTCGCCAACGCGGGGGCAAACCGCGCTGTCAGGATTGTGGCCGCAATTCATACCAACGCGCAATGATCTGAACCGAAATACGCCTAACCCCGCTTGTCCTGAGCAAGTCGAAGGGCTGTATTTCATACTGGATATTCATGAACAGAAAGGACTATTTTTTGTTAAGCTGGGTATCTCCAATAACCGTCTTTGCGAAGGAGCGAAGCGACTGCGGCAATCCAGCGGCGGAAACGCGGGAGAACTGGATTGCCACGCTTCGCTCGCGGGTGACGAAGTGGAGGTTGATCGAGGTATTCAGCGCAGGAAACGCGAGTTTGCTATCAATCAGTTGCAATGAGCCGTAATATAACATGTCCGTCACCCCGGCGAAGGCCGGGGCCCAGATACGATACGCTGTTCGAATGAAATGCAGCGCGTGGTGTTTTCAAATCAATCACCTGTGCGGCTGGGCCCCGGCCTTCGCCGGGGTGACGGTTTGGGCATTTTATACAATTACGAGCGTCCCGTGAACTCAACCTAACATGATGATAGTTTCTTGGCTCTTGCAGGAAAAAGGAGGAAAATGAAATCGGGGAGGCACGCCGCGCCATCCCCCAAACGGTTACGCCGCCAGCGCGAGCGGTTTTGCCAGTTTCGCGACGAAGTCAGCCGCCGCAACGGGCTTGCCGATGTGCCAGCCCTGCCCGACATCGCAGCCAAGCTCACCCAGAAGCGCAAGGCATTCGGGTGTTTCGATCCCTTCGGCGACCGTTTTGAAACCAAGATCATGTGCGAGTGCAATTGTCGAACGAACAAGTATCTGATCGCTGCGGTTGTCGACCAGATCGCTGACGAAGCTCTTGTCGATCTTGATTTCGGTCGCGGGCAGGCGTTTGAGGTAAGTCAGCGTCGATTGGCCGGTTCCGTAATCATCAATCGACAGGTTGATGCCCAGCTTGCGGAGCCGTGCCATCGCGCGGATCGCCGCATCGGGATCGGCCATCGCGGCCGATTCGGTGATTTCAAGCGTCAGGTGTGACGGATCGAACTTTGCCAGCGCCAGCGCCTTGGTCACTACCGTTAAGAACCGTTCATCGTCGAGCAGCGACGCAGACAAATTGACTGCGACGCCAATTTCATGTCCCGCCGCGCGCCAATCGCCAAGATCAGCGACCGCCTGACACAGGACGAACGCGGTCAGTTCGAAGATACGCCCCGATTGCTCGATCGTCGGAATGAAATGATCGGGCGCGATCGGCCCGCGCGTGGGGTGTTTCCAGCGGACAAGCGCTTCGCAGCCAATGATGGTGCCCGTCGCGATATCCGATTTGGGTTGATAGGCGACCCAGATCTGGCCGTCCGCAAGCGCGTGATCAAGCTCTGCCAGTAGCGACAGTTTCCAGTCGGTCTGATCATCGACCGCATCATCATAACGGTCCCAGAGCAAACCTTGTTCTGCCGCGCGGTTCGCCATCACGAGCGCCTTGGCGGCGAGCAGCCCGCCGTCGCTGGCATCGTCGGTCGCAACGCCGTAGGTGAGCGAAACATCGATTGCACGCGATCCAACCTGAATCGGCGCGCGGAACATCGCCGCGAGCGCCGCCAGCCGGTCAGGCATCGATGGCAGCGCTTCGGCAGGCACCGACCAGCTGAGCGCGCTGGCTTCGAACCTGAAGATTTCACCATCATCAGCGGCATAGGCGAGCCGCTCGGAAATCCGCCGGATAAGGTCAGCCCCGTTTACGGCCCCGATCAGCGAAACGATTTCGCCGTAACGTGCAATTCGCGCCACCACGACGGCATGGCTGCTGCGATGGCGCATCCGATCGGTAAAGGCGATTGCGTTTGGCAGACCCGTTTCAGCGTCGGTCATCTGCGTTTTGCGGAATGTGCGGGCTAGGGTCAGCGCGACCAGCATCAGCCCGCCCGCTGTGAGCATCGCCAGTGCAGGCGCAATTTCAAGGCTGCCCACGCGCGCCGTTTCAAGCCCGAGTGGCACGATCAAAACCGTCGCAAGCGCGCCAAGAAGAACCGCCGCCGCGTGTCCGTTCATTTTTGCGCGTGCCGCGAAAACCAGCGCAACCAGCGCAACGATCATCGCCGGAAATGCACCAAGACCCGGGTTTTCGCTGTGCTGCAAAAGCGTTTCGCCGGCCATCGCCTGTATGACCACGCCCGGGATAACGCCGTGGCGCGGCACGGCATAACGGTCACCAAGCTCGATCGCGGTCGCACCAATGACAATCCGTTTGCCCTGAAGCTGCGATTTTGGGATTTTCCTGCGGATCACATCGACAAAGCTGAACCGCGGTATTGTTTGCGGGTCGATCGCCTGGTCAATGACGATCGGTTCGCTGCTGCTGCTCGACGTTTCGGCGAGCATCGCGCCAAGCGAAGGGCGCATTGTGTTTGCAGTGACAGTTCCGCGCGAATAATTCCGCACTTGGCCATCGACATTGGGATGGACGTTAACCGACGCAAGGAACGCATGTTGACGCAGCGCGGCAATCGGCAGGTTTTCGCGGTAGTGGGTCGTCGTGCTATCGCCGCGCTGCTGGAAGGTCGGCAAAACGACGCTGCCGCTGCTGCGTTTGAGAGCGGCTGCAAACGCCGCATCGTCAACCGGGTTTGAATGTGCCGAAAAATCGACGTCGAACGCGATCTGTTGAACATCTGCCAACCCGAGCTGGTCGACAAGCTGCGCATGATAACGGCGCGGCCACGGCCAGGCGTCAAGCACAGCCAGACTCTTGGCATCTATTTCGACAATTGCGATCGATCCTGATGCGGAATGCGCGCGACTGGCATCACGCGCATCGCGCAGCGCGAAATCAAGGTTGGTTCCAAATCCGGTAATCGCCGCAAATATGCCGACACCAAAGGCAATTACGACGATCACAGCCCGGATATGCGCTATGACCGCGTTTGTCAGGCTTGAAGTCATGCTTCAGCTTTCAACGTCGCCGTCAATTACCGCCTTTGAGATGGCCGAACGCGTTACCGTTGCCGTTCGTTCCATTGCCAAGACCATTTGCATTGCCATTGCCATTGTTGCCATTTCCAAGGCCAGTCAAAACTGGCTGAACGACTGCAACGACCGCTGCCAACGTGACGGGCGGAAGCGAAGTGACAACGGGAGCTGCCGCAACAATCACTGGCGCGATCGCAACAATGACAGGTGCTGCTGCGACGATCACTGGCGCGGACACCGTGACGACGGGTGCTGCTACAACGATCACTGGCGCGGTCGCTGTGACGACGGGTGCTGCTGCAACGATCACTGGCGCAGTCGCCGTGACGACGGGTGCCGCTGCAACGATCACTGGCGCGGTCGCTGTCACGACGGGTGCTTCGAAAGCAGTTGATGCAGGCGTCGCAATTGCTGATTGCGCGACCGTCTCGATCGCAAGCTTGGTGCTCGCGACGCTCATAGAAGCCGATAGCGCCGTCGTTCCTTCGATCAATCCGCCCGTAAGGTCGCCAACCGATTGTGCCGTTTCAGTAATTGGCGACTCGATTTTCACTTCTTCGGCGGGCGCGGATGCGGATGAATTTTCATATTGCGCCGTATCCGCCCCACTGGCTGGCGCACTGGGCGATCTGACGACATGCGATGTATCGCCGTCGACGCGGAGGCTGAAACGGTCACTCGCGCTGACCGCTGCGATCATGCCGGGCTTGATCAATTCGCTCGCCAGCCCGTCGCTTGTCTTCACTTCAACGGCGCCTTCGATGACCTGAACCGACGCGCCAGCTTCGCCAACCGTCACGCTGAACGTGGTGCCTTTGACCACAGCGGCGAGGTAGGGCGTCTGTACCGCAAAGTGCGGGGTCGCCATCCGCTTGATCTTGAAGATGACGTTGCCGACGTCCTGGATGATCTGAACGACGCCGCCTGACTGCGCAGGATCGGCAATGCGAAGGCGGCTGTTCGGCGCGACAACGACATATTCCTGACCGCGCACAAGCACCGCACGACCGTTGGCACCCGTCGATACAAGGTCACCCGTCGCAACGCCGTTGCCTTGGAGTGCAATGCGGCTCACCCCGCTGTGCAAAATCGAGACCGTGCCCGACTTTTCAGAAACGCGCCAATTTTCAGGCGCTGCGTAAGCCGTACCTGCCCACATCATGCCCAAGACGATCACGCCGCGTGTTGCTACTTTCAACATGTGCCATCCTTAAAAAAACATCCACTCATTGGATCATGAGCAGTCAAATACGCAAATAGCCTTTCGCACCGGTGTCGATCATTGGTTAAAATCGTGAAAGCTGTGTTTTTGTTCGTAAAATAAGCATTTTATAACGAATCGCGATTAGATCAAACCGCTCATCTGAGGATTTTCAAATTGCGTGTGATCGTTCGAACATTGCTGCTGGGTGTTTCATCAATCGGGACTGCGGCGATCGCGCAGATGCCGCTCGATCAGGCCAATACCGCGATCATCCAGCGCGACTCGGCCCCGCCCCTGCCCTCCCAGACAGACAAGCGGATACAGATTGACGCCGATCTGCCTGCGGTCGCATCGATAGAGGCGGCTCCATCTGCCGGAATATTCATCGGCGCAATCCGGGTGAGCGGCGCGACGGTAATACCCGTAAGCGCCTTCTCCGCCGCGATCGAGCCGTTCATCGGTCGCACGCTGACCAACGCAGATTTGGCGAGCGTCACCCGCGCGGTTGCTGATGTTGCGCGTGCCCGCGGCTACCGCTTCGCCAGCGCCTTTGTCGGGGCGCAGTCTTTGTCATTGGGGGTTTTGACGATCACGCTTGATGAAGGCGCGATCACGCAGGTCCGGGTGATCGGGACGAACAACAAGCAATTGCAAAAGCTGCTCGCACCGCTTGCGGGAAAGCCCCGGCACTATGACGAAATCGAACGACAATTATTGTTGATCGCTGACACGCCGGGATTGACGTTGCAGCGGATCCAATACGTGCGCGAAGGGCGATCGGCTTATCTGACGGTTACCGTCAACGAAGACACATTCAACGGTCGCGCCGGGTTTGATACGCTGGGCACACGGTCAATCGGGCCGGTTCGCGCCGTTGGCGGTGTCAATTTCGCAAGCACAGTCATTAGCGGCGATCAAATTTCGCTCCAAGCCGCCTCAACTCCGATCGATCCAAACGAGCTCGCCTTTGTCGCGCTACGCTATGCGTCGCCAATTGATGTTGGCGGCACCGTGGTTGCTGCGTCGGTCGCGCTTGGACGTTCGCAACCCGGTGGCTTTCTCGAACAATTTGATACCGTTGGCCACAGTCAGAATTACGGTCTTTCGGTCAGCCATCCGCTCATCCGCAGCCGAAAGACCAGCGTCGCACTTTCATCGGGCTTCGATTATCTCGTTTCGCGTCAGCGCCTGACCGGGTTTGGCGTACGTGAAGACCGGATTGCGACTGCGTGGTTCGCACTTGGCGGCAACACCCAATTCTGGGGCGGCTTGCTTCGTTCAGACCTCACGATCACGCAAGGCCTGGACATTTTGGGCGCGACGCAGCGCGGTGCGGTCGAATCCTCGCGCCCCGATGCGCCGTCACAGTTCACCAAGGCCAGTCTGAGTGCCGAATGGACGCGGACACTATTTGCCCCGCTGAGTGTGCGTTTGGCTGCAATCAACCAATTTTCGATCCGACCGCTGCTTGCCGAGCAGGAACTTGGCATCGGCGGCCCGCGATTTGGACGCGGCTATGGCTATAGCGAGCGATCAGGCGATAAGGGTGCGCTTGGCTCATTTGAATTGCGTTCTGATTTCAACAATCTCGCCAAATGGCTCAACTGGGTACAGCCATACGCCTTTTTCGACGGAGGCAAAGTGATCAATCTTGCAAACGGTATTGGCGACGGGACGCTCACCTCAGGTGGCGGCGGCGTACGCGCGCGGCTTGGCGAAATCGACCTCGGCGTCGAAGCTGCGTTTCCGATCAACGCTGACCGGTTCGACAGCAACAATCGCGCGCCGCGGTTTAACCTGCAACTGTCGACACGGTTTTAATCACCCGACCAGAAACGCGCCGCCAAGGCTCAGCCCGAATGCTGCGACGGTTGCGATGATGACCGGTAGCGCACTGCGCCACCCTTGCGCGAGCAGCAATTGCATCGGCGAGCGGATCCCGGTGGCGGTTACCGCAACCAGCAGCAACGCCGAGGCTGCGACTTTTGCGCCGTCGCTGACAATCTGCGGCGCGACGACCCACGAATTCAATCCCGCGACAGCCAGAAACCCCAAAACGAACCACGGCACGCCAATGCGCGTGCGCGGCTGACCCGCTTCGGCGCGGAAAAAATAGGCGATGATCGCAAGCGCCGGCGCGAGCAGCGCAACCCGCGTGAGCTTGACGATTGCCGCCGTTTCTCCCGCTTCGTTCGAAAAGCTGTAGCCCGCGCCGAGCGCCTGCGCGACATCGTGGATCGACGCGCCAAGCATAAATCCCGCCTGCCGGTCAGTCAGTCCGATCAGAAAAGCGAGCGCGGGATAGATCGACATGGCTGCCGCACTCGCTGCCGCAATCGCGACAAGCACGAGCGTCAATTGCGCCTGACTCGATCGCTTCTCACCGAGCACACTCGACAGTGCGAGCGCAGCCGAAGCGCCGCAGATCGCAACCGCACCGCCCGCCAGCACGCCAAACGCACTGCCCAGCCCTAACGCGCGCGCGGTGACGACGCCGATTACCGTCACAACGGCAACCGTCATCGCAATCCACAGAAAGCTCACCGCGCCAAGATCAATGATTTGCCACACCGTGATTTGCGCACCCGCCAATACGATCCCCCAGCGCAACAGCGTTTTTGACGCGAGATTGAGGCCGGGGTGGAGCCGCGCGTCGGCATTGGCAAAATTAAACGCAAGGCCGATTAGAAGCCCCATTAACATACGCGGCGCGCCGTAATGTTCGGAAAGCCAAGCCGCAGCAAGCGACGCAACCACGGTCATCGCCAGCCCGGGAAACAGATCGCGCCAGCGCTGCTTTGCAGGTGAAACCGTTATGTCGAGCAAATCGCCGTACAAATCTGCTGCCAGCGGATAAGCCTTGCCCGGATCGTACGCCATAACTCTCCCTCAATCCCCGGCGCGCCGCGCGCGACAACCGCTTGTGTTAGCGTTGTCATATGCCCTATCCACTAATCAAAGCATAGCCAGGGAGAAGGCGTTTGGAACAAATAGACCGCGACGCGCGGCGATCGCAAAACGGGCTGATGGTGCTGCTGTTTGCGGCAATTACGCTCAACTATGTTGATCGTCAGGTTCTGGCGCTGCTCAAGCCAACGCTGCAATCCGAATTTGGCTGGACCGATATGCAATACGCCTCGCTTGGCGAAGCGTTCCAATATGCCGCGGCGGCATCATTCCTCTTCGCAGGATGGATTGTCGATCGACTTGGCGTGCGCCGTGCGCTCGGGATTGGCGTGGTCGTGTGGAGCATCGCGGGCATGGCGCACGCTTTTGCCGAATCGGTGCGCCAGTTCGTCATGGCGCGGATTGTCCTTGCCGCTGCCGAAACGATCGGCACCCCCTCATCGGTCAAGGCCGCTGCGGTGTACCTGCCGCTTGAACGACGATCCTTTGCGTTGGCGCTTGGCAATAGCGCACCCAATATCGGGCAAATTCTGACGCCGTTGCTGATCCCGCCGTTCGCGCTGCTGTTTGGCTGGAAGGCCGCGTTCATCTTTACCGGCGCCCTCGGCTTCATCTGGATCGTCGCGTGGCTGTGGGGCACGCGCAAGATCAAGCCCGTCGTTCGCCAGGGCAAGGTTGCGGTTGACGCTGTCGCAAAGGTTGCGTGGGGCGAATTGTTGCGCGACCGGCGGACATGGGCGATCATCGGCGCAAAGCCGCTCAGCGATGTCGCGTGGTTTTTCATGCTGTTCTGGATCCCCGATTTCTTCAACCGTGTGTACGGCATGGGCCAAGGGACTTTGGGCTATCCCACCGCGATCGTTTACAGCTTTGCCGCGCTCGGCGCGCTTTCGTCGGGGCTGTTGTTTCCGCGTTTCGTGGCACGCGGCTGGAGCATCAATCGCGCACGCAAGACGTCAATGCTGATCTATGCGTGCGTCATCCTGCCACTGCCGCTTGCGCTGCTCGCACCCAATCCGTGGATCGCATCGATCATCATCGGCATTGCGCTGTTCGCACATCAGGGTTTTTCAACGAACCTGTTCGGGCTGACGGCGGACATCGTGCCAAGCAGCCGCGTGGCGACGGTTGTCTCGCTCGGCGCGGTTGCGGGCAATATTGCCGGCGCACTGATCATCAAATTCACCGGCTGGTCGCTAACAACCGGCCACGGCTATTGGCCGATGTTTGTGATCTGCGCGGTCGGCTATCTCCTCGCGCTGCTCTGGATTCACATCCTACAGCCCGTGATCCACGCCGCGGAATAAAAATGGCCCCGGATTTGCATCCGGAGCCCTTTACTACCTGCGGTGCGACCCGAGGAATGACGTCATTTGCCGCCGAAGTTAAAGCGGCCGGTGATCCCGAAATAACG
>JAYVVW010000120.1:0-8948 GCA_043786595.1 Sphingomonadales bacterium | reverse complement strand
ACAAATCGGCAGAGGAGCTAGAGACACTCCTGCTGGCTGACACGATGCGAGAGCTTGTGTCTTACGCGGTTGGTTGTATGTTCGGGCGCTACAGCCTTGATGCGCCGGGGCTGATGATCGCAAGCCCGAGTGACGGAATTGATGCCTATGCCGTCCGCGTGCCCACGCCCTCGTTCGCGCCAGACACCGATAACGTAATCCCCGTGCTCGATGGCGAGTGGTTCGCCGACGATATCGCACAGCGCTTCCGTCGTTTCCTGCATATCACCTTTGGTGACATGCATTTCGCAGATAACTTGGCTTTCGTGGAGGCGGCACTTGGAAGAAACATTCGCGATTATTTCACCCGCGATTTTTACAATGATCACGTCAAGCAGTATCGCAAGCGGCCGATCTACTGGCTATTCTCTAGCCCGAAGGGCAGCTTCAACGCGCTGATCTACCTTCACCGCTACCGTACGGACACTGTGAGTGTCGTGCTGAACGATTACCTGCGTGAGTTCCGAGCCAAGGTAGAGTCGCATCGCACCGCGCAAGCTTCACTCAGCATCAACCCGGACGAGACGCCCGCGCGCAAGGCAAAGGCGTTGAAGGAGATCGACCTCGCCACGCGCCAGATCGCCGAACTCGATGACTGGGAACGAGACATTCTCTTCCCGCTGGCCAGCCAGCGGCTTGATATAGACCTCGATGATGGAGTGAAGGTCAATTACCCAAAGTTCGGTGCCGCGCTTAAACCCATCAAGGGCCTGGAGGAAGCCGAGACGTGAGCTTGCAGGACCGGATCAATAAGGGGCTCGCGAAGCAGTTTGAGGCGCATCGCATCGTCTTTTGGCACGATGCGGAGCAAGAATTCCGCGAAGCGTTCGATACGTTGTCGTTGACAGGCGTGCAGACAATAGCCGTCGCAAACAACGAGTTCGCGGTTAAATATCGTGTCCTACGCGCTGAGCCTGGGTCCAAGTTCCTGCTCTATCTTGCTGGTCCGCGGCCAGAAGATGCGGAAAACTGGCTACTCGACCTGGAACTTGCACACGGCACCTTCAAGACCGATCAGACCGCGATCCGCCTGACAGAACTGCGGCTGCCACTCGATTATGCTGACGTCATCGCGGCACATGCAGAATTCTTCAAGTCGGAACGGCGTTTCGAACGGCTACGCGCGATTGAACCGCCGCCCGAGAGCAAGGCACGGCTGCGCCAGCGAATGCTGGCGATCGCCGTAGATGCAGAGGGCGGACTGGATGCGGTCGTAGAGGTGCTGCTAGCGCAGCATGCGCGCGGCAAGGACGATGGCCTGCGTACACTTGCGCGCGTCGGGCTGGAGCCGTTCCTTTGGGAGCAGATGGAGCATGCATACGGCTATCGATCTGAAGCACCCGGGATCGCTGATTTCGCAATCACTCTGTTCCGCTCATGCTATCATGCCGCACTCGGCGAGGCAGCATCTCTTGTACCCGACGCGCTGCTCTTTTTCCGCCGGTGGAAGGGTAGCCGTGCAGCTGAGACCGCGTTTGAAAAGCTCTCTGCCGAGGCGGCGGATGCCCTGGCGATCGCGGACGATCTCGCGGGCCGTGATTTCCGCACGCTGATCGATCTCGATCATTTCGAGGCGATCGACCGCGTGGTTATCCCCGCGCTAGTTACCGGCCTCGCCGCAAGGACGCTACCCCAAGATCAAGTGCAAGACATGGTCCGCCGCCGCCTCGCTGGACACTGGCAGACGAAATATCACGATGTTTATCAATCGATTGGTTACGCTGCAGACTTCCAGCAGACAATCGCCACGCTCAAGATTGATATGACGAGCCTGGCCGACGGAATCGTGCTTTATGCCGAAGGCTGGTTTCGTATCGATCGACTCTATCGCAAGTTCATCCTGCATATGCAGGCCTCCGCACAGGTAACGACGTTGGCGCCGCTCTACGCGCAGGTCGAGAATCATTATGCCAACAGCTACCTGATGCGTTTGAACGACGCGTGGCAGGTGCATGTCGACGAGGCACCGCGCTGGGAGGCGGACGATGTGCCTGCGCATCGGCATTTCTATCGCGATCACATCGCCGGTTTCCGGCAGCGCGACCTCAAGGTTTGCGTGATTATCTCGGATGCGCTGCGCTACGAGATTGCCGACGAACTTTGCGAGCGCATCCGCCAGCTCGATCGCTATGAAGCGCAACTGACTCCGATGTTAGGCTGCCTGCCGAGCTACACCCAGCTCGGCATGGCGGCCCTGTTGCCCAACACTGATCTTAGGATAGCAGACAACGATAGCTCAATGACGATCGTCGACGGCCAGAGCGCGCAGGGGACCGAGAACCGTCGTAAGATCTTGGCAGACGGGCGAACGGGTGATCGCACCACCGCACTAAAGGCGGATTCGCTGATGAACATGCAGCGTGACGAGGCACGCACGCTGTTTCGCGACCACGACGTCGTCTATGTCTATCACAACGAGATCGACGCCGTCGGTGACAAACCGGCAACCGAGGAGCGCGTGTTCGAAGCGGTCGAATCCACTCTTGATACACTGGTACAGCTGGTGAAAAAACTGGCTGGCGCCAACGCCACCAACTTGATCGTCACTGCCGATCATGGCTTCCTCTACCAGCACCGTGCCATTGAGGAGAGCGACTTCTCTTCCGCGGAGGTGGCGGGCGAGAATATTCTGTTCCGCGGCCGTCGCTTCGTACTGGGCCATGGCCTCAAGCCTGCGCCAGGACTGCGCCATTTCACCGCGGCGCAAGCAAACCTCCAAGGCGATGTCGAAATGCTGATCCCAAAATCGGTAAGCCGCCTGCGACGCCAGGGATCGGGCAGCCGCTTCGTGCATGGCGGTGCCACGCTGCAGGAGATCGTGGTGCCTGTGGTCCGGATCAACAAGAAGCGACAGAGCGACCTGGCGATCGTTGAGGTGGAGGCGATCCCGGGCGCGAACCGTCGGATCACCTCTAGCCAGCTCGCGATCAGGCTCTACCAGTCAAGCCCCGTGTCAGAGAAGATCCAGTCTCGCCAGCTCCTGATTGGGCTCTACGGTCCTGACGGTACAGCGATCTCTGACGAACACACCCTGGTATTCGACAATCGATCTGACAATCCGCGTGATCGCGAGCGTCAGCTGCGGCTTCTGCTATCGCGGGAGGCCGACGCATTAGAGGGCCGGGAGGTAATCCTTAAGCTGCGCGAGCGTGTCGGCGAGACGACGCACTTCCGGGACTACCAAGCGGTCCGCTACATGCTCGCCCGCAGCATCACCAACGACTTCGATTTTTAAGGAGGAAGGGCGATGACCGCGCTCGACGACAAGATTAATGAACGCTTCCCTGGGCTGGTGGTTCGCAAGGATCTGGTGAAGACTGTCAAGGGCAACGCCATCGTTCCGTCCTATGTGCTAGAGTATCTGCTCGGCCAATATTGTGCCACGAACGACGAAGCCTCGATCCAGTCTGGCATCGAGACGGTAAAGGATATCCTGCGCAAACATTATGTTCACCGCAACGAGGCGGGTCTGATCCGTTCCAACATCCGAGAAAAAGGCCGCTGGAAGGTCATCGATCGAGTCAGCGTCTATCTTAACACCGACAAGGACGCCTATGAGGCCAGCTTCGCCAATCTCGGCATCAAGCACGTCATCATCGATTCCACGACGGTTAAGGCGCATCCCAAGCTGCTGGTGAGCGGTGTCTGGTGCATTGCCGACGTCGAATACGAGCATAGCGACGACAAGAATGTCGAGCCCTGGATACTGGGCACCATCAAACCAATCCAGCTTTCGCGCTTCGATTACGATGCCTATCTCGCCGCTCGCGGGGGCTTCACCACCGAGGAGTGGATCGATCTCCTGTTCCAGACTGTCGGCTTCGATCCTGCGATGTTCGGCAGGCGCAGTAAGCTACTCCAACTGATGCGACTGATTCCGTTCGTCGAGCGCAACTATAATCTGATCGAACTCGGCCCCAAGGGCACGGGCAAATCACATATTTTTTCCGAATTCTCGCCTCACGGGATCCTGATCTCAGGCGGCGAGGTAACGGTACCAAAGCTGTTCGTGAACAACAGCTCGGGCAAGATCGGGCTCGTCGGTTATTGGGATACAGTCGCGTTCGACGAATTCGCGGGTCGCCAGAAGAAGGTCGATAAGGCGCTCGTCGACATCATGAAGAATTACATGGCGAACAAGACCTTTTCACGCGGCGTGGAGACGCTGGGTGCCGAGGCGTCGATGGTGTTCGTCGGTAACACCCGCCACACCGTGCCCTACATGCTCAAGCACAGCGATCTCTTTGAGGAGCTACCCGAAAAATATTACGACTCCGCGTTCATCGATCGCCTCCACGCGTATGTGCCAGGCTGGGAGATCGACGTGATCCGCGGCGAGATGTTTTCGTCCGGCTATGGCTTCGTGGTCGATTACCTCGCGGAGATCCTGCGCCACATGCGCAACGACGATTTCGCCAACCGCTATCAGGAGTTATTCACGCTCTCGTCCGACATCTCGACGCGAGACCGCGATGGTGTGAACAAGAGTTTCTCGGGGCTGATGAAGCTGCTTTTCCCGGCCGGCGGCGCGACCCCGTCCGAGACCGAGGAGATGCTGCGCCTGGCGATGGAGGGCCGCAAACGCGTCAAGGACCAGCTCTACCGGATCGACAATACCTATCCGGAGACCGCATTTTCATTCACTGCGCGTGATGGCCGCTTGATTGAGGTGACGACACTAGAGGAGACTGAATACCCGGCATATTACCATAAGCGTGCCGTCGGGGATGACACGAGCGAAGAAGCCAATGTTACCGCCGTTTCCGCAACGGGCGCTGCCTCGCCTTCACCAGTGCCCCCTGTTTCCGCTGCAGCCATCGACAGTCCCCGCGAAGGCCACCGTGTGCTGGCCGAAAATCAGAAGGGCGTTACGTTCGGTGACCTGTTCTGGCCGTGGCTAAACGGTGCGGCTCGGATTGTACTGACCGATCCATATATCCGGATGTTCCATCAGGTCCGAAATTTGATGGAACTCGTCGAAGCGATCGCGCAGCGGAAACCCCCTGAAGATGAGATTGAGCTACATCTGATCACTTGTCCTGATACGATGTACCCCGATAAGCAGCAGGCGAATCTCATTGCGGTGGAGCAAGCAGCGGCGATTGCAGGCATTCGCTTTAGTTGGGAGTTCGACGGAACGGGTACCATCCATGCGCGCCATATCGTCAGTGATTCCGGCTGGAAAATCAGCCTAGATCGCGGCCTCGACATCTTCCAAAAATTCGAGATGGGTGATGCCTTTAACATAGCAAATCGCTTGCAAGCCTACCGGCCTGTCAAGGCGTTCGAGGTGACCTATTTGAAACTCGGCACGGGGCAACCATTTGATAAAGCCACTGGCTAGGACTCACATTGCTTACCAAAGAACCAGCATAGCACGCTTCGAATTGGCAACCTTTTTTGACAGCTCGAATAGCATCCTTTTTGTCATCACTGCCAATTCTAGACCCTCCGCTAACTGACCAAATGTCACAGACCTATTGGCGAAAATGCGTCATGTTGGTAAGCGCGTTCTGGTGACCGCCTTGCGCTTGACGTGATAGCCGCGATGATTGCCGCCCATGGTTTGGAGCGGTTTGTGTCGGACGTGATTATTGAGGGGTCTTTGGGAGATACGACCAGTCATACGAGTGGTCGTATGACTGGTCGCATGACGGTGATTGCGCGGGTTTCGGGGCGTCGGCTCTGGACGGTTGATCAGAAGCTATTGATGTTGCGCGATGCCTTTGGCTCTGGCGGCGAGGTTCGCACGGCGATGGAGCGACCTGCCGTTACCGCCGCCGATCATCATCCGCGCCGACAAGAAAGACCCTGAGGAAGCCCCAAAGTCGGTGGCACCACCACCTTCGTCACCCGTCCTACCGCCAAAAGGGGCCGCAGGGGACGAAGTAGCGGACGACGATGATGAGGATGATAATTCCGGTATCCGGCGTGAACCCGATCTTGACCGGCATATGGATATTTCGGCCGAACCGAGCCGAAGGAACGAGTTTGAACCCGATGAACCGCAGCTCGATCCTGACAGCGAGAAGGCCAATCTCCTGCTGCGTAATTTGCGCGACGTCGCGCGCCAGCGCGATATGGACATCGGGTTTTAGCCTGTGAGAAAAATATGCCAATCGGTCTATCTTGAGCCCGAGATGATGGCGGCGCTTGCAGCATATGCAGCGCGGCGCGGTCAGTCGCGTTCGCTCATAGTCGAAGCCGCGCTTGCGTCATTTCTGTCACCTGACGGTGACGAACGCCGCGAAGCGGTGCAGTCCAAGCGGATGGACGCTGTTGACCGGCGCTTGTCGCGGGTCGAGCGCGATGTCGGGATCAATGTCGAGATGATGGCCTTGTTCATTCGCTTCTGGCTATCGAACACGCCCACACTTTCAGAAAGCGAACGCGCCGCGCGCCAGAAACTCGGCGGGGACCGCTATGATAGTTTCGTTGCAGCTTTGGGTCGCAGACTCGCGAAGGGGCCAAAGGTCTATCAGGAGCTTTCAGAAGACATGCCGGCGCAAATGGGCTAAGTGCAAAACCTCGATTTTCCTAAAAATATTTGAAGTAGCCATGACGAACCCGCCCAATAAACCTGCGATAGAAAACATGGTCGCACACGAACGGACTGTCTTGCAGCCCGGCGACTATGCCGCGTTTTTTACAGCGTTGGATGCGCCCGCAGCACCGACCGACAAGCTGCGCCCCGCATTCGCACGCCGCCGCCAGACGATTGGGACGTCATAATTTCGGATATATGGTCTATGAATATCTCCATAAATTCTGTTTTGAGATGTTTATGGCGCATTATAGATCAATCCCGTTGACTTTCGATCAAATGCACCGTAAATAGCCCATAAGCTCAATATTCGGGCTATTTATGGATCAGATATGGCCAAACCATTGGACCGCGTTACATCGCGTTATGCTCTCGAAGCACTCTTGCTGCTCGGGCAGCGCATTCGCGCAGCGCGTATCGAGCGCAAATTGACGATGGACGAAGCATCGACCCGCGCCGGAATTTCGCGCGCGCTCCTCCGGCGTATAGAACACGGTGATCCCGGCAGCGCCATCGGTTCGGTCTTTGAGGTTGCGACCGTCGTTGGCGTATCTTTGTTTGAGCCGGAGCGCAGTCGCCTCACCAGCCAGCTGCTGCACGCGACTGAACGGCTTGCCCTCCTGCCGAAGTCAGCGCGCACAGGCAGCAAGGCGGTGAAAGATGACTTCTGAAACCCGTTACGAGGAAGCCTATGTCTGGATTTGGCTACCAGGTGCGCCTGAACCAGTGGTGGCTGGCCGGTTGAGCCGTGACGGCGCGAACATCGTTTTCAACTATGGCCGCGGCTATCTTCAGCGCGCCGATGCTATTGCGCTTTATGCGCCTGAATTACCGCTTAAGCCCGGGACGCTGCCTTTGCTGCCGGGCCTGACGATGCCCGGTGCCATCCGCGACGCCTCGCCCGACGCATGGGGCCGCCGCGTTATCATTAACCGGACGCTCGGTGCCAAAAGTGCGCAGGCAGACGCGCTTGAGCTTGATGAGCTGACCTATTTGCTCGAATCCGGGTCTGACCGGATTGGCGCGCTCGATTTCCAAAAGTCGGCAAGCGATTATGTGCCGCGTGCGCGACAAACGGCGTCGCTTGCCGACTTGATGACAGCGGCTGAGCGTGTGGAGCAGAGCCTCCCCCTTGACCCCGCACTAGATCAGGCGTTGCAACACGGAACGTCGCTCGGCGGTGCACGGCCAAAAGTGCAGATTGATGCCGACGACCGCAAGTATATCGCCAAATTTTCGGCGAGTGGTGATCTCCATAATGTCGTCAAGGCAGAGTTCGTTGCAATGCGGCTCGCCAGTCTGGCTGGCCTCACTGTCGCGCCGGTCCAATTGGAGCGAGCACTGGGCAAGGATGCCTTTCTGGTCGAGCGCTTTGACCGCATTCAGGTTGGGGAATCTTGGCATCGCCGCGCGCTTGTGTCCGCGCTGACCATCCTCGAACTCGACGAAATGATGGCGCGCTATGCAAGTTATGAGCAGATTGCCGAAATTATACGCCACCGCTTCACCGATCCCAAAGCCAGCTTACGCGAGCTTTTTGGGCGGCTCATATTCAACATCCTGTGCGGCAATACCGATGACCACGCCCGCAATCATGCGGCATTCTGGGATGGGCAGAAGTTGACCCTGACCCCAGCCTATGATGTGTGTCCGCAATTACGCAGCGGCGGCCAGGCCAGCCAAGCGATGCTGATCCAAGGCAATCGCAACGCGAGCCAGTTGGCCACCTGCTTGCAGGCGGCACCCAATTTTCTGCTATCAGCCGCTGAGGCTAAGCAGATCATCGCCCACCAAATTGCCGCGATCAAAGCCAATTGGGACAGCGTTTGCGATGAGGCCAATCTAAACGCCGGTGAGCGCGACATCCTCTGGAATGGCGCGTTCTTGAAAGGCTTTGCTTTTGAAGGGCTGGACGATGAATTTACGACCGAAAGGTAATGCTTAGGGCAAAGTCAGTGCGATTTACCTTGATCGAAAGCGTCGCACGCAACCTCATTCCCCGTCTTTCTAAGCCAGCGCCTCGCCAATGGCCCCAAGGTCTCGCAGAAAGTTGCTGACGACATAACCGACAACACAGTGTGAGTATTGATTCGGCTATTTTTAGCCCAATCGACGATAAGTCGCTGATCACAAAACCGCCGTTTCCCTGTCTTTCTGCGCTACACTACGACGAACACAAATAGCTGTTGCAGTTCGTAATTTCCTGCGTCTCTTACTCAGCCTCGTTGCTCAGGCCTCCTTTGGCCGAGCCAAACATGAGGCTGAATATGAGCGTTGTCCCGATCAGGTCTGAAGCAGCATCGCGCGGTGCGCGGATGCTCCGCACGGCCCTTGGGCCGGCGATTGCGACCTGGCTGGAAGACCC
>JAYVVW010000119.1:0-16687 GCA_043786595.1 Sphingomonadales bacterium | reverse complement strand
ACGGGCATGAACACCTATCTTGCGGGCATCCCCGAACCTTTGTGGGCGCTATTTGGCACCGGCTACCTCGGCTACACCGCCGCGCGCCAATGGGGCAAGGTGAAGGGGGTCGAGCGGTGAAAGGGAAGCCTTGCAAAGCGCTTTTTAACGTTATAGAAATAACTAACATTATACAATGAGCGCAGGAACCCTAACTATGCCTCAAGAAACATTTACGAACCCATTCCGACCAGGTGCCGGCCATCGTCCTCCGTATCTCGCAGGAAGATGAGATGAGCAAGCGGAATTCCGAAAACTTTTGAGCCAAACTGTCGTTACTGACAACTTTGTACTCACTGGATTGCGGGGGGTCGGGAAGACCGTGCTGCTTGAAGAGCTTAAGCCCATGGCACTTTCGGCAGGCTGGCTTTGGGTCGGGACAGACCTATCCGAGACAGCGAGCATTAGTGAGTCGAACCTTGCGCAAAGAATCATCACCGACTTATCTGTAGTTACGGGTTTGATGCAGGTGGGCGAAGATATAAGACAGGAAGTAGGCTTCGGCGGCGCGATGCAATCAGAGCCGATTACGCTCGGTTACAACGTTTTGATGCATATTTTTGATACCACGCCGGGGTTGATCATCGATAAGTTAAAAGCAGTGTTCGCTGCTGTAAGGCCTGCAGTCGCGACGTCGCGGAAAATGGGCATTATCTTCGCCTACGATGAAGCTCAGAGTCTCTCTGATCATGCTCAAAAGGAGCAGTTTCCGCTCTCACTGTTGCTAGATTTGTTTCAATCACTGCAACGACAGAATGCACCTTTTATGTTGGTATTGGTGGGCCTACCAACGCTTTTTCCAAAATTAGTAGATTCCCGGACTTATGCTGAGCGGATGTTTCGCGTCGTGTTTCTCAAACAACTTTCTGAATGCGAGAGTCGCGAGGCGATCAATAAGCCAATCCAAGATGCAAAATGCCCAGTTTCTTTTGGAAAGGAAGGCGTTTCGATGATATACACCCATTCCGCTGGTTATCCGTATTTCATACAGTTTATCTGCCGAGAAGCATTCGATTCTTACCTTCAACAATCATCATCGGGTCAAACACCATCGGTTCCCTTAACCGAAATCGTTCGAAAACTAGATACAGATTTTTTTGCTGGGCGATGGGCAAAAGTGACTGACCGTCAGCAAGATTTGCTTTTCGTTATCGCAAGCTTGGAGAGCAGCGGTAGTGAATTCACGGTGCAAGAGGTCGTATCGAAAGCAGAGCAAATTCTCGACAAACCGTTTGGTCGCAGCCATATTAACCAACTGCTGAACTCGCTCATTACATCTGGCCTTGTGTATCGAGATAGACATGGAAAATATCTATTTGCGGTGCCGCTGATGGGTCAGTTCATTCTTCGAACCATGACACTCAGCACACAATCTCGTGAGCCTTGAAGCATTGACGCGTGCGCCCCATATCGCTTCCCATGAGTGATACACATAAATGGCATGGCACCACGATCCTGTCGGTACGCAAGAATGGCAAGGTGGTGATTGCCGGTGATGGTCAGGTTTCGATGGGTAATACCGTGATGAAGCCCAACGCCAAAAAGGTGCGCCCACTGGGTTCGGGCGGGGTGATTGCGGGGTTTGCCGGGGCGACCGCCGACGCATTCTCGCTGTTTGACCGGCTTGAACGCAAGCTTGAACAGTTTAACGGCCAGTTAATGCGCGCCGCGGTTGAGCTGGCGAAGGATTGGCGCACCGACAAATATCTCCGCAATCTGGAGGCGATGATGATCGTCGCCGACAAGGATATTACGCTGATCCTCACGGGCAACGGCGATGTGCTTGAACCTGTTGACGGGATTGCGGCGATTGGTTCGGGCGGCAATTTCGCTTTGTCGGCGGCGCGCGCACTTCAGGATTATGAGCCCGATGCCGAGGTTCAGGCGCGCAAGGCAATGGCCATTGCCGCCGAACTCTGCGTTTTTACCAACGACCGGCTGACGATCGAAACGCTTGAGACATCGGAATGATTAGACCATGAATGACGCGCTTACCCCCAAGGCCATTGTGGCGGCACTCGACGAGCATATCATCGGCCAGAGCGACGCCAAGCGTGCGGTGGCGGTGGCGCTGCGCAATCGCTGGCGGCGTCAGCAGCTTGGGCCTGATCTGCGCGATGAGGTGACGCCCAAGAATATCCTGATGATTGGCCCCACGGGGTGCGGCAAGACCGAGATTTCGCGGCGTCTGGCCAAGCTTGCCGATGCGCCGTTCGTCAAGGTTGAGGCGACCAAGTTTACCGAAGTTGGCTATGTCGGTCGCGATGTCGAACAGATTGCGCGCGATCTTGTCGAAGAGGCAATCCGGCTTGAAAAGGAACGCCGCCGTGTCGCGGTGAAGGATAAGGCCGAAGACGCCGCGATGGCGCGGCTGCTCGACGTGCTGACGGGCAAGGGCGCAAGTGAGGCGACGCGCGCATCGTTTCGCCAGCGGTTTGACGACGGTCATCTTGACGACACCGAAATCGAGATCGAGCTTGAGGCCGCGCCCGCAATGCCGTTTGAAATGCCTGGCGGCGGGGGCGGCGTGGGGATGATCAACCTGTCGGAAATGATGGGCAAGGCATTTGGCCAGGGCCAGATGAAGCGGCGCAAGATCAATGTCCGCACGGCATGGGCCAAGCTGGTCGAGGAGGAAGCCGACAAACGCCTCGATCAGGATGAACTGAGCCGCGCCGCACTCGCCGATGCAGAGGCCAACGGCATCGTGTTTCTTGACGAGATCGACAAGATTGCGGTGAGCGACGTGCGCGGTGGCAGCGTCAGCCGCGAAGGCGTCCAGCGTGATTTGCTCCCGCTGATCGAAGGCACAACGATCAGCACCAAATACGGCCCGATGAAAACCGACCATATCCTGTTCATCGCAAGCGGCGCATTCCATGTTGCCAAGCCGAGCGATCTGCTCCCCGAACTGCAAGGCCGCCTGCCGATCCGTGTCGAGCTTAAGGCGCTGACACAGGCCGATTTCGTGCGCATCTTGAAAGACACGCGCGCGAGCCTTGCCGATCAATATTGCGCATTGCTCGCCACCGAAGGCGTCACGATCAGCTTCACCGATGACGGCATCGAAGCGATCGCGCGGACAGCCGCCGAAGTCAATGAAGCGCTCGAAAATATCGGCGCACGGCGGCTGTCAACGATGATGGAAAAGCTGCTCGAAGATGTCAGTTTTGAAGCCGAAGACCGTAACGGCAGCACGCTGATCATCGACGCCGCCTATGTCGATTCGCAGCTTGCCAGCATCGCGCGGAACACCGATTTGTCGAAATATGTGCTATAGCGGGTTGCAATCTGTATCGCTATAAGATACATATTCTGCGTGATCGTTGGTTTCAGGCATAAAGGTTTAGAGGCGCTCTACAAAAGCGACGTGGCGCGTGGCGTTAATCCTGCACATGTTCGGAAATTGATGATCATATTGACCGCGTTGGACGTCGCAATCGCACCGTCAGACCTGGGGTTGCCGGGCTTCAAATTACACAGGCTGAAGGGCGAGTTAAAAGACCATTGGTCAATTTGGGTCAACGGTAATTGGCGCGTGACTTTCCGGTTTGTCGGCATTGACATCGAGTTGGTTGATTATCAGGATTATCATTGAGGTATTTGATATGATGAAAAGCCCCGTTCACCCCGGCGAAATTTTGTTTGAAACCGTTTTCAAGCCGCTCGAACTTGGTATTACCGAGAGCGCGCAAAAGCTTGGAATGTCGCGCGTGGCACTGTCACGCGTGGTTAACAGGCGCGCCGCAATCAGCCCTGATCTGGCAATCCGGCTTGAAACGGCTGGTGTCAGCACAGCACGCTTTTGGCTAGGGCTGCAAAGTGCCTATGATCTTGCCAAGGCACGCGAACATGTTCAGCCGACGGTCGAACGATTGATGGCAGCGTAAGAGCGGATAACATGATCTGCATCGAAGGATATATTGCGGCGCAATTCGGTATCAAGCCACGGATACGCCGCCGCAGACTCATGCCGCCTCGCGCAACGTCGGTATGTTCGCGACCAACGCCTTCATCTTGCTTTCAGCAATCTTGATGTCATAGGCCAATTGCATTTTGAGCCACAACTCGGGCTTGCCACCGATCAACTTGGCTATGCGAAATGCCATAGGCAGGGTGACTGGCTGCTTTTCTGCAAGCAGATCGTAGAGCGACTGACGCGAAATGCCAAGAAGACGTGCAATCTCTGCTTTTGTTCGACCAAGAGCAGGCAACACATCCTCACGGAGATGTTCGGCAGGATGAATAGGGCGCATGCCATTGGCGATTGTGTTTTGCATCAGTGATAATCCTCTAAATCGACATCGACGGCATCCTCGCCATTCCAGCCAAAAGTTACACGCCAGTTTCCGCTCGCATCAACAACATATCGCTTTTTAGACGTGCCTTTGAGTTGATGAAACCGGTAACCCGGCATATCCATGTCCGCTGGCTCCGCTGCCAATGTTAGGCGTTCCAAAATACGTTCGATGCGTCCAACATTGGGAACGCTAAGCTTCGATCGATCACCCTGCTCAAAGAGGCGCCGCAGAGGCTTACTGCGGAACGAGAGGATCATGAAGTCATGTTATGTGCGCTATACAAATGTGTCAAGTGCCGGTGTACATTGTGAATATCCTTTTGCTGGTTGGCTTTCAGAGCTAAGCTCATCCAGAGGAGGATCAACATGACCTATACCGGCGGATGTCATTGCGGCGCGGTGCGCTACGAAGTTTCGGGCGAGCCGCAGCATGTTGCGCTGTGCCACTGTTCAGATTGTCGCAAGGCTGCGGGTGCGCCGATGGTCGCGTGGGTCGCGTTTGCCGATGATGATTTCGCGATCACCAAAGGCGCGGTCGTCACGCATAATAGTTCGGGCGCATCAATGCGCAGCTTTTGCGGCACCTGCGGCACGGGGCTGCTGTTTCGCAACGCCGAAATGCTGCCGGGCATCGTCGATATCCAGTCGGTGACGCTCGATGATCCGGGCGCGCTGCCGCCGTCGGTCCATATCCAGACCGCAGACCGGATTAGCTGGATGGAAACAGCACATGAGCTGCCGGCTTTTCGCCACTACCCCGGGCAATAGCGTAACCTTTTGAGGCGCGCGCGCGAATGTCGGGTTGACCGCAAGAGGAAATAGACATGCGCCGTATCGCTCCATTGGCTATCGTTGTTGCTCTTGCCGCTGCCGTAGCAGCGCCTGCGTTTGCTGCTGAAATTGCCAAAGGCGCGAAAATGCCGCCAAGCTTTTCTGCCAGGGACGCCAGCGGCAAAGTCCGCAATCTGGCGAGCATTGCGGGCAAGAATGGCACGGTGCTTGTCCTCTTCCGCTCGGCGCGTTGGTGCCCTTATTGTCAGGCACAGCTCAAGGATTTGAAGGCGGCGCAGGCCCCGCTTGCCGCGCGCGGCTATAATCTTGTCGCGCTCAGCTATGATCCACCCGCAGCGCTTGGCACGTTCGCGGCGAAAACCGGCATCGGCTACACCTTGCTGTCCGACGAAGGTTCGGTGGTGATCGACGCGCTTGGCCTGCGCGATCCAAGCTATGCCGCCGGAAGCTTTGCAGCGGGCGTCCCCAAAGCATCAACGCTGATAATCGACAAGAGCGGCACCGTCCGCTGGAAAACTGTCGCGACTGATTATAGCGTGCGGCCACAGAATAAGACGATACTGGCTGCGGTTGATGCGGTGAAATAGCACTCCCCCTCTCCCCTCGTGAGAGAGGCCGGGTGAGGGGCCGAGCCGCGTCTGCGGCGCAAAGGACTCGCCGGGTTTGGCGCACAAAGAGTCTTTGGGCGACAGACGTCGCCCGCCCCTCACCGCTCCCACGAGGGGAGAGGGATTAAGTTGCGCGCCTCCCCACCCCGATCACTTCCCTTCGGGTTTGACCACGATCATCATCGCCTTGTCCTGGATGAACCAGCGCTTTGCCGTTGCGAGCAATTCGTCGGGCGTGATCTTGCCGTAATCCGATGACAGCGATTTGAGCGCGCCGGCCTTGCGCTTGTCTTCGCTCAGTCCCTGCAACTGATTGAGGTAGAATGTGTTACCGCTTGATGCGCGCGCGATCTGTTCGCGCAGCGGCGCCACGACGCGGACAAGCTCGTCTGCAGACACGCGGGTGGTTGCAAGGTCAGTCGCGATCGCGCGCGCGATACGGTAGAATTGATCGGCACCGTCGGGCTTGATCTGCGACGAGATTACGAAATTGCCGCCGCCCTTGAGCGATAACGGCCAACTGCTGCCGACGTTGGGGCTGTAGCTCGCGCCCTCGGCTTCGCGCAATTGGTTGAAGATGCGGTCGTTGAATATCTGCGCGAGTAGCTCAAGCTTGCGCGATTCGTAAAGCCCCTCCATCCCGCCGCCAAGCGGAAAGGCGAGCACGGCTGACGCCTGATCGGCTGCGCCGCGGTGTGTGCGCATAATCGGCGTCTTGGTCGGCGCGGCGCTGCGTGACGTGTCGGCCCCCGGCGCAATTTTTCCCGGTTTGCGTGGCGGCAGTGCACCAAAGCTTTTGGCAACGGCGGTGATCGCCTGATCAAGCGACGCATCGCCAAACACCATCACTTCGATCGGGCCAGTGGTTAGCAGCGGCTCCCAGAACTTGCGGAATTCAGCCGGGTTAATCGCTTCGATCTGCGCGCGCGTTGCGGTTTGCCAGCGGAGGTCACCGCCGTGGAGCAGGCCAGAGAGGTCGCGCGACATCACCGACTGCGGCGTTGTGCCGATCGTATCATAGCCCGACAGGAATGACGCGCGCGCGCGGTTGACCGGGGCACCGTCCCAACGCGGATAGCTGATCTGCGTCGCGAGCAGGCGCATCTGGTCGTCAAGGTCTGATGCCCGTGTTTGCGCGCGCAGCACAAACGCATTGTCGGTCACGTCAAAGCCTGAATTGATCTTGCGCCCGCTGGTCAGCCGGTCAAGCGCGTTCTGATCGAAATTGGCAACGCCGCCTGCGAGCAGCGCAGCGCCCCCCGTCCACGCAATGTTGGGTTTGTTTGGGGCAAACGCGGTCATGCCGCGGCCAAAGCGGACGCTGATATAGATTTTGCCTGTTTCAGCCGGGTTTGAAAAAACGATGAGTTTTACGCCGTTGGCAAAGCTCACCTGATCCATCCCGAAATCGGCAAGCACGCTCTGTTCGATGATCTTTCCGGGTGCGCCAAGCGCAGGGAGTTGATTGAAATTCCCCGCCGGGCCGGCGCGCGTCGATGCAATCCCGGTGACGGGCGCGGTAACGGCGGCGGCGAGCAGCATTTCGCCATTGTCGATCTTGGCCTTGGTGGTCATGACGGCGCGTGGGCCAGCGCCCGAAAACAGGAATTTGGTCGCTTTGACAATCGCGGCGGGGGTGATGCCGTCCTTGATCCCGCCAAACACATCGAGCGCAACCTGCGCCGACGCCACGGTTTCGCGGATGTTGACCGCCTCGATCAAATCATCGGCCTGCTTGGCCGCTGCTTCGGTGCGCTGCGTTTCGACGCCAACCTGAAGTGCGGCAAAAAATTCACCCGCCTCGCGGTCGATATCGCTTTGCGAACTGGGGGTGATGAGCGCATCGGCGATCACCGCGCGGACATCACGAACAGCGCTCTGCCAATCGTCGGCAAGCGGAACAATCTGAACAAACGTGCCATCAACCGAGCGCGCAACATCTTCGCGATCAACCGATGCCTGCAGGAAGCTACCACCTGCCCGCGCGCGTTCCTCAAGGCGGCGATTGATCAGCCGCAGCGCGATCAATTCAACCAGACGCCCTTGATTATAGGCAATCGTATCGAATTTCTGAAACCACGGCCGCACCGTCGCCATGCTGACGAGCATCGGCAGGCCAGGTTCGGTGATGACAAGGCTGGTCGGCGTATTTGTTGTCGGCTTGCCAAAATCGGGATCGGGCGTCGGTGCGCCCTTGCCCTTCCAGTCAGCGAAGTATTTGACGATCAACTGTTCGAATACTTGCGGGCTGCCATCGCCCGAAATCACGACAACCGCGCGTTCGGGGCGGTACCAGCGATCATGAAATGCGCGCAGGCTTTCAGGCGTTGCTGCATTGAGCGCTGCGGTAGTGCCAATCGGAGCGCGCGATGCGAGCAATTGCCCGGCGAAGAACTGCCCGCGCGTGGCTTCACCCACGGCAACATCTGGGCCTGACTGCTCACGCGCTTCAGCAAGCACGGTGCGGCGTTCGGAATCGATCTGGCTTGCCTTGAGTTCGGGCGCAGACATCATCCCCGACAAGATTTTAACCGTTTCATCAAGCCCGGCGCGCGTTGCGTTTGGCAGATCGAGTTTATAGATCGTCTGCGTGTTCGTCGTCGACGCGTTGGTATCGCTGCCAAAGGTTGCGCCGAGCCGCTGCCACAGCTTGATCGATTCGCCGTCGGCGACATATTTCGACCCGTGAAAGCTCAGATGCTCAATAAAATGTGCATAGCCGCGTTCGGTCTCAGCTTCGTTGAGCGAGCCTGCCTCAATATCAACGCGGATCGACACCTGCCCCGGCGGCACGCCGTTTTGACGCACGGCATAACGCACGCCGTTGGGTAGTACGCCAAATGTCCACGCCGGATCGGGCGGAATGTCACTGCCCTGATATAGCCACGGCTTGGTGGGATCGATCGCGGCGATCTTTGCGGCGACGACTGGTTTTGGCGGTGCTTTGACCGCAGATTTGGGTGCAGAAAACGCAGGAAATACCAGCCCCGTGCTAAGCAACAGGACAAAGGCCGAGCGCAGCGCGCTAAATTTTGGGAGATGCATCGTCGCGGTTTAGTGCGTTTCGTGAGGGCGCGCTAGGGCGTCGCGAAAAATCTGTGCGATTTGCGGTAGATGACATGAACAAGCTCCGCTTATGTCGAGACACGTCGAGGCACGTTGACTTGCTTGCATGTCTCTCGACTGCGCTCGAGACGAACGGCTATGATTCACTACGGTTCCGTTGCCCGCAAAACCCAGCCGAGCGTTTCCCCCGCGTGGAATGGCACGACCGATGCCCCACCTACCGATAGCGTCGCGGGAACAGTCACCGCGCCGCGATCAAGCGTCACTGTGCCGGTGTTAAGCGGCAGCCCGTAAAACGCCGCGCCGTGTTCGGACGCGAAGCCTTGAAGCCTGTCAAGCGCGCGCTCTTGATCAAACACCGCCGCATAGCTTTCGATTGCGAACGGCGCATTGAATATCCCCGCACAGCCACACGCCGCTTCTTTGGCAGAAACAGCGTGCGGTGCGCTGTCGGTGCCGAGGAAATATTTGGGTGATCCCGACACAGCCGCAGCGCGCAAGGCAAGCCGGTGCGTCTCACGTTTGGCAATAGGAAGGCAGTAAGCGTGCGGCCGGATACCGCCAGCAAACATCGCATTACGATTGATATGGAGATGGTGCGGCGTGATCGTAGCCGCGACCTGCGCGCCGCAGCTATCAACAAATGCCACAGCCTGAGCCGTTGTAATGTGTTCGAATATGATTTTGAGACCGGGCATTTCGCGCACGAGCCCGGCAAGCGTGCGGTCGATAAACACCGCTTCACGGTCAAAAATATCGATGTCGCTATCGGTCACTTCGCCGTGGATCAGCAGCGGCATCCCGATATTCTCCATCCGCTCAAGCGCGGCCCGGATGTGCGCTATATCGGTGACGCCGTGCGCCGAACCCGTCGTGGCATGCGCAGGATATAGTTTGCACGCGGCGAATATGCCGCTGGCAAAGCCGCGTTCGATTTCGTCAGCATCCGCGCCGTCGGTCAGATAGCAGGTCATCAGCGGGATAAAATCGGTGCCCGCAGGCAGTGCCGCCATGATCCGTTCGCAGTAAGCCACCGCTGCTGCCACGCTTGTAATCGGCGGAGACAGATTGGGCATCACGATCGCGCGCGCAAATTGCGCCGCGCTATGGCCGACGACACCGCGCAGCATAGCGCCGTCGCGCAGATGGACATGCCAATCGTCGGGGCGGCGGATGGTGATGCTGTCGGTCATATTTGTCTCGCTTGGGTTTCGCCGCAAGACCTACTAGATGGGGTCAATGACTGCAACGATGCTTACTGACCGCGCACTGATCCGGCTTTCGGGCGCGGGCGTCGCCGATTTTCTTCAAGGGCTTGTCACCAATGATGTGCTCGGCGCGCTGCCTGTATGGGCGGGGCTGCTGACGCCGCAGGGCAAGGCACTGTTTGATTTCCTCATTTGGTCAGAGAGAGATGACCTGCTGATCGACTGTGAGCAGGGCGTCGCGGCTGATCTCGCAAAGCGGCTGACGCTTTACCGTTTGCGCAAGCCGATCACCATCGCAGGTGACGAAACGCTGTTCGTCCACTGGGCGGCAGACGGCATGCAGGGCGTGCCCGACCCGCGCAGTGCGGCGCTGGGGCGGCGCTGGATTGCCCCGGCACCCGGCGGTGATGCAAGCGCCGCTTACCGCGCACACCGCCTTTCACTCGGCATCGTCGAAGGGCGCGACGAACTTGGCAGTGACAAGACGCTCTGGCTCGAATGCAATGCGCGCGAACAGCACGGCGTCAGCTTCACCAAGGGCTGCTATGTCGGCCAGGAAAATACCGCGCGGATGCACCACCGCGGAAAGGTCAACCGGATGCTCAGCGTGGTCGATGCCGAGGATGATCCGGGCGACGCGGCGCGAATGTGGTATCCCGACCTCAAACGCGCGGTGATCGTCGAGCGGCGGTAGGCAGTTTAAGAGCCGTGCGTCGTGAATATACCAAGTCTCACTAAGGTCGGCCCGTGACAAACTCCCGTTCCCTGAGCGTGTCGAAGGATGGTCCTTTCTTTTCATCAACGTCACGGACAAATTGCAGCCCTTCGACAGGCTCAGGGAACGGGAATAGGGCCATACCATTGCACGTTCTGGATTGTATCAAATGACCCAAATCGTCACCCCGGCAAAGGCCGGGGCCCAGACGCACAAGTGATCGATTTGAAACGCCGCACATTGCATTTCACGTGAGACGCTCAGCGCATCTGGGCCCCGGCCTTCGCCGGGGTGACGGATATGTTATACGAAACTGATTAAAAAGACAAAGTGAAGCCTTCGAAAAGCTCAGGACGAACGGTTAAAAATGCGCTTTACTTGCCGCGTTTCTTGCGGTGCGTTTCGAGATCGAGCACCGCGCTGTCGGCATCTTCGGGGAGCAGGCCAAGCCGCCGCGCGACCTCCTGATACGCCTCAGCTTCGCCGCCAAGATCACGGCGGAACCGATCTTTATCGAGCTTTTCGTCGGTTTTCATATCCCACAGACGGCAGCCATCGGGGCTGATTTCATCGGCAAGGATCACGCGGGCATATTCATTTTCCCAGACGCGGCCAAATTCAAGCTTGAAATCGACCAGACGGATACCAATCGCAGCGAACAGCCCGCACATGAAATCATTCACGCGGATCGCCATATCGGCAATGTCGTGGAGCTCTTCTTGGCTCGCCCAGCCAAAACAGGCAATATGTTCTTCGGTGATCATCGGATCGCCGAGCGCATCATCCTTGTAATAATATTCGATGATTGTCCGGCTAAGCGGCGTGCCCTCTTCGATCCCCAGCCTCTTGGCAAGCGACCCCGCAACGACATTGCGCACGACAACTTCGATCGGGATGATCTCAACCTGACGGACAAGCTGTTCGCGCATGTTGAGCCGTTTGAGGAAATGATGCGGGATACCGATATTGCCGAGCAGCGTGAAGACATGTTCTGAAATGCGGTTGTTGATCACGCCCTTGCCGTTAATCGTACCCTTTTTCTGCGCGTTAAACGCCGTCGCATCATCCTTGAAATACTGGATGATCGTGCCCGGTTCAGGGCCTTCATAAAGGATCTTGGCTTTGCCTTCGTAAATCTGGCGGCGGCGGGTCATCGGCGAGGCCTTTCCAACATAAAATATCAAGCCCCGGAGGCGTCATTCACACAGAATGCGCTGCCGGGGCGTTGGACGGGCTATATCAACAACCCCCCCCTTGCGCAAACGCGGTTATTGTTCAAAGCGATTTACTACTCGTGAGTTTCGACAGTCTTTTTGCGGCGAGTCAAAAGAACAAAGAGTCCGAGGATAACTGCGCCAGCGAGCCAAATGAACAACAGTGTACCGGTCACAATGCCTGCGCCAATGGTCGCCCCGGCAGTTGCAGCGCCAGCATATTCTGCCGCAGCGCTCGCGTTGTTGATTGCGTCACCCGATGCTGAGCAGCTTACCACCATGATGGCCAACATCAAAACATTGAACCCTATAAAAACCCATTTGATGATTTTTCCGAGCACCGTCCGATCACTGATTTCTTTACGCACAACGGCCATTTTTATGCCCCCAGTCACTTTTCCGAAATTAAGCCCAATCCGCGTCCCGTCGCAAACAGAATGATAACCGACCATTATATATCACTTTATAACAGCGTATAGCACCATGGTGTTATACGCTGTTATACCATACTATAAATTAGAAATCCCGTTTATGAACGTCGGCGTATTCCCCCTACTCACCCTGCGCGACAATTCCCCTGCGGCTCTGGCGGCCCCAGCTGTGCTGGCCGGTGAGAAACGTCCACCAGCCCCACGCCGCGCCGGCGTGGCGTAGCAGTTGGAAGCTGAAGGGTTCGAGGAGCGCGGCGCAGATTGCCTTGACCCAGCCGGTGCTGCGCGCGCTGCCCGTCCAGCGGCGGTAGATGCCGAGCGACCAGAGGTGGAAGCTCATGTCGATAATGATCTTGGCGAGCATGACGAGCAGGATCGGCAATGCCACGGCGAAGCGGCCCATCGCTAAAAGCACGATCAGGATCGCAAACGCGGTGAGGCCGTAAATCGGCTGGAGCGTATCGAGCGCCTTGACGGGCATCATCGCAGTGCCAAGCCAGCCAAAGCGCGCGTTGCCCGTCATGTCGCGGTTCCAGCGCTGCGTCTGGAGGAAGCCCGCGAACCAGCGGCGGCGCTGGCGCAGAAAGGTGGGAAGCGTCTGCGGCGCATCGGTGCGCGCCTGCGCCTCACCAATCACCGCAACGTGCCAGCCCAGCGAATGATCGACCGAGTGGCGGTGAAGTCGGTGGATCAGTTCATAATCCTCGACAAGGCACACCGGATCAAATCCGCCGACCGCGATCAACGCCTCGCGCCGGAACGCCGCGAACGCGCCCGAAATCAGCAACAGGCTGTTCAATTGCATCCACGCATAGCGCGATATGAAGTTGCGGATATATTCATAGCGCTGGAACCATTCGAAAAAGCGTGCCTGCGCGCCCACTCCGCACACGGGGGTCAGCACGCCGGTTGCCGCGACAAGTGCGGGGTCGCTTGCGAAATGCGCGCGCATCGCGGCGATGGCATGTTCCTCGATCAGCGTATCGGCGTCGACCGTCAGCACGACATCGGCATCGACGCGCTGGACCGCGGCGTTAAGCGCGCGTGCCTTGCCGCCGTGATCGAGCGCGAGCCACAGGAAGGCGGGCGCACCTTCCACCTGCGACGTGACATTGGGGATGAGGCCGTAGCGCACGCCAAGCATCGCCGCCGTACCATCGGTTGACCCATCATCGGCAACCACGATCAGATCGGGCCGGTCGGTCTGGCGCATCAGCGCATCGATCGTCACGGGAAGTGCGGCAGCCTCATCATGCGCAGCGATGATCACGCCGAGTGTGACACGAGGTGCCAAAGGATCGGGCGTCGCGCGGCGCAATATCGTGCGCATATGCCACGCGGTAAAGCCGAGCAAGAACGTGTCGTAGGCGATATACACAAGCCCAACGGCCCAGCCGCCAATTCCGTCACGAAAAAATACCTGCGCAACAAGTGCGACAAACAGCAGTACCGCACCGACGCCAATCAGGCTGCTCATCAGCGGGGCAACGCGCGGCGTGAGCCGGGGCGATTCAATCTGGAGCGTTTCATCGAGTCGGGCGAGCAATGGCATTTCCTGTTCGCCGCGCGATTAGGGATAGGCGAACGCGATTGCCAGCGGTATCGGTCAGCAGATGAGCTGAAAGGGGGATTTGCATGACCTTGCCCGCACGCTACACGCGCACCGCAATTTTTTTCCACTGGCTGACCGCGCTGCTGGTGATTGGCAATTTCCTGATTGGTCAGTTCGTTGAGGCGTTTGGCGACGACAATGTCCGCTTGATGATCAACACGCATAAATCGATTGGCACCACAGTGCTTGGCCTTGCGATCATGCGGCTGTTGTGGCGCTGGACGCACACGCCGCCCGCCTATCCGGCGCATTATAAGCGGTGGGAAACGCGCGCGGCGCACTGGGTTCATGTGCTGCTTTACGTGCTGTTGTTCACGCTGCCGATCACCGGCTGGCTGCTCGATTCGGCATGGAAAGCCGCGCCCGAGGTCAAGATGTACTGGTTTGGCCTGTTTGAATGGCCGCGCATCGGCTGGGTTATGAGTGTCGAACCGGTATTCAAGGAGCGGCTCCACGACATTTTCGGCGACGTTCACGAAATCGCTGGCAAAATCCTGCTCGCGCTGTTCGTGTTCCATGTCGCGGGTGCGGTCAAGCATCAATGGTTTGACAAGCAGCCTGAATTGCAGCGCATGTTGCCATGACTGATCTTGCCGCAACGCTGTCTGCGATCACGCACGAAATGGCGGAGGCGACCGATCGCGGCGTTGTCGCAAGCTATATCCCGAGCCTTGCCAATGTATCGCCTGCCCAATTCGGGATCGCCGTCGTACTTGCCGACGGCAGCGTCCATGTGAGCGGTGACGGTGACACGCCGTTTTCGATCCAGAGCGTGTCAAAGGTCTTCACACTGACGATGGCACTGCAAAAACACGGCGATGAACTGTGGAAACGCGTTGGGCGCGAGCCTTCGGGATCATCGTTCAATTCGATCGTTCAGCTTGAAAATGAAGGCGGCATCCCGCGCAATCCGTTTATCAACGCAGGCGCGATTGTCGTCAGCGATGTCGTGCTTGACGGCGCCGAACCGCGCACCGCAATTGGCGACGTGCTGCGCTTTGTCCGGATGCTCGCAAGCGATGACCGCATCGAGATCGACAATCAAGTCGCCAATTCAGAGGCCGCGACGGGCTTTCGCAATGTCGCGCTTGCCAATTACATGAAAAGCTTCGGCAATATGGACCCCTATGTCGAGGGTGCGCTCAAGCTTTATTTCCACCAATGCGCGCTGTCGCTGTCATGCCGCCAGCTTGCGATGGCGGGGCGCTATCTGATGTGCGGTGGTCACCATCCTGCCAGCGGCGCGCAGATCATCAGCGCGCAACTCGCGCGGCGGATCAATGCGCTGATGCTGCTGTGCGGCCATTATGACGGATCGGGCGAGTTTGCCTTCCGCGTTGGCATTCCGGGGAAATCGGGGGTCGGCGGCGGAATCCTTGCGATCGTTCCGGGTAAGGCAAGCATCGCAGTCTGGTCCCCCGGATTGAACACACGCGGCAACAGCAAACTCGGCACGCGCGCGCTTGAGCGGCTGGCCGACGCGACGGGGTGGTCGGTGTTTACCGCGTGAAGCGGGGCAAATTTGTTGAAATCACCTCCGTTTGTCCTGAGTAGCCACTGAGCCTGTCGAAGTGGCGTATCGAAGGGCCGCATCGAACGTCATTTACCCAGTAGCGCCCTTCGATACGGTTCTTCGACAAGCTCAGCCCCTACTCAGGACAAACGGCTATCTAAAACGTATCGCGCATTCACCCCCGCCCGCGATATCCCGCAACGCCCTGATCGGGAATCCACACGTCCGCTGGCGGTGCGCCCGATTGCCAGAAGACATCAATCGGGATGCCGCCGCGCGGATACCAATAGCCGCCGATGCGCAACCACAGCGGATTCATTTCGGCGAACAGCCGCTGGCCAATGCCGATTGTGCAATCTTCGTGAAACGCCGCGTGATTGCGAAAGCTGCCGAGGAAAAGCTTGAGCGACTTCGATTCGACAATCGTCGCGCCGGGTACATAATCGATCACGAGATGCGCGAAATCCGGCTGGCCGGTGACGGGGCAGAGCGAGGTAAACTCGGGTGCTGAAAATCGTACGAGATAGGGCGAACTGCGACGCGGGTTTGCCGGATAGTCGAGCTGTGCGGCGTCAGGCGTTGCAGGAAGCGGGCTATTCTGCCCCAGATGCGTCAATGTCATCCCCGCGCTTTAATCGAGACGCGTGCCCAAAACCATAGCAATGTTGGCGTGCAAATATCGATCGACAGCGGGGGCAAAACCGGCTCATAAACGCGCAAACTTGTTACAGGAAAACCGCATGACCTTTGCACAATTTGCGCGCCTTTTGGGAGCAGCGGCACTCCTCATCGCACCACCGGCGTTGGCCGCTGACAAAACTGGCGACATGGCGGTTGCAGAGAAGATGGCGGATATAGCGCCGCCAATTGTTTCGGTGACCAAGCACAGCGGGACATTTGGTGGGGCAAAGATCGCTTACACAGCAACGGCGCGTGAAACCTATCTCAAAGGCGAAGACGGCACACCAAAGGCGAGCATCTATTCAACCGCCTACATCAAGGACGCGACCGAGCCAAACCGGCCGATCACATTCCTGTTCAATGGCGGGCCGGGTTCGGCGTCGCTCTGGCTCCACCTCGGCGCGTTCGGGCCAAAGCGCGTTGCGATCCCATCGGACGCGCGCGATGATGGCGCACCGCCTTATCCGATCGTTGATAATCCCGACAGTTTGATCGATGTCACCGATGT
>JAYVVW010000118.1:0-20631 GCA_043786595.1 Sphingomonadales bacterium | reverse complement strand
AGCTATACAACCCCCAGCCGCTTCTCGCAGCAGCGTAACAGCGATGCGCAATCCACTTAAAAATCGCGCGAGGCTGTGCAGACAAGCCGAGCCACCTCTTACATCGCCAACACCGTGCATGATCGTGATGCGATGCTCGCCTTTTACGCGCGCGTTCTTGGCCGGAAGGCGCACCGCACACTTGAGCAAGAAGGTCGGCCGCGCCTTGATGATGTTGCCAATATCGACGGTCTCAAGATCAGGGGTGGCTGGATCAATGTCGGTAACATGGAGATTGAAGTTTGGGAATATGAACGCCCCAGAACCCCACAACCAAAGGCTGACCGCAAACTTGATGAGATTGGATATAATAGTTTTGCGTTAGAAGTTACCGATCTGAAGGTAGAGCGAGTGCGCCTTAAACGCCTTGGTGTGCGGTTGGCTGGCCCAATGCTGAGGCTTGGCGATTGGAAGCTCCAATATGCCTATGATCCGGAGGGGAATTTGTTTGCGATGCAGGAGAAGGTGGCGGGAAAGACCGCGATGCGGTAAGGGGGGGTGCGCTACTTCTCCCCTCCCGCTTGCGGGAGGGGCCGGGGGTGGGCCAGTGTGAACTGGCCAGTGTCATCCTCATGCGACCGCGTCATCTCCAGCCCAACTGACCCATCGATCACCCTGCCGCAAGCAGGAGCGATAAGTGACGCGCAGATGGCAGTAGTCGATAAGTTTGCGGTCATTCAAGATTGGTCGCCGTCGTCCTGCGCTGGCCTCCTCAGCCCAGCAAGCCGCTTGAATCAGAAAGCCGCAGCCAAGCGAATCCCCAACCGAGTCAGCCTCACGTCATCGCACTCTAGTTGATCTCAAAACGTCCCCGTTGCCGGTTCGTCGGCAGCCGGCGCGGTCACTTCTGGCTTACCCACGCCCGGCTCCGGCAGAACCAGCGTAGGCGCCGTTTCAGCAGCCGATGCTTCGCGGCTTGTACCGATGATGGCCTCGGCTTCGATCAGGTCAAGCGCGCGGTAGGCCTCAATGTAGCGGCGTGCTTTGACAATCCATGGTTCAGCGATCTGGCGGTTGGGTAGCCGCGCAACTTCGGCAAGTGCTTGATCAACGCGGCCAACGGCAACCGAATCGATGGCGCGCGCCAAACGGTCAGCAGGCTGGGGTGACGGCGTAGCGGCTTCACGCACGATGATCAGCCCCGATAGGCCACGTTTGATTCCGTCCCACCAGCCGGTATCAGCGCCCGCGCCTGAAAGCTGCGGCGCGATATCGGCAAGCCCGCCCTTCAATTCGTCAAGCGTTACGGGCTGACGCGCCGCCGCAAGGATCACCGCAACCGCGCGTGGCTGCGCCCGGCCAAAGCGCGCGCTTAGCTGCGCCTCGACATAGCCAAGCGCCAATCCGCGATCAAGCGCGCGGCGCGCAGCGAACGCCAGCAGCAATCCTTCGGCGCGTTCGGAATTTTGCGATTGTGCGTTATTATTACGCGTCACCATCTCAAGCCGCTGTTCAAGATCGGCAAGACGCTGCTCGGTTACGCTCACAGCAACTTGTGGCACCGCGAGCATTGGGGGTGCTGCGGCGGGCGCATTGGTGGTCTGCGCGGCAACCGCAACGGGGGCCGATCGCGGCGTTCCAAATAGATAGGCGCGCGCGCCGTCCCAACGTGACAAAGCCCAGACAAGCAATCCGCCGCCAATCACCATCGAGATCAACGCAACCAGCAAAACCGATCGCAGCGAACGCGATTTTGGAGGCGCTGGCACTGGAGTATAACTGTCGTCCATCACATCATCCGTTCTGTCTCAATAAAGCGTCGTCGCTGCCTGCACGAGAGCATCATCGCGCGGATAGACCGAAACCACAATCTTTTGCCAGCCTTGCCCGGCAGCTGCGGCGGCATTGGCGCTGATCGCAACGATCGCAATTGTGCTGCGATCAATCCCGCGTTCATCAACATGTTTGGCGAACTGCGCGCCGGCGCGCGGCGAATGCAGCAATACCACCGCATGTTCGCGCAGCTTGTCGTCAAGCGCTGCGGGAGGCGGGAGCAGCTCAGCCTTGTAAACGGCAACACGGTCTATCTCGAGGCCGTGCGGCTCATAGGGGTGGTAATCGACACCCGCGATGTGGAGCATCCGGTGGTGACCAAGCGTCGCCACTTTGCCGAGCAAGCGGTTTACGTCACCATCGCCAGACACCACCGACCCGAAGCCCGCGTCCTTCGCCGCCGCCGCCGTAACATCACCGACAGCATAGAGCGGCAAATGGAGATAATCTGCAAGCTTTGGTCCGGCAAACCGTGCCGCACTCGCGCTGGTCATGATCACGCCCGTATAGCGTGCCGATTCGGGGGCATCCCACGGCAAGGCAAATGCGTTGAACAGTGGGAAGCAGTGCGCGGTCAGCCCCTTGGCTGCGGCGAGCGCGGCGGTCTGGCTGCTGCCTGGTTCGGGCCGGATGATGACAAGCGGGCGTGTCATCCGGCGAAAATCGCGCGCAGCGCCGGATCAGCACTTGCCAGCATTTGTCTCGCCAGTTCAAGTGGTTGACCGAAATCACCGACAGCAAAACGCGCCTCACCATGCGCTTCTCGCGTTCCATCTTCGGATAATATCTGCGCGCGAAGCCAGATCTGGTCACCCTCCAGCGTCGCAAGTGCAGCAACCGGAGACCGGCAATCAGCCGCAAGACCGGCGAGCAACGCGCGTTCGGCCAACACACAGTTGAATGTCGGGAGATGATTAACCACGTCTAGCAAAGAGCGGATTTCGGTGCTTGTTGCAAGCGTCTCAATCCCGATCGCGCCCTGTGCGGGTGCGGGCAGCATCGTTTCGATCGCGATTGCATGACCAACGCCGTGCATGGCGAGCCGATCAAGCCCCGCAGCGGCAAGCAGCGTCGCGTCGGCGTCGCCCGCCGCCAGCTTGGCCAGCCGCGTTTGAACATTCCCGCGAAACAGCCCGATTTTGAGATCAGGCCGGAGCCGCAGTAGCTGCGCAGTGCGGCGCGGCGCGCTGGTTCCGACCCGCGCGCGCTGCGGCAATTCAGCAATCGACGGCGCACCGATCAACCGGTCACGCACATCGGCGCGTTCGAGCATCGCTGCAATGATGAGGTCGGCAGGACGGTGCGTTTCGACATCTTTCATCGAATGCACCGCGAAATCGATCTGCCCGGTCATCAGCCAATGATCGAGTTCCTTGGTCCACAGTGCCTTGCCGCCAACATAAGCGAGTGCACGGTCGATGATCTTGTCCCCGCTCGCCACCACGGGACAGATAACGACCGTGTTTTCGTCCCAGCCGTGCGCGCGCAGCAAATGATCGCGCACCAGACGTGCTTGGGCGATGGCAAGCGGCGATGCGCGGGTGCCAAGACGGAGGGGATGCGACGGCGGGATAGTCATCGCGCTTGTGCTAGCGCGCTTGGCGGGTAGAGGGAAGCGCGATGGCACTCATTCTCGGCATCGAATCGAGCTGCGACGAAACCGCAGCAGCGCTTGTCACCAGCGAGCGCATTGTCCTGTCGCACCGACTGGCAGGGCAAGAGGCGGCGCACCGGCCATTTGGCGGCGTCGTGCCCGAAATCGCCGCGCGCGCGCATGTCGAGGCGCTGGTGCCGCTGATCGAGGCGGCGCTGGGCGATGCAGGCACGTCGCTGCGCGATGTCGATGCGATTGCGGCAACGGCGGGGCCGGGTCTGATTGGCGGCGTCATGGTCGGGCTGGTAAGCGCAAAGGCGCTTTGCCATGCAATTGGCAAGCCGCTGATTGCGGTCAATCATCTTGAAGGCCATGCGCTTTCGCCGCGCCTCGCCGATGCGACGCTGCAATTTCCCTATTTGTTGCTCCTAGTATCGGGCGGGCATTGCCAATTGCTCCGCGTCGACGGGGTGGGGCAGTACCGGCGGCTCGCGACGACGATTGACGATGCGGCGGGCGAGGCATTCGACAAGACCGCAAAACTGCTCGGCCTTGGCTTTCCGGGCGGGCCAGCAGTAGAAAAGGCCGCTTTACGCGGCGACCCTTGTGCTGTGCCGCTGCCGCGCCCGCTCATGGGCAGTGCCGAGCCGCATTTTTCGTTCGCCGGTCTCAAAAGCGCGGTGCTGCGCGCGCGCGATACCGGGCTTTACCGGGCTGACGATATTGCGGCATCGTTTCAGCACGCTGTGATCGACTGTCTGATTGATCGCACGCGCCGCGCGCTTGCGGTGAGTGAGGGTATCACTGCGTTGGTCGTTGCAGGCGGTGTTGCAGCCAATCGCCCGATCCGTCTCGCGCTGACGGCACTTGCGGCAGAACATGCGCTTCCCTTTTTCGCGCCGCCGCTCTGGCTTTGCACCGACAATGCGGCGATGATTGGCTGGGCGGGTGCCGAACGGTTTGCCGCCGGGCTGACCGATCCGCTTGATTTTCTGGCGCGGCCGCGCTGGCCGCTTGACCCGACGGCGGAAAAAGCACGCGGCGCGGGAGTGAAAGCATGAGCGAGACAGCAACAATCGGCGTCATCGGCGGCGGTGCGTGGGGCACGGCACTGGCTCAAGTGATCGCGGCGGGCGGTTGTCCGGTCAAGCTATGGGCACGCGAGGACGATGTCGTGACGTCGATCAACACGGCGCATGAAAACCCCGTCTTCCTACCCGGCATAATGCTCTCACCCGCGATCAGTGCGACGTCAGACCTGATGTCGCTTGCGCAGTGCGATACCATCCTAGTCGTCAGCCCCGCGCAACATTTGCGCAGCGTGCTTTCGGGTTTTTTGGACAGTCGCCAAACGCTGATCCTCTGCGCCAAGGGCATTGAGGCGGGTTCGCAATTATTGATGTCCGAAGTCGCACACGCCTGCTGTCCCGGCGCTGCAATCGCCATATTGTCAGGGCCAACCTTTGCCCACGAAGTTGCACGCGGGCAGCCCACCGCCGTTACGCTCGCATGTGAAGACCAAGCGCTTGCAAAGCGCCTTGCCGTCGAACTCGGTCGCCCCCATTTCCGGCCCTATGTTTCGGGCGATGTTGTTGGCGCAGAAATTGGCGGCGCGGTGAAAAACGTTCTCGCAATCGCATGCGGCGTCGTTGAAGGGCGCGGGCTTGGCCAGAACGCACGCGCGGCGCTGATCGCGCGCGGCTTTGCCGAAATGACGCGCTTTGGCCTGGCGCGCGGTGCGCACGCCGAAACGCTCGGCGGGCTTTCGGGGCTTGGTGACCTGGTGCTGACCTGCTCGTCAACGGCATCACGCAATTTCCGGCTCGGTGTCGGGCTTGGCGAGGGACGCACCGCAGCCGAACTCCTCGGCGGCGAACGAACGGTTGCCGAAGGCGCATTCACAGCGCCCGTTTTACGCGCCGCAGCGCAGGCGATTGGCGTCGATATGCCCGTTGTCGAGGCGGTCTGCGCGCTGATTGAAGGCGCAGCCGCCGTTGACGATGTTGTCGGGCAATTGCTCGCGCGCCCTTTGCGATCAGAGCGTTAGGCGCGCTTGCGGAAGGTTTCGAGGATTGATGGAACGCTTTCAGCTTCATCAAACACGAACGTCAACAACGCTTTTTCAAGATCATCGATTTGGCCGTCCGCCGCGATATGATCCTTGAGCCAACCCGCCTCTTCGGTGGTAATCAGATGACTGTTGTCAATCGCAAGCGACTTGGCAAAGCGGTCTTCAACGCGCGGAAACAACGACTTGAACGCCTGTGTAATCGTACCGCTGCCGATCATCGTCGCGGGCAATATCCGTTTGAGGAAGCGCCCGAGATGCGGCACACCCTGATCAAGGAAATGATTGAAACGCGCGGCATCGTCGGTTGACAGCGGGCGGTAATCGCTGTGCGCCATCAGGTGATTGCCGACACCCTGAACGAACAGCAATTGCCACGACGGTGCATTGTCGCTGTTAAGCGTCGCGTCCTTGATGCGGAACAGCAAGTCGGCCTCTGCCGATCCGACAATCGTTGCACCTTCGCCGCCGCCTGCAAAAATCAGACGGCGCAGCATTTCGACTTCGGGCGCATCAACGCGATTTGGAACGCAAATTTGCCCTTTTCGCGTTGGCCCGTCGCCGGTCATGATGACAGCTTCGGCTTGACCAAGCGCGTAGGTGGTCAGCCGGTCGGGAACCGTTTCAGCATGTTCGATCAGGCTGACGAGGAGTTCAAGTTCAACGAGCGATGCCACGCGGCCATTCTTGTCGATCTGGCTCAGCAGCCACTGCGCATTCGCTTCGCTGATCAGCCCCTTGGGATCAGACTGATCGAGTACGAAATAGCCAACGGTTTCGATAAAAAAATCGGCCCATATCGGCGAATAATCGCCAAGGCGGTTGTTGAGCGAAAACAATGCGTCGACAATCGGTTGGGCAACGCCGTCATCGCTCCAGATCGAATCGCGCAGCAACATTACGTCACCGTCAGATACCGTGCCTGCCTGAAGCAAACGCGCCAGAAATTCTTTTAATTCGTCGTCCATGATCGCCACCCTTATCGCGCTGATAGATTGGCCTAACAACAATGGCTTAACAGTCGGTTGACGCTAAAAATCGATTGCGAGGCCTTTGAACTCCCAGTCGCCGTAGCGCACCGGGTCGAGCCGGTCAGGATCGGGCTCTTCGCGTGTGGCCAATGGTTCTGGTTTTGGCACGGGTGGACTTTTCGAAAGATAGTCGGGCGCATCGAGGTGCGCGGGACGTACTGTAGCGGGGCGGGTCGACATTTGCTTGATCCGGTTTAAGGCAGTGTCCGGCGCAATAGCGCTTTTCATGAAAGACGACCACTATTTCTGATGTTCCAGGCCTTGCGCCGCGCCTTGCCGCGCTCAAACTGCTCGACGCCGTGATCCGGCGCGGACAGCCGCTCGAATTTGCGCTTGCCGCTGCAACCCGCGGGATCGATGCGCCCGCTGATCGCGCGCTTGCCCGCGCGATCGCTAGTGAAACGCTACGCCGCCTGCCCGATCTCGACGCGCTGATCGATAGCGCGACCCGAAACCGGCTCGCCGATGATGCTAAGGCGCGAATGGTGATCCGGATTGCTCTGGTGCAGGCACTGATCCTCAAAACCCCCGAACATGCGGCCGTTTCGACCGCATTGCCGCTTGTCGAAGGCGGCCCAAGGCGGCTTGTTCACGGCGTATTGGGCACGCTTCTTCGCCGCAAGGTCACGCTGCCCGACACGCCGGCGCTTCCGGGCGAGGTCGCGGTGCGCTGGCATGAGGCGTGGGGCGGTGACATGATCGAAGGTGCGCAGGCGATGATTGCCGAACCACCGCCTGTCGATCTGGCGCTCAAAGACGCCGCGACCACCGACGATTGGGTTGAAAAGCTTGGCGGCACAAGTCTGGCACCCGGCCATGTCCGGCTCGCGCGCGGCACGGCGATCCATGATCTTGCCGGATTTGGCGACGGCGCGTGGTGGGTGCAGAATATCGCGGCCTCGATCCCCGCGCGCTTGCTTGGCGCTGGCAATGGCAGGCGCGTGCTTGATCTCTGCGCAGCACCCGGCGGAAAGACAATGCAGCTTGCAGCAGCAGGGTGGGACGTGACAGCGATCGATTCGGATCGCGCGCGGATCGTGCGGCTTAACGACAATCTGACGCGCACCCGCCTGACCGCAAAAACGATTCAGGCCGATATCATGAAGTGGGCGCCCGAGGCACCGGTTGATGCGGTCCTGCTTGATGCGCCGTGCAGCGCCACGGGCATCTTTGCGCGTCACCCCGATGTGCTGCACCGCGTGCGGCCGCGCGACATCGCGGCACTGGCGCAAATCCAGTCGGCAATGATCGCGCATGTGGCGCGCTGGCTCGCGCCGGGTGGCACGCTGATATACGCGACATGCTCGCTCGAACCCGCAGAAGGCGAAGCACAGGTTGCGGTCGCCGAGGCCGCTGGGCTGATCATCGACCCAATCAACACGTCGGACTTTTTCGATGGCCCTGCGGTTCACTGGCAGGGCTGGCTGCGGGTTTTGCCACGCGACCATTTCGACGGTTTTTTCATCGCCCGCTTCAAACGCGAATAGTCGCGCAATCACGCGGGTTGCCCGCATGTGTTACAGTGTTTAGAGCGACGCTTCATGACCCATCCAATCCTCATTGCACCGTCGATTCTCTCGGCTGATTTTGCGCGTCTCGGTGAAGAAGTACGTGCGATTGACGCCGCTGGGGCAGACTGGATACACATTGATGTGATGGACGGCCATTTCGTGCCAAACATTACAATTGGCCCGGTGGTGGTGAAAGCACTGCGCCCGCACACAGCCAAAGTGATGGACGTCCATCTGATGATCACGCCGGTTGATCCGATGCTTGATGCCTTTGCCGAGGCAGGGTCAGATATCATCACCGTTCACCAAGAGGCCGGGCCGCATCTCCACCGTACGGTGCAGCGTATCAAGGCGCTTGGCAAAAAAGCGGGCGTTTCGCTCAATCCGTCAACGCCTGCGAAAATGCTTGATTATATCCTCGACGAAATTGATCTGGTGCTGGTGATGAGCGTCAATCCCGGTTTTGGCGGACAGAGTTTCATTACAAGCCAATTGCGCAAGATCGAAGCGATCCGCAAAATGATCGACAAGTGCGGCAAGCCAATTGATTTGCAAGTCGATGGCGGCGTTGACATGAATACCGCACGGCGCGTCATCGCGGCTGGTGCCAACGTCCTCGTCGCGGGAACGGCGACGTTCAAGGGCGGCCCTGACCATTACCAGAGCAATATCGAACGGCTGCGTAGCGCATGACCGATCATGCCGGCGATGACGGCAGCGAACAAATTCCTGCCGGTAAACGGCTTGTCCGCGCGCGCAGCGACGTAGGGCTTTCGCTGTCTGACCGGCTTTCGGCGCAATTTTACAAGATGACTTGGCGCACGCCGCTCCATGCGCTGCACCTGCGCGGGCGCTATCCGCTCAAGCTTCTCGTCGTTCCCAACGATCCGCTGGCTGGTGATGTGCAGCGTGGCACGCTGATCGCCAGCGGCTCGTTTGCGATGAACGGTGAAAGCGTCGCAACTGATACGCTGACATTTACCGAGACCGGATTGTCAGCGAGGCACTCTGATTATCTTCAGCGCTTTGCCTGGCTTCGTGATCTGGCAGCCGCCGGAACTCGCGCCGAAGTTGCACCCATTGCCGAAAATCTGACACGCAAGTGGATCGCGAGCCACGGCGAGAAGGTCAGCGATGTCGCGTGGCGGCCTGACCTTTGGGGGTGGCGCATTTTGTTCTGGGCGGCCCATGCGCCGCTGATCCTGTCGAGCAGCGACCTGGTTTACCGCTCGGCGGTGCTCAACGGTTTGGCACGCGGCGCGCGGCACCTTGACCGGACGGCTGACCGCGCGCCGGTCGGCTTGCCACGTATCGCAGCGTGGGCGGGCGTGATCGCGGCTGGTTTACTGATTTCTGGCGCAAACCCGAGGCGAAACTTTGGCGAGGCCGGGATGGCCAAAGCGCTCGCGACCTCGTTTTCAAGCGACGGCGGGATCATCTGCCGCACGCCGCACAATCAGATCGAAGCTGTCATCCTGCTGTCGATGTTGCGCGAAATCTATCTCGCGCGGCGGATTGATTGCCCGGCAACGATCGAGACCGCGCAGAACCGCGCAGTGGCGGCGCTGCTCGGCATCACACTTGGCGACGGCGGGCTTTCAAGCTGGCAGGGCAGCGCACCCGTCGACGCAGCAAGCGTCAATGCGATTGTAACGGGCAGTGGCGTGCGCACGCGCCCGCTGCGTCAACCGCGCGACTGGGGGTATCAGCGGATCGCCGCAGGGCAGACCATCATCGTTGCCGACATGGCTCCGCCGCCCGTCGCGCGTGTATCCGGTGGAGGGTGCGCGTCGACGCTCGCTTTTGAATTATCCGACGGTGCGCACCGTCTGATCGTCAATTGCGGCGGTGCGCATGCTGGCGGAGTCGCGGTCCACCACGCACTTACAGAAGCGTTGCGGACAACGGCGGCGCATTCAACGGTGACGCTGGCGGACAGCAATTCAACCGCAATTCTCGCCAACGGGACGCTTGGGCGCGGTGTAACCGAAGTCGAGCTTGACCGGCAGGAAAATGACAGCGGCAGCCAGATCGAGGCAAGCCATGACGGCTATGCCAAGCGGCTGGGCCTCATCCACAAACGGACGCTCGCGCTATCGGGCGATGGCCGCGAACTGCGCGGCGATGATGTCTTGCTGCCCGCAATTGGATCACGCAAAGCGCAAACTTCGCACTTTTCTGCGCGTTTTCATCTCGCTCCCGGCGTTGAAGCGACGCCAACCGCCGACGGTATGGCAGCACTCTTGCGCATCGACCAAGGCGCGCTCTGGCAATTTCGCGCGCGCGGCGGCAAGCTTTCAATCGACGACAGCATCTGGATCGACGGCGATGGCCGCCTCCATTCAACACAGCAACTGGTGGTCAGCGGCGAAGCGCCTGCGGGCGGCGCAAGCATCAGCTGGGCCTTCAAACGAGCGGGATAGACAGAGTATGAGTGACGTTAAAATTGGCCGGGCACTGCTTTCGGTTTCGGACAAGGCCGGGCTGGCCGAATTGGGTCAGGCGCTTGCGCGGCACGGAGTTGAGCTCGTGTCCACCGGCGGCACGGCGAAGGCGCTTCGCGATGCCGGGCTTGTCGTGCGCGATATTTCAGACCTGACAGGCTTTCCCGAAATGATGGATGGCCGCGTCAAGACATTGCATCCCAAGGTTCACGGCGGGCTGCTTGCGGTGCGCGATAATCCTGAACATCAGCAGGCGATGGCCGACCATGATATCGGCCCGATCGATCTCGTTGTCGTCAACCTCTATCCCTTCGCAGCGACGGTTGCCAAGGGCGCAAGCCGCGACGACATTATCGAAAACATCGATATTGGCGGGCCGAGCATGGTGCGCTCTGCTGCCAAAAATCACGCACATGTCGCGATCGTGACCGACCCTTGCGACTATGCCGAACTGATCGCAGCGATGGACGCGAATCGCGGCGCGACACGCTATGATTTCCGCCGTCGCTGCGCGGCCAAAGCCTATGCCGCAACGGCGGCTTATGACGCTATGATCGCGGGCTGGTTTGCGCAGGTTGATCAGAGTGAGCTATTTCCGCAGAGCCTCACCACTGGCGGCACGCTGGCGACAACTTTGCGCTACGGCGAAAACCCGCATCAGTCCGCCGCACTTTATCTGTCAAATATCACGTCGGATCGCGGAATCGCGCAGGGTATTCAGGTTCAGGGCAAAGAACTTAGCTACAATAATTACAACGATGCCGATGCCGCACTCGAACTTGTCAGCGAATTTCGTGATGGGCCGCCAACGGTCGTCATCGTCAAACATGCCAATCCGTGCGGCGTTGCCAGCGGCGCGACGCTTATCGAGGCGTATCAGGCCGCGTTCGCGTGCGACACCGTTTCTGCATTTGGCGGCATCATCGCGGTCAACCGCCCGCTCGACGGTGCAACCGCCGAAGCAATCAGCGGTATTTTCACCGAAGTCGTCTGCGCGCCAGATGCCGACGACGCTGCCCGCGCGGTGTTTGCCAGAAAGAAAAACCTGCGCCTGATCCTCACCGGCGATTTGCCCGATCCTGGACGGTGCGGCATGAACATGAAAACGATCGCCGGCGGCCTGCTCGTCCAGACGCGCGACAACGAGCAGATCACTGCGGCAGACCTCAAAACCGTCACCAAACGCGTGCCAAGTGAGGCAGAGCTTGCCGACTGCCTGTTCGCATGGAGGGTGGCCAAACACACCAAATCGAACGCGATCGTCTATGCCAAGGATGGCAGCACCGCCGGGATCGGCGCGGGCCAGATGAACCGCCTTGAAAGCGCGCGGATTGCCTCGTGGAAAGCCAAAGATGCCGCTGAAAAGGCAGGCTGGGCGACGCCGCGTACGATCGGGTCGGCGGTCGCGTCCGACGCATTTTTCCCATTTTCTGACGGCCTGCTGGCGGCGGTCGAAGCCGGCGCAACAGCCGTCATTCAGCCAGGCGGGTCAATCCGCGATGATGAAGTGATCGCCGCCGCCGATAACGCGGGTCTTGCAATGATCTTTACCGGGATGCGCCACTTCCGGCACTAGGATCGCACCAACGCCAGCACTCGTCGTGCCTGATCGCAATCCTTGTCCATCTGCGCGGTCAGCGCCGCGAGGTTTTCAAACTTGGCTTCGGGGCGGAGCCAGGCGTGGAGCTCGACTTCAATTGATTGATCGTAAAGCGATTCGTTGAAATCGAACAGGAAGACTTCAAGCAATTCCTTAGGCGGATCGAAGGTCGGGCGGATGCCAATGTTTGCCGCGCCGTCGATCACGCGACCACCCGCAAGTCGTGCGCGTACTGCGTAGATGCCGTATCGCGGGCGCAGATAATTGCCGAGGTCAACGTTCGCCGTCGGATAGCCAATCGTCCGGCCAAGCTTGTCACCGTGCTGAACCCGGCCTTCGATCGTGAACGGACGCGTAAGCAAACGCGTCGCAGCGGGGCAGTCACCATTTTGCAGCGCCGTACGGATCGCGCTTGACGAAATCGTCGCACCGTCAAGGCTGACAGGTGCAACGCTTTGCGCAAAAAAGCCCAATTGCGCGCCAAGTGCAGCAAGCACCGCAATGTTGCCGCCCTTATTCTTGCCGAAGGTGAAGTCTTCACCCGTAACCACGCCTGAAAGCCCCGCGAGCCGATGTGCCGCAAACTCTTCGGCGGTTAACGACGCAAGCGCCTGATCGAAATGAAACACGATCATTGCATCGGCCCCGGCCTGTGCGAACAATCGTTGACGCTGATCAAGCGTGGTCAGTCGGAACGGCGGGGTATCGGGCCGGAAATAGCGTACCGGGTGCGGATCAAAGGTTGCGACAAGTGCGGGGACGCCTGCTTGTCGCGCTAGCGCAACGGCGCGCCCGACAACGGCCTGATGCCCGGCATGAAATCCATCAAAATTGCCAAGCGCGACAACCCCCCGCGCAAACGCGTCAGGAACTGCCGAGCTGCCGTCGAGCCGCTCCATATGGTCTGCTATAGAAAAGGCTTATGAGGCGGGCAATGGCTGAGACAATCGGCGATGCGAATTCAGCACGCGCGTTTGAGCGTGACGAAATCAAACGCCGGATGATCGCCGATTGCAGGATGGCTTTCGCGTGACGTTTCCTGCCAACCATCGCCAATCGCAAGGGCAAACGCGTCGCCGTCGGGCGCGGAATGCACTTCAGTAAGCTCGATACGGTCCGCCTTGTCGAGGAAAAGACTGAATATCTCTGCGCCGCCGATCACGCAGACATGCGGTGCGTTTGCAGTTTTCAACGCAGCTTGCACGCTGTTTACGGGTTCGGCGCCGTCTTCATCCCATGCCTTGTCGCGCGTGATCACGATATGGCGGCGGCCCGGCAAAAGACCTGGCAAGCTATCGAATGTCTTGCGCCCCATGATCATCGGTGCGCCGAGCGTGAGCTGTTTGAAGCGGCGAAGATCGGCGGGCAAATGCCACGGCATTGCGCCATCCTTGCCGATCACACCATTGTCGGCGCGCGCAAGGATGAGGGTTATTTCGGGATGGTTCATATTGCCACCGGTGCGGCGATATGGGGATCGGCCTGATAATTGAGAATGGTAAAGTCCTCATAGTTATAGGCATCAATGCTTGGCGCACGCCGTTTGATTTCAAGCTGCGGCAATGTGTGCGGTGTGCGGGTCAGTTGCAACCGCGCCTGATCGAGGTGGTTTGAATAAAGATGGCAATCGCCCCCTGTCCAGACGAAATCCCCGACTTTCAATCCGCATTGATCGGCGAGCAAATGCGTCAGCAACGCATAGGACGCGATGTTGAACGGTACACCGAGAAAGACATCGCATGACCGCTGATACAGCTGGAGCGAGAGTTTTCCGTCGGCAACATAAGTCTGGAACAGGCAGTGGCACGGCGCAAGCGCCATCTGGCCAAGTTCGGCGGGGTTCCAGGCGCTTACAATCTGGCGGCGCGACGCTGGATTGTTGTTAATTTGATCAATCAATGCCGCAATCTGGTCAACCGCAATCCCGCCGTCGCCGCGCCAATCGCGCCACTGTTTCCCGTACACAGGCCCCAGATTGCCGTCGGCATCGGCCCATTCATCCCAGATGCTGACCTTATGATCGTGGAGCCATTTGACATTGGTGTCGCCGCGCAGGAACCACAGCAGCTCGATAATGATCGAGCGCAGGTGCAGCTTCTTGGTGGTGACAAGCGGAAAGCCCTGCGCCAGATCGAAGCGCATCTGGTGCCCGAAAACCGATCGCGTGCCGACGCCGGTGCGATCGTGCTGAACCGCGCCTCCGTCCAAAATACGTTGCATGAGATCGAGATAGGGGCGCATCGGATTTCCTTATGCGCCCCTATCGGTTTTGGCTAGAGCGCCACTTTCAACGCATCTACAAGATCGGTTTTTTCCCACGGGAAGAAATCGCCTTCCGCTTTTTGCCCGAAATGGCCGTAGGCTGCGGTCTTGCGGTAGATCGGCTTGTTAAGGCCAAGATGCGTGCGAATGGCGCGCGGGGTGAGGCCGCCAAGCGCTTCGATGCTCATGATCGCCGCTTCGATCTTGTCATCACCGACGGTGCCCGTTTCATGCGTATCGACGTAAAGCGAAAGCGGCTTTGAAACGCCAATCGCATAGGCAAGCTGGATCGTGCAGCGCGTGGCAAGGCCGGCGGCGACGATATTTTTCGCCAGATAGCGCGTGATATAGGCCGCCGATCGGTCAACTTTGGTCGGGTCTTTGCCGCTGAATGCGCCGCCACCGTGCGGTGCCGCGCCGCCGTAGGTATCAACGATGATTTTGCGACCCGTCAAACCCGCGTCACCGTCTGGCCCGCCGATTTCAAAGCTGCCCGTCGGGTTGATATGATATTCGGTTTCGGTCAGCAGGTTCGCTGGCAAAATTTCGGCAATGACCTGCTTCACATAAGCATGGAGTTCGGCTTCGTTCGCGCCTTCATCATAGCCTTTCGCATGCTGCGTCGAAACGACGATCGCGGTCGCAGCGACGGGAATGCTGCCTTCATAGCGGAGCGTGACCTGGCTCTTGGCATCAGGCTCAAGGAACGGCGCCGCGCCCGAATGGCGATCCGACGCCATCCGCTCAAGAATTTTGTGACTGTAATAAAGCGTCGCAGGCATCAGATCGGGGGTTTCATCGGTGGCATAGCCAAACATGATGCCCTGATCGCCAGCGCCTTCATCCTTGTTGCCGCTCGCATCGACACCTTGCGCGATATGCGCCGACTGGCCGTGGAGATTGTTGAGGAAGGTCAGCGTCTGCCAGTGAAACCCATCTTGCTCATAGCCGATTTCCTTGACCGTGTTGCGGACGGTCGCTTCGATCTCTTCTTTCGCGCCGGGTGCCCATTCGCCGTTTTCATAAACTCCCTTGCAGCGGATTTCTCCGGCTAGAACAACAAGTTGCGTCGTCGTCAGTGTTTCACAAGCGATCCGCGCTTCGGGGTCTTTTGACAGAAACAGATCGACGATCGAATCCGAAATCTGATCCGAAACCTTATCAGGATGACCTTCGGAAACGCTTTCCGACGTGAAAAGATAATTATCGCGCATGTTCGGTTCCCATCAGATATAAGGAAATCTTTATATGTGTTCGGAGCGAGGCTTTAGCGACGCTTTCGCGCCATGGCAATTCCCCCCGCGAACAATATCAGCGCCAATGCTGCGGGTAACCAATTTCCCAGCCGCGCGAACAATGTTGGTCGATCGCTGAGCGGCAGTTTGGCATCGATAAATCCTGCGGTGTGATAAGCCAGCGCGCGGACAACGCGTCCCTGCGGATCAATGATCGCCGAAATCCCGGTTGGCGTTGACCGGACGACGGTGATCCCCTCTTCAATCGCACGGAGCCGTGCTTGCGCCAGATGCTGCACCGGACCCCAGCTTCCGAACCACGCATCATTTGACGGGTTAAACAGGAAATCAGGGCGGTTCGCGGCGTCGACGACATCGCCCGAAAAAATGATTTCATAGCAAATCTGGACGCCAACCTTGCCAAAGCCCGCCACGCTCAGACTCTGCGCGCCGGGGCCGGGCAGAAAATCAACCGTGCCTGGCACAAGTCGAGAGAGGCCAATCGCTGATAACAGCGGCTTCATCGGCAGATATTCGCCGTAGGGCACAAGGTGCGATTTGTCGTAACGCGCGGTAATTTCGGCCTGCGCATTGAGCGCGAACAGGCTATTGCGCGCGGCCACCAGATCGCCCGCTTTGTCATAGATCAACGCGACGCCGCCCGTCATGATCATATCACTTGGGTCGATCAGTTCGGCGATGCGCTGCCGCGCCCGTGGTTCGTCCTCAAGATAATCGGGCACCGCCGCCTCGGGCCAGAGGATCAGGCGCGGCTCTTTGCCGGGCACGCCGCTGAGCGCTGCCAGCTTGGTGAAATTGGTTTTTTCATAGGCGGGATGATGCTTGTCCTGCTGGCCGATATTGGGCTGGACGATGCGAACGCGCGCGCCGCTGCCAATCGGATGCGCAACGACATGTTTCATCGAATAAGCGCCAAGCGTCAAAAACGCCGCGAGTGCGACCGGTGCCAAAGCAGCCGACAGCCATTCGCCCTGCCCCGTCGCTACGTCCGCCCGTACACGCGCAATCCAGCGCGGGACGAACGCCGCGAGCAACCCCGCGATCAGGATTGTGATCCCGCCCAACCCATAGGTGCCGACCAACGGCGCAAACGCGCGCGGCACGCCGACGATCGGCAGCCAGATCACCCCGAGCGGATTCCACGCAAAGCCCGTAAACACCGTCGCGCGGAGAAATTCGCTGACAATCCACGCGCCGCCAAACACCAGCGTGAAAGGCAACCATTGACGCGGCGCGCGCGGCGATTTTACGAGCAATCGCGCGATCAGCGCCGCGATTGCGGGATAAACGCCGATATATAATGCCAGCGCGACAACGGCGAACCAGCCGAGCCAGTGCGGCATCGCATCCTGAAACTGAAATGCGCCCGCGATCCAGTTGAGCCCGAGCGTGAAATGGCCCACTCCAAACCAATATCCGCGTGCCGCCGCCGAACGGGGAGACGGCGCGTCGGCAACGCTCGCCATCATCACACCGAGGCAGGCAAGTGTCACCGCCCATAGCCCAAGTGGTTCAAATCCGGTCGCTGACACAAAGCCGAGCGCAAACATCGATATTTTGGGGAATCGGTTCACGCCGCCGCTATAGCGCTACGGCGCAGTTTTCCAATGGCGTGCCGATCAGACTATGCTCCTCTCCCCTTGTGGGAGAGGCTGGGTGAGGGGCCAAGCCGCGTCTGCGGTGCAAGAGACTCTACTTTGGCGCGCAATAGAGTCTTTTGGGCGACAGACGTTGTCGGCCCCTCACCTAGCCTCTCCCACGAGGGGAGAGGAAGGCATTCCAGTAATTTGCCGTGATCAGTGCTTGTATCGCGGCGCGGCTTGAACGAAACTACCGCCCATGAAACAATTCGCCTTTGCACTCGCCATCGCCGCGCTCGGTTTCCCCGCCGCTGCGCCCGCTGCGCCGCCGCTGATGACCCCCGATCAGGCGCAGCGTGTCCGCTGTGTTGCCGCACTCGCGATCGTATCTAGCGATCAGCAGCGCGGTGTTGGAACGTGGACGAACGTGCCGCCACTTGCGACACGCGGTGCGCATTTCGCAGCCACCGTCGGTGAAGCACTGACGGCGCAAGGCGGGCGGACGCGCGAGGATGTCCGCGCGGCAATCCTTGCCTCGGTCGCCGACTTTCAGAAACGCGGTGATGCCGCACTCACCCCGCAAGTCGTGTCCGACTGTGTCGATCTAATGAACCGGATCGATCCGCCGCCACCGCCGCCCGGATTGACGCAGTGCGCCGCGCTTGTGTCGCTTGCTGCTAAAGATACGCGAGCGAAGGAAGGGCTTTCAGCAACCGCCAAAACACTCGCCACCTTTGCCGCCGTGCTCGACAATCGCGCGCGCGCGGCACTGCGCATTCAGGGCAAAAGCGAAGTTGAAAATGACGTGATCATCGGCCTTGCGAAGGAAGAAATCACCGCGCAGACGCGCATCAATCCGCGCGAAGCTGCTGGCCCAGACCTTTCGGCCTGCCTTGAGCTTGCCAAACCATGAGGCCATTTCACCTTGCCTTCGCGGTAGATGATCTTGATGCCGCGCGTGCATTTTACAGCGGCGTGATGGGGTGCCGCGAAGGACGTAGCGCGGAGCGGTGGATTGATTTTGATCTGTTCGGTCATCAGATCGTCGCGCATCTGATCCCCGCACAGGCCGGGAGCGTTGGCAGCAACGCGGTCGACGCGCATGACGTGCCCGTGCCGCATTTCGGCGTCGTGCTAGACATGCCGACATTCGACGTACTTGCCGCGCGGCTTGAAGCGGCAGGCGTGACGTTTGGCATCGCGCCCGTCACGCGCTTTGCGGGTCAACCGGGCGAGCAGCGCACGATGTTCCTACGCGATCCCAGCGGCAACGCGCTTGAGTTCAAGGCCTTTGCCGACGACGCGATGCTGTTTGCGACCGCATGAACCAACGCATCAAAGGCTTCCACTGAAGCCGATCACGCCGTAAGGGCGTTCCCCATGACAGAACAGCGCGATTACCGGGACACTGTGTTCCTGCCCAAAACCGATTTCCCCATGAAGGCTGGCCTTCCTGCAAAGGAGCCGGGCATCCTCGCACGCTGGCAGGCGATCGATTTGTACCGCGAACTGCGCAACCGGCGGAAGGGCCGCGAAAAGTTCATCCTCCACGACGGCCCGCCCTATGCCAACGGCGACATGCACATCGGCCACGCGCTCAACCACATCCTCAAAGACATGGTCGTCCGCACGCAGAACCTGCGCGGCAAAGACGCGCCCTATGTCCCCGGCTGGGATTGCCACGGCCTGCCGATCGAATGGAAGGTTGAGGAAGAATATCGCAAGAAAAAGCGCAACAAGGATGACGTGCCGATCGAGGAATTCCGCGCCGAATGCCGCGCCTACGCGCAAAATTGGGTCAATGTGCAGCGCGAACAGCTCAAGCGGCTGGGCATCAACGGCGATTGGGATAATCCCTATATGACCATGGATTTCGCCGCCGAAGCAGTGATTGTCACTGAACTAATGAAATTCGCCGAGAGCGGGCAATTATACCGCGGCGCCAAGCCGGTAATGTGGTCACCGGTCGAAAAGACCGCCTTGGCCGAGGCTGAGGTTGAGTATGAGTACATCACGAGCACACAGATTGATGTGGCGTTTGAGATTACCGAAGCACCCAACTGCCCTGCGATTCAAGAATTGCTCGACAAGGGTGAAAGGGTCAGCGCCGTCATCTGGACGACAACGCCGTGGACGATCCCGGTCAATCAGGCGATCGCCTATGGGGCTGAAGTTGAGTATCTCCTCTTTAAGCAAGAAGGCGGGGAACATGACGGTAGGTGGTTTCTAATCGCCGCAGCGCTAGAGAATGATTTCTACAAGCGGACTGGGTTAGGCGTTGAAGGCGAACTGGTAAGTGAAGATGAGTCTGACGGAGCGATGTTGGCTCGTCCGCCAGTTGAGCAAACTGTAAAAGGCTCCGACCTAGCCGGAGCCACGGCGCGTCACCCGATGGCGGGGCGGCTAAACCCCTCTCCCCTTGAGGGAGAGGAGCGAGACTTAGCGAGGAACGAGCTTAGTCGCAGCGGTGAGGGGGCTTCTGCCAGTGCCCAAAATTCTGCCGGTGCAGAGTCTTCTGGCGCGCCGACGCGCGCCGACCCCTCACCCGACCCTTCGGGTCACCCTCTCCCTCAAGGGGAGAGGGCAAGGATGGCCGAATTTTTCGATCGTCCCCGCCCGTTCCTTGATGGATCAGCGTTTGTCACGACTGACACCGGCACGGGCCTTGTCCACATGTCGCCCGATCACGGTGAGGACGATTTTGACCTGTGCAAAGCGAACGGGATTGAGCCGGTGTTTGCAGTGCTGGGCGATGGGAAGTACCGTGAAGACTGGGCTTGGCTTGGCGGCCAGGGTTCAGTCATCAATGCCAAATTCAACGCCCCCGATGGCCCAATCTGCACAGACCTGCGCGAAAGCGGTGCTCTCCTCGCGGCGAGTGCGGATTACAAGCACAGCTACCCGCATTCATGGCGCTCAAAGGCCAAGGTGATCTACCGCTGCACGCCGCAATGGTTCGTGCCGATGGATAAGCCACTCAAGCCGTCTGCCCTTGAGGGGAGAGGGTTGGGAGAGGGGCCTGTGACAGGCGTTGCGCTTTCTGACATGCCCCTCTCCCCGGCCCTCTCCCCTCAAGGGGAGAGGGAGAAGACGCTCCGCTCTACCGCGCTTGCCGCAATCGCCGACACCCGCTGGGTGCCCGAAAAAGGCCGCAACCGCATGCGATCGATGGTTGAGGGCCGCCCCGATTGGGTGCTGTCACGCCAGCGCGCGTGGGGGGTGCCGATCACGCTGTTCGTCAATCGCAAGTCGGGCCAATATCTCTATGACCCCGCCGTCAACGCGCGGATCATCGCGGCAATCGCCGAAAACGGCGTTGATGCGTGGAGCGATGCCCGCGCGCAGGATTATCTTGGCAGCGATTATGATGCCGCCGATTATGAACGCGTCGTTGATATTCTCGACGTGTGGTTTGATAGCGGCTGCACGCATGCCTTCGTCCTCGAAAGCGGCAGATGGCCTGATTTGGTGCG